>DAHWNZ010000138.1:0-2531 GCA_027339635.1 Candidatus Dormiibacterota bacterium
GGCCGGGATGCGCGAGGACGGTGAACCGATCCCCGCCCCTGGTGCGCGGGCTCTCGAGGCCGTCTGACAGGCTCCTCAACCTGTGGACAACTGCCTAATTGCGGTATAGATTGCGGTATGGCTACTTCGCGGATCTGCATGAACGATCTCAGCGTCAGCTGTTTTGTAAACAGCTGGCCGTCAGTTCGAATCTGACCGTCGGCTCCACTTTTTGAGATCCGAGGCGCCCCCACTTCTGAGCCGAAGATGGACCCGAGGTGCCGTTGACCCCAGTTTTGGAGGAGTCGGCTGGAGTTGCTGGCGTGTCCAGGATGTCGTCCATCCTGCCGGCTCCCTCACGCTGAAGACTGGGCAGCACCCTGGAATAGTGGATGCCGATGTGATCTTTGGTCGCACCCAGGGCGCGGTGCAGGTCGATCTCGCTCCGGCGTTCGGGGACAGCCTGAGCATGATGTTTTGAAAACCGGTGGCGCCGATCAGTAGCGACACCGCGCCAAGGCGGAAGGCCCCCACCACAAAGACAGACCGTGGCTCCCAGGGGAACCACGCTGACCCCCGACCGCGGCGATCCTGGGCGAGGGTTCTCCTAAGCGGCCCATGGTTCGTCGATGGATCACAGGGCGCGGCGGAGGTCAAGGGTCGCTGGCTATGTCGAGGCGCTCTCATCCATCACAATGCGTCCCGGCGATCCAGCAGCATCGCGGCAATGGCGTACACAATGGCGACGAACAGGCACATCACGCCGAATCCGGGCCAGGGCTGGAGGGTGTGGGCCGCGTGGTAGACGCTAGTGAGCTGGCTCCCGGCTTGGGTCGGCCAGAACTCGGTGATCAAGTTCCGCCAAGAAGTCGGCAGCGCCTGGGCGATGGCCGGGAGCACGAGCAGGATGGCCATCAGGGTGGCGATGGCGGCGGCCGAGTGCCGGAGCAGTGTCCCCACAACGACGGCGAGCACCGCCAGAGCCGTCACCATCAGCCCTGCTCCCACCACAGCCCGCGCCACCCCGGGTTCGCCCAGCGTCGCGTAGGGGGCATGACCGCTGATGAGGGCCTGGCCCACGAAGAACGCCACGAAGCTGACGACCTCGCCCACGACTAAGGTGACCGTGCCGAAGATCAGCGATTTGGCCGCCAGTAGCCGGCCGCGCTTCGGGACGGCGATCAGACTAGTACGGATCATCCCGGATGAGTACTCGGAGCTGATGTAAAGCACCCCGAGCACGACGATAGCCAGCGAGCCGAGGGCCATCCCGGACGTGCTGAGGCCGGTTGGGTCCCAGGTCGCCTTGTCGGAAGCGCTGCTGGTTGCGTAGGCGTGGGCGGCGGCCGCGCTGATGACCGCTCCCAAGCCGATACTGAGCACTACGAAGACGGTCAGCGCCCACAAGGTCGAGCGGACCGAACGGAGCTTGGTCCACTCCGAGCGCAGAACGTCACTGAAGGTGGCGGAGTGATAAGCGGTCCGATGATCCTGGTCGGCGGCGGACGAGGAGGCCGTCATGGGGTCGCCACTCTCGCCTGGTACTCCACACTTGCTCGGGTCAGTTCCATGAATGCTTCCTCCAATGAGGCCTGGACCGGGGTGAGTTCGAACAGCACGATGCCGTGGGCGGCGGCCAGCGATCCCACCGCTTCGCTCTCCATCCCCGTGATCTCGATGACGTCAGGCGCGGTCCGTGCGTTCGTGTCCACAGCGGGGTCGGTCGCCATCCGACATGTGCTGCTGTCCCGGACGCTAGCGCCAGCCTCTCGGCATCGAGCAGCTAACTCGGCCGCTTGTGGGCTGCGGACGTGCACCGAGTGTTTGGAACTGGATCGCACGAACTCATCCAGACTGGCATCGGCGATCAGCTGGCCCTTTCCGATCACGAGCAAGTGGTCGGCGGTAACGGCCATCTCGCTCATCAGGTGGCTGGAGACCAGAACGGTGCGTCCCTCGGCGGCCAGCCCATGCATGAGAGTCCGGACCCAGTGGATGCCCTCGGGATCGAGACCATTCACCGGCTCGTCGAAGATGAGCACCTCCGGGTCACCGAGGAGCGCCGAGGCGATGCCGAGGCGCTGACCCATGCCCAGTGAAAAGCCCTTCGCTCGACGCTTGGCCGCGCCTTCGAGGCCGACGACGTGGAGCACCTCGTCCACCCGACTGCGGGGGATGCCATTGCTTTGGGCCAGGCAGAGGAGGTGGTCGTAGGCGCGGCGACCACCGTGGAGCGCCTTGGCGTCGAGCAAGGCTCCCACCTTGCGCATGGGTGCCGAGAGGTCGCGGTAGCTGCGTCCGTCGACGGTAACCGAGCCATGCGTCGGCGCGTCGAGGCCGAGGATCATCCGCATGGTGGTGGTCTTCCCGGCACCGTTCGGGCCGAGGAAACCGGTGACCATCCCGGGCCGGATGGAAAAAGAAAGGTCACTGACAGCCGTTGTGGACCCGTAGCGCTTGACCAGGTTCTGGGCTTCGATCATCGCTCGATGCGAAACGGCGCGGCGAAGTCGCAGTAGGGGGCGCTCGTCGCAGTGACCGGCCCGCTCGAG
>DAHWNZ010000139.1:0-2406 GCA_027339635.1 Candidatus Dormiibacterota bacterium
GCATCCAGATGTCCAGTGTGGCAGGCCGTCTCCGCGATGACGTGGAGCATCACCTCCCGCAGGTCCTGTAGGCGCCAGGAGCCGAACAGCCCATCGGGCCACCACGCTGGGGCAGCTGTGAGCGGGGTCGCAGTGATCACCTCGTCACTCGTCTGGGCCTCACGGCGGTAGAGCTCTATGATCGACCCGCTGGAGACGTCGGCAGCGACATCCCAGGCGTTTTCCGAGGTGCCGACGTCAACTCCCTTGCCCCCTACGACGGCAGTGAACCAGAAGTGCTCTACGTCGACAGCCAGGTGCTGGATCAGGCCGAGGAACGTCCAGCCGGAGGGCAGCATTGACCTGTGCATCTCGTCCTCGGTGAGGCCCTCCAGGGTCCCCAGCACATGATCACGCTGCCCCTGAAGGTATCGCAGGAGCACTTCGGTCTCCGTTGTCAGGATCTCACCGTCCATGCTCTCCTCCCAGCTTCGCCCGCCAGACCCCGAGCCGGCTCCGCTGCCTGCTCTGGACATTCCCAGAGTATGTACTTCATTGCGGCGTATCCCCCTCGCTTGGAGGGTCAGTCGTCTCGGGGGTCAGGCGCAACACCGCATCACCCTTGTCGTCAACCGTCTGCCCCAGCTTGGTCCCTTGCTGTACACCCTCATGCCGGATCGCGGCGAGCCGACGAACGAGATAGCGGCGCTCGGTGTCGGTCGTGACTAGATCCAGCGCCGCGCGGTAATCAGCTGCCGCCTCCGCGTAGCGCCCCAGCCGACGCCGCAGATCGGCTCTGGTTGCAGGAAGCAGGTAGTAGCCCTCAAGAGCGCCGGTCTGCTCCAGGGCAGCGACCAGCTCCAACCCTGCCTCCGGCCCCTCGGCCATGGCCACCGCCACCGCTCGATTCAGCTCTACGATCGGGGAGGGGGTGAGCCGCTGCAGCTGCCGGTACAGCTCGGCAATCCTGGCCCAGTTGGTGGCGCTCGCCTGGCCAGCGGTAGCGTGGCAGGCGGCGATCGTCGCCTGCAGGCAGTAAGGACCGGACCGGTGGCCATGCCGGGCCGCCGCGAGCTCTTGCAGCCCCTGATCAATCTCATCATGGTCCCACTGACTCCGATCCTGCTCCTCCAGGTTCACGAGCTCCCCGGCTTCATCGAGCCGGGCCGCCCGGCGCGAATCCTGCAGGAGCATCAGCGCCAGTAGGCCGCGAGCCTCGCTGTCGTCCGGCATAAGGTGCACCACCAGACGGGCGAGACGGATGGCCTCGGCGCAGAGGTCTCGCCGGATCAGGGCCGCCCCGGCACTGGCTCCGTACCCCTCGTTGAACAGAAGGTAGATCACCGCGAGGACTCCGGCTGTTCGTTCGGGCAGACGGTGGGGCGGAGGCACCTGAAATGGGATCCGCGCGTCCCGGATCTTGTGCTTGGCTCGCACCAGCCGCTTGGCCATGGTGGCCTCCGGAACCAGGAACGCCCGCGAGATCTCCGCCGTGGAGAGTCCAGCGAGCGTGCGGAGGGTGAGGGCGACCCGGCCCTCCAGCGGCAGTGCAGGGTGGCAGCAGGTGAAGATGAGGCGGAGCCGATCGTCCGGAATCTCCTGGAACACTGGCTCCTCCGGGTCCGGAGGTATTTCCGCGGCCACCTCGATCAGCTTCCGCTCCTCCATCGCATGGCGACGGACCCGGTCGAGCGCTCGATTGCGCGCCACGGTGGTCAGCCACGCCCCAGGACGGTTGGGCACCCCGTCTTGGGGCCAGCGCTGTACGGCTGTGCTGAAGGCATCTTGCGCACACTCCTCGGCCAGATCCCAATCTCCCGTGAGCCGGATGAGCGAGGAGACGATGCGCCCCCACTCCCCGCGGAACGCGTCCGCAATCGCACGATCCGTCTCTCGGTCCAGCTCTGGCATTGGTCCGCGTCTCCCTGGATCACCTCAACCGGCCTGCCCCGGCAGCTCCACCGCCGAATGGGCCCCAACTGCTAGTCGTCGACGAGGGGGCGTACCTCGATCGAGCCCCACTGGGCCACCGGGTGTCGCGAGGCGACCTCGATCGCCTCATCGAGGTTGGCGCACTCGATCACGTCGTAGCCGGCTATCTGCTCCTTGGTCTCGGCGAAAGGACCGTCAGTCACCAGGAGCTGGCCTTCACGCAGGCGCACCGTGGTGGCGGAGCTGACGGGCTGAAGTTCGCCGCCGTGCAACCTCACTCCCCGACCATCGACGTCGGCTAGCCAGGCCCCCATTCGGCGCATCGTTTCGGCTGCTTCCTCCGGGCTTCTGCGCTCGACCTGCTGCCGCCGCTCGGCTCCGTCCACGCAGATAAGCATCATGTACTTCATCGAGCCTCCTTTTGAGAACTGGGCACCCCTGGACGCTCTCTTGACAGACTGATCAGGGGAGGTCTTGACTGGCGACCGACTGATT
>DAHWNZ010000013.1:0-46197 GCA_027339635.1 Candidatus Dormiibacterota bacterium
CGTCGAGTCGCTGCGCCTCTTCGATTGCGACCTCGGCGCGGTCGAGTTCTCTCAGGCCAGAGTCCTCGGAGCGCGCCTTCACGGGTCGACCCTGGATGACATCAGGGGAGCGCCCTCCCTGCGCGGAGTGGTGATCGACAGCAGCCAGGTGCTGCCCATGGCTCTGCAGATGTTTGGTTCCATGGGGGTCGCGGTTGACGATGAGCGCAGCCCGGGCCAAGACTGACGGGTCAGGCACTAGGGGCCATCACGAGGGCCCGGCTCTCGGGCCCGCTCGCAAGCTGCATTACAGCGGGCCAATACTACGTTTGGAGTCCGGGGGCGACAGGGCCACCTCGTGGCTTGGGACGTCCTTGGCGCTCCCGGACGACGCGTCGGAGTGGATGAGGTGTGGTCGTTGCTAAGAGCCCTCCCATCACCCGCAGCCCCGGTCTACCACGGGCGCTGCCGCGACCCCGGTCGCTCCTCGCGGTGGCTGCTATTCGTACCAGCTCGGAGCCTGCCGGATCGAGGCCCACTGGCTGGCGTCGTGGCCGTAGAGCACCGTAGCTTTCAGGTCGCGGCCTCGCTGCAACAGTCGAAGAGCGCTGGCGCGCGCCTCCTGCGGGTCGGCGTGTCCTCCCCAGGAGTCGTGGCGGACGTTGTCCTCCTCGTAGATGGCGTCCCCACAGATGATCATGGTCGCGCCGCTGTCCATACGGACTTCGACCGATTGATGGCCCGGGGCGTGTCCCGGAGTGGGGAAGACCAAGACCCCGTCCCCAAGGTCCGTCTCCCCCTCAACCAGGCTGTAGTTGAGGCCGGCAAGGCGCCAGTACTGGTTGGGAAAGGAGGGGTTGTCCAGAGCCGCATCATAGTGGCTCCTCTGCACATGAAACGTGGCGTTCGGGAAAGCGTCATTGTTGCCCGCATGGTCAAAATGCAGGTGCGTGTTGACCACGTCGTTGATGTCGGCAGAGCGCAGCCCCAGCTGAGCCAAGCGGTAATCTACGGTGTCCTCCACCCTCATCACCGGCCGCAGTGCCTTGGCAAAGTCGGTCCCTCGCCAGGTGCGGTCGGGGTCTTCGATGTGGCTGCGATGAATCCCTGTATCGACCAGAATCCGACGGCCCGACCGAGCGACCAGCAGATAGCCGATGATGGGGATGTGGATGCGGTCCTCGGCCGTGACTCCTGGCGAGAGCACGCTCTTGGTGCAACAGGCCTCTCCGAGGCCCAACGGGTACAGGCGTTGCAAGAACCTTTCCTCCGTGTTCAGCGGGCCCGGCGCCAGCTGCGGCGAGTCAATCACATGAGTTTAAGAGCGGCGGGGCAGACATGTCGGCCACCATTCCATGGCCTCCCCGCTCGGTCACGGAGGCATTGCCCGACAGAGACCGGGCTGGCCTAACGCCAGGTGGAAAAATCGGCGCCGCCCAGGTGCCCCGCGCGGGGACCTTGACTGGAGCCGAGGAGTCTGGTATACCTGACGGCAACTTGATTCACAGTAGTGCGCCCACGCTGACCACCGAGAGCCTGTCGGCCCTAGTACGCCTAATTGCAGGAGGGCTGATCAGCTAAAGTTCGCGCACCTGGACTGAGCTGCAAGCCCCCCGGTCAAACCCGGGGGGCTTTTTTTGTTAACCGCAGGCCCCGCTGCTGACCCCCATGGAGGAGACATTCGATGGATGAGAGAGCCCCCGCAGACACCCAAACCACGCACTCCGCGGCCGACTTTCCGGTCGATATCGAGTTGGATGAAGCGGCTCTGAATTGGATTCGGAACAACGCGGCTCGACGCCCGGGACGGCAGGCTGCGGCCGACGCGGCGGTCACCTCGGCGATCAGCAGGGCGTACGCCTAGGTGACCGGTCCCGGGTCTGGGCAAATCGGGCCCCCACAGCCACGCTCTTCTGGGAGGTGATCGCTGCAGGGCTTCAGCGGAGAGCCCAAGCCCCTCCAGCTCCGCGGGGGGGCCGTGACCCATGGCCGCCTGTCGAATCGTCAGGGGCCCAGGCGTGCGCGGCCCCATTGCTGGGCGCTGGGGCCCTGAATTCGGCAGGTCCGGCTCGTGCCGGGGGTGGGGGACGGGAGCTTAAGGGGCCAGTTCCGGATGGCTTGCGTAAAGAGAAGGACGGGCGATGCCACTGGCACAGCATGTCCTGGCCGCCATCCACCTGCCACCCTGGCTCTCCCCCACCAGGTTTGGCCATCGGTGTAAACTTCTGGCGAATCTGAGGCTGGCCCCGGCTGGCGACAGGATAGGCAAGATGAGGATCGGGTGCGAATGGTCATGGCCATTGCCGTCTCCCACAGGAGCGCCGCATTCTACTCCGTGGCCACAGCGGGCGTTGCTCACAAGCGGGACGACTGGGCCCTGGGGCCTGAGCCGCTCACAGCGAAGCTGGGTCAGATGACGCTCCTGGGTCGGGGTGGGCCCGACTCACATTCGAGGGACCACGGTTGTCTCGCACAGGAGGGTGAAGATGTTGTCTAGCTTGGGTCGGCGAGTAGCTTGGCGGTCCGCCGCAATAGCGGTGGTGGTTGGCCTTCTGGTTTCCGCCTGCGCCAGCACCGCCACCGCGACCTCCACCAATAAGGGCGGGGTGGTCACTTTCGCGGAGCCGGTGGGCGCCCCCCCCAACTACATCTTCCCCCTGCTTGGAAGTGCCAACTTCAACGTGTCAAACCTCGACGACGTGATCAACCTGATGTACCCGGAGTTGTACACCTTCGGCACCGGCCTCCAGCCCGTGGTCAACACTTCCCTCTCTATGGCACAGCAGCCGGTATTCTCCCAAGACAATACCGTCGTGACCATCACCTTGAAGCACTGGAAGTGGTCAAACGGACAGCCCGTCACTGCCCGCGACGTGATGTTCTGGTTGAACCTTCTAAGCGCAGCCACCGACCCCAAGGCTCCAGTGGTGGGGAGTTCGACGGCCCCTGGGCCAGGATGGGGGGCTGAGGTCCCCGGAGGATTCCCGGAGAACGTGGTCAGCTACTCCCAGGTCGGGGAATATTCGGTCGTCCTGCACCTGAACGCGTCCTACAACCCGACCTGGTACCTCTATAACGAGTTGAGTCAGATCTGGGCGATTCCCCAGGCGACCTGGGACAAGCTGTCCCTCAGTGGCTCAGTGGGCAACTACGACCAGGAGGCCCAGACCAGGGAGGCCTTGGCGGGCACCTCCCCTGCCGAATATGTGCCGGCCAACCCGGGCACGGCCACCACGGGGGCTTTGGGAGTGGCCGAGTTCCTCAATCTTCAGGCCCAGGACCTCAGCACCTACCAGACCAATCCGCTCTGGCAGGTGGTATCGGGACCATTCCGTCTCAGCCAGTTCACCCCCAGCGGATTCGTGAAGCTGGTGCCCAACCAGGCCTATTCCGGGTCACCGAAGCCGAAGATCTCCGCCTTCGAGGAGGAGCCCTTCACGAGCGACACCTCCGAGTTCAATGCCCTCAATGATGGCAGCCTCTCGATCGGCTACCTGCCGGTGACGGACATCAATCAAAAGACCGCCCTCGGCCATCGGGGGTATACCTTCAACGTCTGGAATGACTTTGCCATCAACTACTCGGCGTACAACTTCACCAACGCCACCTCCGGCCCGATTTTCAAACAGCTCTACTTCCGGCAGGCGTTCCAAAGCTTGATCGACCAGAAGGAATACATCAAGGATTTCGGAGATGGAATCGGCTCGATTAACAACGGACCCGTGCCTGGGTACCCTCCGGACAACGTTGATGAGAGCCCCCTCGAAGCCAAGGGCCAGGTGTACCCATTCGACCCGGCCAAGGCGGTCTCCTTGCTGAAGGACAACGGTTGGGATGTGATCCCGAGCGGGCAGAGCTACTGCGCCAAGCCGGGCACGGCGCCTGGTGACTGCGGCAGCGGTATCGCCTCTCACCAGGCACTGTCCTTCAAACTCCTCTACGCGAGTGGGATAACCCCACTCACCGACATGGTCGAGGCGATGCAGTCGACCATGAAGTCAGACGCGGGCATCGCCCTCACCCTGGTATCCGAGCCGAGCTCCCAGGTCGAGGCCACTTCCTACGACGGTTGCACCTACGCCAATCCCTGCAACAACTGGGACATCGCGATTCCCGCCTACAACTTCGACTGGGTATATGGGCCGGACTACCTCCCCACGGGCGGTGAGCTGTTTGGCACCGGGGCCGCCTCCAACCAGGGTGACTACTCCTCCCCCACCAACGACGCCAACATCGCAGCCACGCACACCGCCGCAACCGCGAGCGCCGAACGCACAGCCCTATTCCGCTACCAGGATTACCTGGCGGAGAACCTGCCAGTCATCTGGCTGCCCAATGAGTACTACCAGTTGACCATGTATCGCAGCACTCTGAAAGGGGTGGTCCCGCAGAGCATCCTCGACGGACTGTTTCCTCAGTTCTACTCCTACTCCGCTTGACCAGCAGCCGCAGGGGAGACCCCGGATCCTGGCGGTCTACGGTTGTCTGGGATCGCCGCTGGCTACGGCTGGCGGCGATCCCACCAGCCCCGCCGGGCAGGCCAGAGGACGGGAGTGGGGTGGCGGAGACGTCCAGACTCGCCGGCACGTCCGCCGACGGCGGCAGGGCCATGCCGCGGGACTTGCACGCGTCATCGTCTGGGACCACCTGACCCTCGCCCGCTCTTGACGCAGCGGCAGAGCTGACCATTCTCGCCGGCCATCCGGGTCCGCCACCTTCTTGGTCGTCGCGGCTCCCGCACGGCCCAGAAGGGCTGCGGCGGGGGGTGCTTGGGAGGACCGTCCGGCGCCTGAGAAGGGCGTCCAGGCGCTACCGTCAGCGGCTGAACCTGGAGGCGGACGCTGCTAGACTCGAAGCTGCGCAACTTGAGTCGGCACTCTGACCGGAGGACCCAGTTGGCGCCAGAGAACCAGGGACTCGGGCGGTCCGGGGGAGCTCGCTCGGCTCATGATATGACCCCTTCACCGGCCCTGCTGAGCTACCTGCGGACCGGGTGGGCCGAGCGGCCGCAGCTGGCTGCGCATCCAATAGCTGGTGCAAGCCACTACCAGCAGCGCCGGCAGAGATTGTCTGATCGCTTCGCCGGGGTGACCCTGGTGATTCCCGCAGGCCAGCTCGTGACCCGGGCCGCCGACTCAAAGTTTCGCTTCCGCCCCTCCAGCGACTTTCTCTATCTGGTGGGTGAGGCCTCTCCCAATGATGTCCTGGTCATGGACGCCCGGCCCGATGGCGGCCACACCAACCTGCTGTTCAGTGACCCGGACACGGACCCCAGGTCGCCCGAGTTCTTCACCGATCGGTTGCGGGGGGAGTTCTGGGTGGGCCCCAAAATCGGCCTTGCCGCCACGTCCACCCGGCTGGGAATCGAGGGAGTCCCCCGCGCCACGCTGTCCAGCTTTCTCAGCGCGCGCTCACCCATTGGCGTGGTGCGCGGCATCAGCCCCGACGTCGACGCCTTGGACTTGCCGCCGGCAGCGCTTGATCATGAGCTGCAAATCCAGCTCGCCGAGCTCCGCCTGGTCAAGGATGAGTTCGAGGTCCGGCAGCTACAGGAGGCGGTCGACCTTACCGCGGCCGCCTTTGACGCAGTGGTCGGCAACCTTGAGAGAATGCGTACCGAGCGGGAGGTCGAGACGACATTCTTCGCTGCGGCGCGGACCTCTGGAAACGACGTTGGATACCAGGTCATCGCTGCCGCGGGCGCCCATGCGACAACGCTGCACTGGCGCCACAACACCGGGGAGCTTCGAGGTGGAGATCTCCTCCTTCTTGATGCGGGCGTCGAGGTGCGGTCCTTCTACACCGCCGATATCACCAGGACCCTCCCTGTCGGAGGTCGTTTCACAGGTGTCCAGAGGACAATCTACGATCTGGTCTGGGCCGCCCAGCAGGAGGCCCTGGCCGCAGTGAGAGTGGGTGCTGCCTTCGACGCGCCGAATCGAGCGGCCCAAGCGGTCCTGGCACGGGGCCTGGAGGAGTTGGGACTGCTCCCGATTCCGGCCAAACAAGCGCTGGCCCCAGACTCACAGCTGCATCGCCGCTACACGGTGCACGGAGTCAGCCACATGCTGGGCCTCGATGTGCACGACTGCGCACATGCCCGGTCGGAATCCTATCCCGACGGGCTCCTCGCATCAGGCATGGTGCTGACGGTGGAGCCCGGCCTCTACTTCCACTTGAATGATGAGACCGTTCCGCCGGAGTTTCGAGGTATCGGGGTCAGGATAGAAGATGACGTGCTGGTGACCGATGGAGGCCCAGTGGTGTTGAGCGCTGCCATTCCCTCTGCCGCCTCCGCTGTGGAGCAGTGGGTCCAAACCGGCCGGCGACTTTGATCTGAGCGCCCATGGCAAGGGAGGCGTTGGGCCAAGGCATCCGACTGCGCCGCTTCGCCACCTGGCTCGAGCACATGCCCCACTCAACGACAGACGACCAATCGGCACCTTTGCCCGGGTCGCCAGCGTGACTGGCTCACCCGATCCCTCGGGGCGCGCCTTGTCCGCAGCGGCGCTGACAGAGCGCGGTGAGAGGCCGGGCGCCGGGCCCGGCCTCTCTGGACACTACGCGATCAGGTCGGATGAATCGTCGGCCTGCAGGTCCCTGCTCAGAAGCTGAGGAATTCGGGGTACAGCTTGAACCCGTCAACTCCCTTGGAGAGCACCCCGTGCAGGTCAGACTTGTACATCTCGATCTGATAGGGGCCGTCAGGCATCCAAACCACCGGCAGCTCCTTGGCCAGGTAGTCCTCGTACTTGTACAGGTCGCTGTACTCCGCGGCCTGCGTCGGCGCCGTGTGAGTGGCCTGGATGTTGGCGTCGTTGACTGAGCTGGAGTAGTCTCCGGCGTTGCTGGCGGCTCCGGTTTGGAAGATCTCTCCCCCGGTCGGGAAGTTGTCGGGGTTGTAGTTCCAGCCCCCGCCCCAGTCGGCCAGTTGCCAGTTCTTGCAGGGAGTCTTGAAGGTGCAGCTGTTGAACACGGTCCCGATCACAGTGGAGAACGGGGAGGAGGTCAGGTTCAGGGTGATCCCGGCCGCCGACTTCATGATTGACTGCATCGCTTCCATCTCATTGGTCAGCTGTACCGTCCCGCTCGCGTAGAGCAGCGAGAAGGTGAGGTCTTGGTGGTCGCTGATCCCTGCCCCGCAATCGCCGGCAGCGGTCCCGGGCTTGGCGCAGTAGCTCGTCCCGCCGGGTACAACCGACCAGCCGTTGTCCTTGAGCAGAGACACCGCCTTGGCCGGGCTGAAGGGGTACACATCGCCGGCGGAGATCAGGGGACTCTCGTCGATGTTATGCGGCGGGTACTCCGGGACGGGACCGTTGTTGACCACGCCCAGGTTGCTGGAGAAGTCCTTGATGTACTGCTCCTGATTGACCAGGGATTGGAAGGCTTGGCGGAAGTACAGCTGGCTGAACACCGGCCCAGCGGTCGGGTTGGTGAAGTTGTAGGGGAAGTAGACGGTCGTCGGAGAGTGCCACTGGGCCAGGCTGTAGCCCTCCTGCTTCTCCACGGCGGACGCCTGGCTCAGGTCCTGCACCGGGATGTATCCCATGGTGAGCGCTCCACTGCGCAGCGCGGCGAACTCCGAGCTGTCGCTAGTAAACGGCTCCTCTTCGAAGGCCGAGATCTTCGGTTTGGGAGTTCCCGAATAGGCGCGATTGGGCACCATCTTGACGTAGCCGCTGGTCGTGAATTGAACCAACCTGAAGGGGCCGTCGACCACCTGCCACAGCGGATTGGTGGCGTAGGTGGAGAGGTTCTCCGACTGCAGGTTGAGGAACTGGGCTACCCCCAGAGCCCCACTCGAGGCGGTTCCGGGATCGGCGGTCACGTAGGAGTTGGCGGGGAGGTCATCCGAAGCCGGCGCCGCCATGCGGGCCTGAGCGGCCGTGTCGTAGTTCCCGACCGAGCCGGAGTTCGACAGCCGGTCCCAGCTCTGTTGGGGAAGCGGAGTTATCTGGCTCAGCTCGTTGTAGAGGAACCAAGTCGGGTTGTAAGAGGCGTTGAGGTGAAACACCACGGTGTAGGTTCCGGTTGCCTGGTAGCTCACCACATTCTCCGGGAAGCCACCGGGCACCCCTGCCCCCCAGCCGGGGCCCGGCGAGGTGCTGCTGCCCACCGTCGGAGCCCCGGGATCGGTCGCGGCACTCAGCAGATTCATCCAAAAGACGATGTCCCGCGCCGTGATCGGCTTGCCATCGGACCAGTTCCAATGCTTCAGCGTCACGGTGGCCACGGTGTTGTTCTGGGAGAACGTCGGCGGCTGCGCCAAGCTCAGGCTCTCATTGATGACCGGTTGGCCATTGCCGCCGAACCAGTACAGGGGGCGGTACATGAGGTAGTCGAAGAACGGCAAATTGTTGTGGTCGAAGTAGTTTCCGCTCATCAGCGGAAAGATGTAGTTGGGGGGCGCGTCGGCCTGTTCCGCGAAGGTGACCGTGCCGCCACTGGTCGAGCTGGAGTGGGAGGCGGTCGCCGACGCGCACCCGGCCAGAATCACGGCGGCCGCGAGGCCGAGCCCGAGCGCGCGCGCCCATCCCAGGGATCTGAGTTTCAACATCGCCTTCACACCCTCCGCTGATATGTAGTCGCCAATGCGGCCGTGTCCGGTTGGATCAATAGAGTCTGCAAACCCACCAAGTGGGCGGCCCCTCTGGGTAACGTCGGGAGGCCATGGTGAATGGGGCGGAACGTCACACCCGCCCGTGGGCACCGATCTTCACCCCAGCGCCGTGGGCGAACGCTCATGGCAGGGTCCCAGCCGGCGGCTGTGGCGGCGGGCGCCAGCCCAGCTTGGCTTCGACCGCCAGCGGTCCGGTGGTGAAGGTGTCCGGCAAAGCGCATTCCACAGTTCGTGGAATCGTACTCGTTCGTGTGTATCTTGTCAATGGGGCGGCCGGAGCAACTCAGGGCTCATTTCCGGCCAGCCCCGAGGCTCTGGCGCCGGGCCCTAAGAAGATGTGCTGCCATGGCAGCAGCCGAGTCGGCCGACACCTCCGCAGACCGACCGGGCCTTCTCGACCCCATAGGCATCGATCCCGCCCCCGAGGCTTGCTCAGACCCGCCAAGGTGACAGTCGGTCAACGGCGACGACTCTCGTCTCCAGCGACACTGAGGTTCCGTCGGCCCGGAGCGCCCGGCAATGAATCGGCGGGGCCGGACGCCTAGAGAGCGTGGGGCGGAGCGCAAGATCCGCCGACCCGGGCCTCCAGCCGATCCCCTCTGATCGAGCTTGAGTCAGCACCCCGGCCGCAGGTGCTATCCTGGGGGAGTAGTTGCAATAAGACTGCTACAGCCTCTTGGTGATACCTCGCCCCGCTCCCTCTGCGGCGTCCTCGAGAAGCATGAACAGACAAGCCGGCGAGGGCAAATTTGGGCCGCTGGCCCAGGGACATCAAGTTGAACACATTTGCGGATTTGGGTGTGAGCGCGCGCACCCTGGAGAACCTCACCCGGCACAGCCTCACCCAACCCACTCCGGTGCAGGAGTTGGCACTGCCCATTCTGATCCCAGGGCGTGACTGCGTCATTCAATCGCCGACCGGCTCGGGTAAGACCCTGGCCTTCCTGATCCCGCTCTCCGAAAAGCTTGGAGGACACGCTCAGAGCGCGCCGCGTGGGCTCATCATCACCCCCACTCGGGAGCTTGCGACCCAGATCGGCGGGGTCCTCAACCGACTGGACCCCAGATTGCGCGTGGCCCTGGTGTTCGGCGGGGTGGGATACGGGGCTCAGATCAATCAGCTGCGGTCGGCGGACGTGATCATTGGCTGCCCGGGGCGGCTGGTCGACATGGCTCAGCGCGGGGCCGCTCGCCTAGGTGCCGTCCAGTACCTGGTTCTGGACGAGGCTGACGAGATGCTGGACGCGGGCTTTGCCAAGGATGTGGAGAACCTCACCGAGCGAACCAACCAGCGCATCAGCCCGGTGCCCCGTCAGACCGTCCTCGCCTCGGCGACCATGCCCGACTGGGTGACCAGCATGGCGCGCAAACACCTGGTTGACCCGGGCCGGGTTGCCATAGCCCCGCCCGAGGAGTCCGATCTGGAGCATGGGCTGATATCGGTGGCCCGGGCCCAGAAGGTGGACTTCCTGAGCCAGCTGTTGAAGCAGTCGGCTTCCACTATCGTCTTCCACCGGACCAAGCACGGGGCCCGCAAGCTGGCCCACGACCTGGCTCTGCGGGGACACTCAACGGCCGAGCTGCAGGGCAATCTTTCCCAGGCCGCCCGGGACCGCGCCATCGCCGCATTCCGCCGGCGGGAAGCGGTGGTGCTGGTGGCGACCAACGTCGCGGCCCGAGGGATCGACGTCAAGGACGTCAACCTGGTGGTCAACTACGAGTTGCCGGACACGGCTCAGTGGTTGACCCACCGCATCGGGCGCACCGCACGCAATGGCGCCAAAGGGCGGGCGCTGACGTTCCTCTCCGAGGACGACGGCGAGAAGTGGCGCAAGCTGCGCAGGGCCGGGGCGCCGGCGCTGCAGTTCGTCGATGCCGCTGCCCTGCTCTCGACAGGGTCGATGACCTTCGTCAAAGGAAGGGAGGAGGACCTCATTGGTGGTCGCCCTCCGCATCACCCAGGCGCGCGGAGGCCAGCCGCCGCTCCCCCGCGAGGTCAGTTCACGGCACCGCGGCAGACCGGCCGATGGAGCCGAGGGCGACCGGCATCGGCCATGGGCAGACGCGCGCCGGGAGATCGGCCCTGATCCTGAGAGCCGTATAGGACAGGCCCGGTCGAAACGGGCGCCAGGAGGCGGGGTAAGCGGCCCGGCTCGGTCCTGTCGCCACCATGGGCTACTGCGTCGAATCGCCGTAGCGCGCGCGCAACACCTTCTTGTCGAACTTCCCAACCCCAGTCTTCGGGACCGAATCCAGAATCTCCAGGCGGTCCGGCAGCTGCCACCTCTCCCAGCCCCGTGCGGTCAGATGTTGGCGCACATCCTCCAGGGTCAGGGCGACGCCCGGCCTAGGCACCACAGCCGCCATCGGGCGTTCCTGCCACTTCTCATCAGGGATGGCGACCACGGCCGCCTCCAACACCCCCGGCATGGCCATGATGTCGCCCTCCATGTCGACTGACGAGATCCACTCTCCCCCCGACTTGATGAGGTCCTTGGTCCGATCGACGATGACGAAGTATCCCTCGGCAGTCATGGTGGCGACGTCGCCCGTGCGAAACCAGCCGTCCTTGGTGAATCGGTCCGGGGTGGCGCCGTTGCGATATGAGCCGATGACCCATGGACCCCTGACCAGCAGCTCCCCGATGGAGGCCCCATCCGCAGGCACATCCTCTCCGTCGTCACCGATGATCTTCACATCGACCCCGGGGAGCGGCAGCCCAGCCTTGATCCTGACCTCGGAGCGCAGTCTGTCCGGGTCCCAATTGTGCATCTTGTGCTTCGGCCAGGCGAGGCTGGCAACCGGGGAGGTCTCGGTCATCCCCCAGCCCTGCACCAGGGTCAAACCGAACTCCCTTTCATAGCGTTCGATCAGCGCCATAGGAGGTTGACTCCCACCGGCCATGACCACCCTCAGGCGAGGCAGCCTGACCCGGCGCTGAGCCAGCTCCTCCGCCACTCCCGACCAGATGGTGGGCACCCCCAATGCCACAGTGACCTCTTCCTCTTCCAGGAGGTCGACGATGGTCGCCGGGTCCATGAAGGGCCCGGTGAAAACCTGCTTCGCCCCGACCATCGTCGCCGCGAACGGCGAGCCCCAGGCGTTGACGTGGAACATCGGCACCACCGCCAAGCCGCAGTCCTGGGGGCCAAGGCCGGTCGCGGCGCCCGAGGTCGTGGTGATCGCGTGCAAATACGTCGAGCGATGGGTGTACTCCGCCCCCTTTGGCCTTCCTGTGGTCCCCGACGTGTAGCAGAT
The DNA here is from genome assembly GCA_027339635.1 of Candidatus Dormiibacterota bacterium. Taxonomy (GTDB): domain Bacteria; phylum Chloroflexota; class Dormibacteria; order Aeolococcales; family Bog-877; genus AG-12. The sequence continues at coordinate 11,861 of DAHWNZ010000013.1, forward strand.
GCCGAGGGTCGTCTCCTCTGGAATCTCGCGGCGGGGATACACCTTCGGCTGGTCGGCCAGCAGTTGCTCGTAGCTGAGAACGTTCGCGAGGCCAGACTTCGGGACCTCATCCGCGAACACCACCACCTGGCGCACCCCGCTCAGCGCCCCCTTCACGCGCTCCAGCACTGGAAGCAGGTTCTCGTCTACGAAGATCACCTCATCCTCGGCATCCTGGATGATGAACTCGAGGTCCGGGGTGGGCAGGCGCGGGTTGAGCGTGTGCAGCACCCTGCCCGTGCAGGGAATGGCGAAGTAACACTCCAGGTGGCGATATCCGTTCCAGGCCAGGGTGGCGACGTGGGCCTGATCCTCCAGCCCCAGCCGGTCCAGCGCATGCATCAGTTGCTGGGTCCGCTGACTGAACTCACGGTAGGTGTAGCGGTGGCGCTGCTGGGGACCGATTTGGGTGACGATCTCGGTGTCGGCAAAGTACTTTCCCGCGTGCTCGAACATGAGCCAGCTGTTCAGGGACGCCTGCATCATGGTCACGGAGTCGATCCTCCTTCGTCGCTTGGCGTGGCGGTTTCTAGAGCAGTCTGGGCGGCTCCGGCAATCAGGTCGCGGGCCAGCCACGCCCGGTGCAACCGCGCCGGACCCCCGAAGTTCTGGATCCAAAGAGCCCTCTTGTAGTAGCGGTGGAGCGGGCTCTCCCAGATGAACCCCATCCCACCATGGACCTGGATCACCCGTTCGCAGGTGAAAACCGCGGCCTCCGACGCGGCGGAGTAGGCCGCGATTGCCGCTCGCTGGCGATCGACGGCGTCGTGGCTGATGCACCAGGCCGCCCAGTAGGTCAGGGACCGGGCCAGCTCGATTCCCACGTAACTGTCCACCAGAGGGTGGGACACCGCCTGATACGAGCCGATCTTGCGGCCGAACTGCTCCCGCTCCCGAACGTGTTCGAGGCCCCACTCCAACATTTGCTGAGCGACGCCGACAGCCTCGGCGGCCAGCGCCGCCAACCTCCTGGTCCTCATCGCCGACGCCAGCGACCTCGCCGACGCGCCGGTCGCCAGGACCTCACGATCTACGGTAGGCGCTAGCCGCCCCATCCGCCGGCTGGGGTCAATGGAGGTCGCGGGCGAGCCGGTAGCCTCCACGACGAGGAGCTCAGCGCCGGCCTCCAGAACCACCCGGTCGACGGCTTGCAGGTTCGCCACCAGGCCCGCATCGTCTGACATGCAGGTGGACCAGCGCATCCGCCCCGAGACCAGCGCCCCCAACTGAGCTCCGGGGACAGCCGGCAGAGCCATGCCTATCGTCGCCAGATACGGCCCCGGGTAGAGGTGGCGACCGAACTCCTCGAGCAGGATCGCCTCCTCCAGGAAGGAGAGCCCGGCGCCTCCATCTGCCTCCTCCACCGACACTCCAAGCCATCCCAGGCTGGCGATCTCGCCCCAGGACGACACATCCCAGCCGTCCCCGGAATCCACCGTGCGGGCGAGGTCCGCGGTGGGCACCCTGCGGTCCAGAAACGCCCTGGCCTGCTCTCGCAGCTCCTGCTGTTCGGCCGTGAATCGAAAGTCCATCAACGCGACCTCGGCAGGCCCAGGACCCGCTCGGCGACTATGTTGCGCAGGATCTCTGAGGTTCCGGCCTCTATGGAGTTGGCCCGACTCCGCAGCTGCTGGTAATGCCAGAAGCCGTCGTCCAGGACAGCCTCTGGCCCCAGGAGTGTGCGGGCCAGCTTGGTCAGGCGCTGGGTGGACTCCGACCATCCGAGCTTGATCACCGATCCCTCCGGCCCTGGCATCCCGGTCACCCCAAGCTGGCCGAGCGAGCGCTGCGCGGTGAGCTTCAGACCCTGCAACTGAATCCACTCTCTGGCGATGTCCGCCAGCCATGGTTCGGCGGCCGCGGGGTCCTCGGCTGCCAGCTGCAGCAACCGGTGCAGCGCCGCGTCGAGCAATCCTGTGAGGGCAAAGCCCAAGGTGGCGCGTTCGTGCAGAAGGGTCGTCATCGCAACCTGCCAGCCCTCGCCCTCGGCGCCCAGCAGGTTGGCGGCCGGGACCTGGACATCGGTGAAGAAGATCTCGTTGAAGTCCGCGTCCCCTGTCATCTGACGCAGAGGGCGCACCTCCACACCCGGGCTGTGCATGTCCACCAGCAGGTAGTTGAGCCCGTGGTATCTGGGCGCCATGGGATCGCCGAGGGTGACCAGGATGCACCAGTCGGCAAGATGGGCGTAGGAGGACCACACCTTCTGCCCGCTGACCACGACGTGGTCGCCGCGTCGTTCAGAGCGGGTCCTGACCGATGCCAAGTCAGAGCCTGCGCCGGGCTCCGAGAAGCCCTGGCACCAGATCTCATCAGCGCTCAGGATGCGCGGCAGAAAGCGGCGCTTCTGGGAGTCGGTCCCGTAGGCCATGATGGTCGGGCCGGCCATCCCGATCCCGATGGCGCCCAGGTGCTGGGGGGCCTGGGCCCTGGCCAATTCCTCGAGGACGATCGCGTCCAGAGCGTAGGCCCCACCCCCACCTCCGAACTCGCTGGGCCAGGTGAGGCCGACGTAGCCTGCCTGGGAGAGGGAACGACTCCAGGATCTCAGCGGCTCCAGGGGCTCGGTGCGTGTTCCCAGCCCGACCAGCTGCGGGGGCAGGTTCTCCGCGATCCAGGCTCGCAAGCGGGAACGGAACTCAGCTTCCGCCTCCGTGTCTCTCAGTTCCAACTGCACCCTCCTGGCGACCCCCACCTCTGCGTTGCGTTCTGGATTATTGATCTGCCGGGGCGGAGGCGCAATGGCCGGAGCTCCTCGGCGCCGTTCTTCACCTCCGCTGGCCCCCATCCATTGTCTAAAGCAGGGCTCCGGACCCGATGCCCGCGTCTACCGGAATGACCGCCCCGTTGAGGTAGGTAGCCCCATCGGAGACCAGAAACAGGATCACCCGCGCCACCTCCTCGGGTGCCGCGAAACGCCCCAGTGGGTTGCGCAGCTCGGTCGCCCGCTGGATCGCAGGGTTCTCCACCAGGGATCTGGCGAACTCGGTGACGACCACGCCGGGCGCCACCGCGTTGACCAGCACCCCATCTGGCCCGAGCTCCAGCGCCAGCTGCCTGGTAAGCATCTCCAGGCCCGCCTTGGTGATGTTGTAGAGGCCGAGCCCCGGCGCCGGTTGGCTGCCTCCGACACTGGACACGTTCACGATCCGGCCGCCGTGCTCCCGCATCCAGCTGCGGTGAGCCGACCGGGCCAACAGCAGAGGCCCCCGCAGATTCACATCGAGCGCCTTGTTCCAGGCCCACATGGGAACGTCCAAGGTGGTCCCGAAATAGGGGCTGGTGGCCGCGTTGTTGACCAGAATGTCCAGCCGGCCCCAGGTGGCGACGACCTCCGCCACCAGCCGTTCGCAATCCTCCTCACTACCAGCATTGGCGCTCACCCCGATCACATCGGCGCCAGGCTCGGCCGAGAGCTGCTCCAGCGCGCAGCCCAGCCCCTCAGCCCTGCGAGCCGAGATGGCGACCTGGCAACCCTGCTCCAGCAGCACCTTTGCCGTCGCGAGCCCGATCCCCCGGCTGCCGCCGGTGACGAGCGCCGCCTTCCCGCTCAATGACCGGCTGCCGTCCGGCACCTCCTAGGGGGCCCCTCTCACGTAGAGCGTTTGCCCGGTGACGTAGCTCGCGTCGTCGCTGGCGAAGAACGAGATCACGCCCGCGACGTCCTCGGGCTTGCCGGTGCGAGCTATGGGGTTGGTGGCGGCAAATCCCTGCGCCAGTTGCTCGAAGCTGACTCCCATGCGGGCGGCCGTGGCCTCGGTCATCCGGGTCTCGATGAAGCCGGGGGCCACCACGTTGACCGTGATCTCGTACCGTCCGAGTTCCAGGGCCAGCGTGCGCGCCAGCCCCTGGATTCCCATCTTGGCGGCAGAATAATTGGCCTGGCCGCGATTGCCCAGGGCGGAGGTCGAGGAGATCAGGACAATGCGTCCGAAGCGCTGCTTGACCATCACCGCCTGAGCCGCCTGAGCGCAGAGAAAGCTCCCCTTGAGGTGGGTGTCAATGACGAGGTCCCAGTCCTCCTCGGTCATCTTGTGGACCAGGTTGTCCCTGATCAGGCCCGCGCACGTGACCAGGATGTCGAGCTTGCCAAATTCTCCCACGGTCCGCTCGACCATGGCCGAGACCGCGGCGGACTGGCTGACGTCACAAGCAACTCCCAGTGCCCTGCCGCCTTGCGATCGAATGCCCTCGGCCACCTGGTCGGCCACCTCCGCGTCGATGTCGGCGACCGTCACCGCCGCCCCCTCCGACGCGAGCCGGGAAGCCGTCGCCGCTCCAATCCCCCGCCCTGCCCCGGTGACCAGGGCCACCCGGTTCTCCAGTCTCACTCCTTGGCCTCCTCTACCTTTCGGACCTGCTCCCTATACAGGCGGGTTATGGTCTCCGCCACACACGCCGGCTTGTCGCAACCCTCAATCTCCACGGTCACCGACAGATGCACCTGAACCCCCCCCTCGACGGCGTCGACGCGGAGGACGTCGGCAACTGCCCGCACCCTGGCGCCGATCCGGACGGGCGAGGTGAAACGCACCCGATTCAGTCCGTAGTTCACGCTGAGCGCCACGCCACTGACCCGGAGCATTGGGGAGAGCAGCGCGGGCAGCATCGCCAAGGTGAGATACCCGTGCGCGATCGGACCGCCGAACGGCCCACGGGCCGCCCTTTCGGGATCCACATGAATCCACTGGTGGTCATGGGTCGCATCGGCAAACAAGTTGACCTGCTCCTGCGTCACCGCATGCCAAGGGCTGACGCCAAGCCTCTGCCCGGTCATCTCCGCTAGCCGACTGAGCCCGTCCTCAGAGACTGAGTGGTTCACCTCTCACCTACCTTGGCTCCATGCCACGAGCACGGGTCCCAATCTGCCGCTCCTGCTCCATCTTCCGCCGTCTGGGTGATCGCGGCAACAGGGGGAGCGCCACACTGCCAGCGCTCCTTGGGGTCGCGAGCCGCCGAGGGCCTTCTCTGCTGGCGCTCAGCCCCATCGGTGCGGCTCATAAGAAGAGCTCCGCCGCGAGCCGCAGAACCTCGACGGGACCGGAGACCAAGAGTACGGTCGGCAGCCCCCCCATCCACTCCCGAGCCTCCTCTTTGATCTTGGCCAAGGGGCCCACCAAGGCAAACTCCTCGACCATCCTCAGCGGGACCGCCTTGGCGGCCCCCGCATGATCCCCTCCCAGGTAGAGGTCCCGGACGCGCTCTGCCTCATCGGCAAAGCCCATCCTGCAAAAGAGGTCGAAATGGAAATTGTGCTGTCGGCTGCCCATCCCTCCGGCGTAGAGGGCAATCACCGGCCTGACCAGGTCTGCCGCGCTTTCAACGGTGTCACCGACCACGAGAGGCAGGTTGGCGGCGATCTCGAAGGCGCGCCCGCCCAGCGCCGGCTCACGGCGGGCGAATCCCGCCCGCAGGGCCTCACGCTGCCATCCCGCTCGCCGCGGCGCGTGAAAGCCAGCCAGCCACCCGTCGGCTATCTCCGCCGCCAGCGCGATGTTCTTGGGCCCTTCGGCCCCGAGCCAGATCGGTATATCGGAGCGCCTCGGGTGGACCGTGAGACGGAGCGGCTTGCCCCTGCTGTTCGGAAGTGGCAACCGGTAGCGCTCGCCGCGAAATTCCAGGGGCTGGTCGCGGCGCAGGATCTGGCGCACGATGGCTAGGTACTCCCTGGTTGAGGTCAGCTGAGGAGAGAACTCGGCTCCGTACCATCCTTCGACAACCTGAGGGCCGGATACTCCCAGCCCCAGCACCAGCCGCCCCGCACTCAGGTGGTCCAGGGTGGCGGCGGCCATGGCGGTCGCGGCCGGGGTTCGGGCGTGGATTTGGGCCACAGCGGTGCCCAACCTCAAGCTGGTGGTCCTGCTGCCCCACCAGGCGAGGGGAGTGAACGCATCCGAACCGTAGGCCTCGGAGGTGAAGACTGAATCAAAGCCCAGCCGTTCTGCCTCCCCCACCAGCTCCAGGACCCGTGGGGGCGGCGCCGCGCCCCAGTAGCCGAGTGACAGGCCGAGTCGGGGCCGACCCGCCGTGTCCCAAGCCGCACTCACGACGGTCAGCCTACCGCCAGCACCGTGAGCCCCGCTGCCGAATACTTCATAGTTGGAGCGACTCGATCCCCTGGTGACCTGTGCATCCGACAGGCCATCGTGCGGTCATCGCAAGGAGGTGGCTACATGACCGACGCGGTAATCGTCGCAGCCGGCCGCTCACCCATCGGGCGGGCGGGCAAGGGCTCCCTGGTCGACTGGCGCCCGGACGACCTCGGCGCCCTCGTGTTGCAGAAGGTGCTGGCCCAGATCCCGCAACTCAACCCGGCACAAATCGAGGACGTGATCTGCGGGTGCGGGCTTCCCGGCGGGGAGTCCGGCTTCAACCTGGGACGGGCGATCAGCATCCTGGCTGGGGTCAACGCCCCTGGTACCACCATCACCCGCTACTGCAGCTCATCCCTGCAGACCACCAGGATGGCCGCGCACGCCATCCGGGCCGGCGAGGGGGATGTCTTCGTGTCCATGGGTGTCGAGACCGTGAGCCGCTACGGCTATGGGACGTCAGATCCCCCCGACGCCCGGAATCCTCGGCTCCTGGGCGGCAACGACGAGGGCTTGCCCGATCTCTACTTGCCCATGGGCATTACCGCCGAGAACGTGGCCGAGCGTGAGGGGATAACCCGAGCGGAGATGGATGCCTTCGCGGCCCGGAGTCAGAACCTGGCGGTCCGCTCGCAGCAGGACGGCTTCTTCGCCCGAGAGATACTGCCGATCCCGCTCGCCGACGGCCGGATGCTGGAAGCCGATGACGGGCCCCGGCCGAACACAACGATCGAGGTGCTCAGCACCCTCAAACCGGTCTTCAAGGAGGGGGGCACGGTGACGGCGGGCAACGCATGTCCCCTCAACGACGGGGCGGCGGCGCTGGTGGTGATGTCCCTTGACCGCGCCCGCGAGTTGGGAATCTCCCCGCTCGCAAAGGTGGTGGCTACCGCGGTGGCGGCCCTGGAGCCAGAGTACATGGGCCTCGGCCCGATCCCCGCCACCGAGCAGGTCCTCCGACGGGCCGGCATGACCATCGCGGACATCGACCTGGTGGAGATCAACGAAGCGTTCGCCGCTCAGGTGATCCCCTCGGCGCGTGGCATTGGGCTTGACCCGATGGGCGACAAGCTAAACGTCTTCGGCGGCTCGATCGCCCTGGGCCACCCGTTCGGGATGACCGGCGCCCGCATCACCTGCACCCTGCTGAACGGGCTGCGCACCCGCGACCTCACCCTCGGCCTGGAGACCATGTGTGTCGGGGGAGGCATGGGCATGGCCATGATCCTGGAGAGGCTCAGTTGACTTCTGGACGCCCCCTCCGCTCCACAGTGAGAGGCGGCCGCCCCGCCGGGAACCTCTGGCCGAGACCGCTATGAGCAGGATGGCAAGTGCCAGCCCGAGCCAGCAGACCCCGACCCAGCCCGACGTGGAGTAGAGGAGGCCTCCGAGGGCCGACCCGGAGGCGCCACCGACGAAGTAGGTCGTCATGTAGACGCTGTTGAGGCGGCTGCGCGCGCCATCGCGGAGACGATAGATCAGGCTCTGGTTGGTGATGCCCAGCCCCTGGACGCCGATGTCCAGGGCCACGATCCCAGCCAGCAGCGCCACCAGGTCGCGACGCCCGGCTACCATGAGCAGGAAGGCCAGCGCCACCAGCGCGGCGAACCCGATCGAGGCCGCGCGTTCCCAGCCTCTATCGGCCAGCCGCCCGGCAAAGCTGGCACAAAGGGCCCCCGCGGCGCCCACCAGCCCGAAGAGGCCGATGACGGCCGTCCCATAGTGATACGGGCTCCCCGCGAGCAAGAAGGCCAGAGTCGTCCAGGTGGCACTGAAGGCGGCGAACGCAAGGCCACCCAGGACGGCCCGCTGCCTCAGCACCGGCTCCTGCCGTGCCATGCTGACAGCGGACCCCAGCAGCGCCAGGTAATTAAGGTCGCTGGACGTCGGATCGTCGGGCAGAAACAGAGTCAGGGTCAGAGACAGCACCATCATCGCGCCCGCAGCGATCCAGTAGACGGTGCGCCAGCCGGCCGCTGCGGCCACCAGCCCGGAGGCTGTTCGGGCCAATAGGATTCCCAGCAGCAGCCCGCTCATGACGGTTCCAACTACCCGGCCACGGCGTTCGGCCGATGCCAGGTCAGCCGCCAGCGGCACCAGCACCTGAGCGACCACCGAGGTGCAACCGACCACCAGTGAGCAGCCCTCGAAGATGAGCAGGCTGCCGCTCAAAGCCGTTCCGCACAGGGCTATGCCGTCGATCACCAGAACGACCGCAACCAGCCGCCTGCGGTCCAGGAGATCCCCGAGGGGAACCAGCAGCACCAGGCCCACCGCATAGCCGACCTGGGTCACTGTGACCACCGTCGCGACCACGGCCGAGCTGGTCGCGAAGTTGGCCGCCAGCAGATGCAGCAGCGGCTGAGCGTAGTAGAGGTTGGCCACCGCCAGCCCGCACGCAACCGCCAGCAGGATGACGATCGGACGGGATACCGGACGCGGCGCCGACGCGCCCGTCGAGGGCGACAAGGTGATGGGCATCAACTCGTTAGTTTGCTGGACCCGATAGCTCCGGGATCGCGGCCGAGATCGGCCCGGCCAGGAGGACGCCTACCGCACTCTCGCGGCGCTAGGTAGTGAGGTCTTGGAGGCGCGCCACGGTGAAGGCGAGGATGAGCGGGATGTCAACAGCGTAGACCACCAGCATCGAGGTCAGCAGGACGAGCTCCGCCCGGGGCACCCTGTCCAGCACGAAAACGTACTCGAGCATGCCGGCGCTGATCAGGTAAGCGAGCAGAGACCAGCGTCCAACCCGGAAGAAACAGGCCCAATTGAACTCCGTCAGGCGCCAAAGCATGCTCCCCGCAATTGCGATCAGTCCAACCGCAGCGACCAGGAGTACGTATGCCGGCAGCAGGGAGACCGGCCCCGGGATGTGCGCCGCCAGGTAGATGCCGCCGGCCACGATGAGACAGAGTGCCCCCACGGCCAGCGCCCCGACCGGGGCGGAGGTCGCTCGGGGCGTCCCCTGACCAGCCCCCGGGGCCATCAACTCGCGAGCTTGGTCATGATCACCAGGGTCGCGACCTGCATCACCCCGGTGACTCCCGCGGTGTAGATGAAGCGCTGCATCAGCCTGGCGATGACCTCACCGCGCGGATTGGGCCGGCGCATCTCGAAGAGGACCGCGATGTTGGCGGGCTCGAGTACGCCTAGGGCGATGACGGCCATGACCCCGACCACGACGAATGACGCCACCAGCCAGCCATGGTTTGGAGACACGGCACTGAGGTTCCCGAGGCGTCGGGCCAGTTGGAAGCCCGAACCCAAGGTCATGGTCACCAGGGTCGGCATGATCAGGACCATCTTGGGCATGAAGCGTGCCGAGAACTCCATCCGGGCTGAGATCGAGAGGCGGCCAAGGATCGGCCCTATCACCAGGCCAACGAATAGGTCGATCGCCGTCCACAGACCCCCGCCGACCACATGGAAGAAGTCCAGTGCCCAGAGCCAGTTGCCGGCTATGGCCACGATGAGAGCCACCAGCACAACCCCGACGATCGGCAGACCACGGCGCGGCACGATCTCGATGCCCCGGGCGGCGCCAGGCGAAGAGCCAACGCCGCGCCCCGCCTGGATGTCCGCAGCCGTCACCTCAGTTGCCACCCATCACCTCCCCTCGGGCACGGGAAACCAAGCGCATGCCATCACCTTCGCGTGGCTGAGTGACTGCATCCTAACCGCTCTGGCCAGGCCTGGCAATCGCCTGGGACAAGCATAGATCCACCCGCTTCGCTGCCAGCACCCGGTCGGCGGCAAACAGCAGGATGGATCGCGAAAGCTGGCCCCGCGTTACGGCCTGTTGCACCGCCTGCTCCACTCCGGTTAGCACAGCCCTTGGGGATGAGGAGTTGAACATCACCATGTCCGCACCAGCCGCGAGGGCTCTGACCGCCGCCTGCGGAACGGTCAGATGCAGCGCCGTGATCGCTCCGGCGCTGAGAGAGTCGGTCATGATGAGCCCCGAAAATCCCAACCGCCGGATGAGCAGACCTTCGATTGCCTGCGGCGAGATGCTGGCGGGTGCTGAGGTCAGGCCGGGGACTGAGGCGTTGGACACCATCACCGCCGGGACCCCTTGGCTCACCGCTTGCTCGAACGGGACCAAACCCCCTTGGAGCAGAGTGGCGTAGGGAAGGGTGGCGGCCGGCGAGTCGTCTGTGTTCCCGCTGCTGCCACCCAGGCCGGGGAAATGCTTCACAACAGGGACGACCCCGGCCGCCTCCAACCCGTCCGCGAAGGCCAACCCGTCGGCGGCCGCGACCGAAGGCGATGCGCTGAAGGCTCTTGCGCCGTCGGGGTCGGTGGCGCTGGGCCCAGGCCCTCCATCAACGTCCAGCACCGGCGCCAGGTCCATGGTCACCCCTGCCGCCAGCAGCCGCTGGCCAAGACCCTTGGCCAGGATCTCTATCTGTGCCGCCGTCATGGTCGAGCCCATCTGTCGCGCCCAAGGAATCGCCCCCACCAGATTCGCCATGCGCTGCACCCCGCCCCCCTCCTCGTCGGTCATGACAAAGGGGGGCACCTGGGGAGCCAGCCGGTCGAGATCTCGAACCTGCTGGCCGAGATTCGCCGGGGCCGAACTCCCGTACAGCAGGAGACCACCAGCCCCGCCCACCACCTCAGGGCTGGATTGGGCGACCTGGTCCTCCTCGACGGGGACGATCACCAGTTGAGCCGCCAGTTGCGCTACCGTCCACCCCGCCAACTCGGATTGGTTGGAGCATTGAGGGGGCAGGTACCGGGGAGGATGCAGGGCAGGGCCGACAGCGGAACCGGTTGGCGAGCCAGAGGGAGTCACCGCTGAGGAAGCGCAGGCCGTGACCAGCAGACCCAGAGCCGCAACCAGCGCCGCACGCCAACGCCAGGGAGACCTCACAAAACGAGCGTATCCGGACCGGGCCCACTCGGATCCGGACGATCACACGGGCCCGGTGGGCGCCGGCTCACCCTGGCGAGTCAGCCGCTGATGGCCTGACCACCATGACCGGGCACTTGGCATGACTGACGCACTGCTGAGAGACCGAGCCCAGCAGCAGGCCGGAGAATCCTCCTCTCCCTCGAGATCCCACCACCAGCATCGCGGCATCCTTGGACATGTCGGTCAAGATCTCCGCAGGCACCCCCATGAGCACTTCAACGGACACGCTGATGCTGCCCTCGCGGTTGACCGCCGAGACCTCATCGGTGACCGTCTTCCTGGTCGCCTCGAGCAGGTCGTCCACCAGGCGCTGGTCTGCGTAGGGATAACCGGGCACGCTCGGCGCCATGATGTGGATTTGCGCCACTCCCACCACCCTGACGGCGAGAGACCTCAGCGCCGCCTCTTCAAGCGCCCAGCTCAGGGCCCGGCGTGATGACTCCGATCCGTCCACTCCGACCACCAGAAACCCGGACCGCCGTGGTGTTGTTTCGGTCATATCGCTTGCACCTCTAGAATCCAGTGCGCAGTTCATATCCGGTATTTATGATGGGGTCCTGCGGCTGGCGTTCACAGCGGGCAACCCTCGCCTGCCTGAGGTGGTTTCCACCTGTTGAGGCCACCCCCCACGATCCTATTCCCAAAGCCGCAGCGGGCCCCTGGGCATGCGGCGGGCGAACGTTGGCTGGGAATGACGAGCGTCCTTACTCCAGGAAGACTCCGACGAATGGCCAAGGGAACGCTGTGGTCGACAAGGAGCCCACCGGCCGCACCCTCCCGGCCTTTGCCAGGTCGTGCGCGCTCCGTGTGGCCGGGCGGGCCTGTCGCGTCGCTCAGCGGTCTGCCGAAACCTGTGCCGACGCCCATGTTGCCCAGCAATGAAGCCTGCCTGGATCGCCGCGCTTGTCCCGATCAATTAACTACCATCCGCCCGCGCTTGGTCGCCCCTGAGCTCCGTCGACAGGGATGTTTGCACCGTTGATCCAGGAGGCCGCCGGCGACAGAACGAAGGCGACAACCCGGGCTACCTCCTCTGCGGTCCCCATCCGACCAGCGGGAAGATCGCGCTCTACAAACTCCGCGAACCTCTCTGGCTCACGAGTGCGGAAACCGTCCCACCCGCCCCCAGGGAAGAGGATTGACCCTGGACTGACGCAGTTTACCCGGATGTGGTGCTCCGCGAGTTCCCTGGCCAACGCGGCTGCGAGATAGATAAGAGCCGCCTTACTGGCTCCATACTGGGCCCGCGGCGCCGGCTTTGTTCCGGAGATCGAGGAGATGAACACCACCGACGCTACCGGCGAGTCTCTTAGGAACGGAAGTGACTGGCGCACCAGTTCGACGCTGTGAACAACGTTCAGCCGGTAGCTCTCCGCCCACTCATCGGGCGTGGCCGCAGCCAACCCGTCGCCCACCGCACCGCCCGCGTTGGCAACCACAAAGTCAAGGCCGTCGAGGGCTTCGCCGGCTGAGGTGACGAACTCTCCCAGCGATGGCGCGCTCATTACGTCCACCGCGTGAGCGAAGACCCGCCCGCCAATCTGTTGCAACTCCGCTTGAGCGCCCTGCAAGCGCTCCTCTCCCCTGGCGCCGATCGCGACGGCGCACCCGCTACCCACCAGTTCCTTAGCGATGGCCAGGCCGATGCCCGCGCTGGCGCCCGTCACCAGCGCCCGCTTGCCCGCCAATCCAACAGCAGATCCCCATTCGGGCCCCAAATCATCCACCTCCTGACGCTCACTTCAACCGGCCATCGCCGCTGACGCCGCACTCCTCTCGACCCCGTCCAGCCCATCCTTCCGGGCTGGATCGCGATGCGACGACCACCCCGATCCTCACCCGCCCCCACTGAATCCGTCCCATTCCCTCACTCAGAAGCCAGGACCCGCGGCACCTGGCCACGAAGTGTCCGTGCGAGGTTGAGTCAGCGCCGCTTGGCTCCCACCACCGGGGGCCAGACCCAAGCGCGCAAGGCGCCACACCCCCATCAGCTGCCACCTCCGTGGGTCCGGGCCCATGCCATTGCTTCTGACAACTGAAACGCATCGAACCGCATCCCCGTGGCGTTGGTAGCGTCCAGAGATGCGAGGTACCCGAACGCCGGAGCGAGCCGGGCAGGGGACACCATGCCGACTTTCATATCGGCGGTGTAATGCGAGTGCGACATCGGGGTGTCGATCGGGGCCCCCGTCGTGATCGTGTTGACGGCGATGTTATGTGGGCGTCCTTGTAGAGCCAGCACCTTCATCAACCCCTCCTGACCGTGCTTGGCCGGGGTGTACGCCGTCTCCTTCACGAACCCACTCAGGGCCGAGCCCGATGACACGAAAATGATGCTTCCGCTATGGGCCCTAACCATCGCAGGCCACACGGCCTTGGACAGTATGAATGCTGCCTGCAGGCTTGTATCTACCTCGCGGCGCCACTCATCAAAGGTCACTTCCCCGATCTCGCGCTCCTTCAGAATAGCGGCGTCATGAATAAGCACGCGCGGAGGACCTGAGTCTGATAGGGCGGCCTCCACTGCCATCTGGGTTGCCTTAGCATCGCTCAGGTCAACCGAGTACGCGAAGGTGGTTGTACCAAAGGCCGCCAGGCGCTCGCTCAGAGCGGTCAACTTTGCCCCCTGAATATCGAACAGCGCCAGCTGCATACCTCGCCGCGCCAGTTCTTCCGCGATGGCCCGTCCGAGCCCATCGGCTGCTCCCGTCAAATAGGCAACCGCGCCCCGCACCTCGGTCATCCTCGATCACCTCCCAACACGCCGCAGCAACATTCCGGCTCACATCTGCACTTAGACCCGGTCATCTCACGCCCGTTGCGGTGGTCTCGGCCACGCGCCCAGCTCTGCCCCGAGCCCCGGGTCGCTGAAGGGGGCATCAGCTACGTCCGGCGCGCATACGCACATCCACCGTGTCGCGGAGTCCGTCCCCTATGAAATTGAACCCCACCACCACCGCCACTATGCACACACCTGCCGGCCATATCTGCCACCAATACCCGGCGAACACATAGTTAACGCCATTGGCCAACATGCTGCCCCAGTTGGCCGCGGGGGGAGGAATTCCGAGCCCCAAGAAGCTAAGCGCAGCGACGGTCAGCACCGCATCCGCAACCTGAAACGTCGCATTGACGACAACGGTCCCAAAGACATTGGGGATCAGGTGCCGCAAGATCACCCACACCCCGGTTGCTCCTGCGCCTCTGGCAGCTTCTACGAACGGGCGCTGGCGCAGACTGAGAACCTCGGCTCGAACCAGTCGAGAAGGGACCAGCCAAGCCAAAGCCGTGATCACCATGATCAGAACCAGCACTGATGGCTTCAAAATAGAATCCAGGAATATCAGCAGAAACAGCCCTGGAATGGCCAAAGCCGCATCCACGATGCGCATCATAAGGCTATCAAGCCCTCCCCCCGAAACGCCAGCGACGCAACCCCATATGAGGCCGATCGTAGTGGCCAATACCGCGACCGCGACCGCCACCAGAAGCGTGATCTGCCCCCCCACCATTAGGCGCCCCAACTCGTCATACCCCACGGCGTCAGTCCCGAGGAGGTGAGCGGCGGTCGGCGGGCGGTTGGCCTGGGCCACGGCGGTAGCGACTTGGTTTGTGTGGTAAACGAGCGGCCCCACGAAGCAGAACAGAAAGAACGCGGCCACCATGGCCAGTCCCACCAGAGCCAAAGTGTTCTGTCCGAACACAGCGACCGCTGACGCCCCCAAGGACCGTCTTGGCTCGGAGTCTTCAAAGATAGCGGCTTCTGTCTCCGCGGAGTTCATCGGACGCTGAGCCCCCACAGCTTTATGCGGGGACAACTCCACTGTGGCACCCTACTGGTACCTGATACGTGGGTCCGCTATTCCGTACAAAACGTCGGCCACCAGGGAACCCAGCACTACGGCCATTCCGACGACCAAACTGGTACCCAGCATCACCGGGAAGTCCTCTGTCTGAGCCGCGTTCCAGAAGAGAAGACCCATACCCGGGTAATTGAACAGCGACTCCACGATCAGCGCCCCTCCGAGAATTCCCGGAAGGCTGAGTCCCACCAAGGTGATAATAGGCAGCAGGGCATTAGGCAGCACATGGCGGAATAGGACAGCTCGCCGACTGACGCCCTTGGCCGCTGCGGTCCGCACGTAGTCTTCCGCCAAGTTGTCAAGTGCGGACGAGCGCATGTAGCGGCTGAACAACGCGACCGTGATCAGTGCGAGCGTGGCAACGGGAAGGATCAGGTTTGGAATCTGGTCGAATAGTGGAGACGTCGCTGTCGGGCCGGTGGATGGCAAGACTGGCCAGACATCGCTGAAGACGATGATCAAAACCAGGCCCAGCAGGAAGCTCGGCATCGAGTAGAACAGGAAGGCTAGGGCGGTCAAGGTGTAGTCCCCGGGGGAGTTGCGCTTGACCGCCTGGAGCATCCCAACTGGTATCGCGATGGCAACGGCAATGATAGTCGCGGTGCCCATCAAGACCAGAGTTCGCGGGACATTCTCCGCCAGCAGGGAGTCCACGCTCTGGTTCAGCTTGTACGAGAACCCGAGGTTCCCTCGCAGCACCTGGCCTATCCACACGAGGTATTGAACCGGCAAGGGCTGATTCAAACCGTACTGCTGATCGAACGCTCTGATGGATGCAGGGTTGGCCCGGAGCCCGAGACTGGCTCGCGCGGGCCCCCCGGGTAGCAAGTGCAGCAGCAGAAATACAATAAGCGAAACGCCAAACAAGACTATGAGCGCGTGGAGCGCGCGCCGGATCAGGTACGCTGTCATCGAGACCCCCGGCGACTAACGGCCTGAGGGGATCGTCGTAACCCTGCGGCGGTGACTCTGGGGAGCACGACTTGTGACGACTCCCGGCCGCCGTCAAAGGAACTGTGACATTTGGAGTCGAAGCCGGTGGGCCAGGCCCGCCGGCTTCGACTCGAGGCACTCACCCGCCCGGGGCACCCGCAAGGGCGTCCGCCCAAGGTCGCCGACCTCGTCGATGCGGGTGCAGCATGGAAGCTCACTCAGATCCAGCTCGCTCTGCGCGCTCCCAGAGCCCGTCAAGCGGCACGCCGGCAAACCCTATCACGAAACAGACCAGTTCTGAGGATAGAGATTGAGATTGGGGTCTTGCGGGACAGCGCCGCGTAGCTTTGGGCTGATTACGGAGATTTGATAGGCGTAGTTGGGCTCCCACAGTCCGGGCAACTGTTCCGCAGCGTACTCGGCCAGGTTTTGAACGGCGGCGATCGACCCGTTAACATAGGTGGCGGCAATCAGCTGGTCCATTCTGGCATTGCTATAGCCCATCACATTGTTCGATGCGTCTGTCCCAAACCAGGGGCCCGGGGCCGGCAGGTACTGGGGTGAGTACGTTGGTGTGGAGCCTGGCTCGCCGAAGTTAGCCATTTGCCAGTTGCATCCCGCATCACCACTTGAGCACGGCTCGAGGGTTGCGAAGATGGCCGACTCTGACTTTTGCTGGATGGTCACCGAGATACCCGCACTGGCCCAGCTTGAGACCATGTCCTCCGCTTCAGCTAAGAAAGGAGCTGATCCAGTGGCGACTTCCTCCGTGAAGGCGAGCTTCGTACCTGCTGGGATATTAGCCCCACACTGGTCGGCGCCCGTCCCGGGATGCACGCAGGTGTCGGTCCCGTTTGCGACCACGGTCCAGCCATGGGCTCGAAGCAGCGATTCTGCGTGAGCAACGCTGTACGGGTAGGGGTTCTTTTTAAGGGTTGCGGACAGGTAGTTACTACTCGGAACCTGTGGGATGGGCCCGTAGGTGGGGAATGCGTAGCCGTGCCAGATGTCCTGGGAAATCTGCGGTTGATTGATCAAGGTCTGCAGCGCCTGGCGCACATAGAGTTGCTTGAAGACGGGTCCAAGGTTAGGGCTCGTGTAGTTTAGGAAGAAGTTGTTGAAACCGAAGTCAGTCCAGTTCGCCACGGTGTAGCCCTTGCTGCGAAAATAGGCAGCCTGCGTCGCATCTTCAGGCGGCAGATAGCCGTAGTCGAGTTGGCCGGATCTGAGGGCATCGAATTCTGCGCTCGTACTCGTGAACGGAAGTTCCTCGAAGCGGGCGATGTGTGGCTTGCCGGGCCCGGTGTACGCCCTGTTGGGCACGAAGGTGGAGGCTCCGGTCACGGTCGAGAATTGGTTGAGCGTCCAAGGACCGTCGACGACCTTCCAGAGAGGGTTCGTCGTGTAGGTGGACTCGGTGGTCGCTTGGCCATTTAGGTACTTGTAAACCGCGGTCGCGCCCGCCGCGGTCAGGTCATAATTTCCGACTGGGGTAGTCGATGACGTCCTGTCCCAAGCCTGTTGCGGAATCGGGACGATTTCGCTGAGCTCATCGTAGAGGATCCAAAGCGGGCTGTACGCCTTGTTGAATGTGAGGCTGAATTGGTAGGGAGTTGACTGGGGAAAGGACATGCTGGCCAAGTCGTCAGGTATGCTGCCGGGGCTGTACCCTAGGTAGTTCCCCTTTTCCACCATGAGGATGTTCAGCCAAAGTTCGACATCGCGGTTGGTCACGGGCTTGCCATTGGACCACGTGAACTTGTGGTTGAGAGTCACGGTCACGGTCTTGCCCCCATTGGAGTAGGCAGGCGGGCCCGCCATGCTCTGCTGATAGTTAATCGAGGGAGTACCGTTGCTTCCAAACCAGTACAGGGGCCGCCACATAAACGGAGTGAACTGGAACAGGTCGATGTTGTTAGATACCGGGCCACTGACAAAGGGCGAGATATAGGTGGGGGTGACTCCCGCTGGGAGGGCGAACGTGACGGTGGCGCCACCCGACGATGACTTTGAAGTCGCTCCTCCAGATGCGCACCCCGCCAAAAGTATCACCAAGGACGCCGCCAACACTAGGGTCCACTTTCTCATGCGCTGTCCCCCTGCTCCCTCTGACGCGGAGTGCTAATTAGCTGTCCATGCCCGTTGGACGTCAAAGCTTTGGCATACCTTGAGCCACCGTGATATCGACAGCTTGCTTACTGACCTCATTGCGTGTAGACCGTCGATTGAGGATTGTCGACATTGAGGCGCATCGTACGCACGGCGTCCGTGGTCTGTCAAGCCGATATAGCCGGCCGGACGGAACCCATTTCGACACTGCTAGCAGGTGGTCGACTGGACCGTCCGCCCTAAGCCCCGTTAGGGTGCTGGCCCCGCAGCAAGAGTGGATTGGGCCTGGGTGAGATTGGATGGTGGCTGACCCGAGGGTTCTGGCTGGGGCGGAACTCCGTTAGTCTGAGTACATCCGCGCGCCGACTACCGTCCGATGTTTAGAGATTGGCGGGCCCAGGGATTCGGGGCAGACAGAGACGGACCACTGTCCCTGAGGGACGAGCGCTGCGGATCCGCAGACTGCCACCCAGGGCCAGGGCTCGCTGCCGCATGGCCAGAAGGCCCCGGCCGTAGGGAATCGCAGCCCCGGTGTGCTTCGGGAAGCCGACGCCGTCGTCGGCCACCACTAGACGAACACTGTTGGGCCGCAGAATGAGGCGCAGATCAACATTGGCGGCCTGAGCGTGCTGCTCCACGTTGCGGAGTGCGTCCTGAGCGATCCGATAGCACCCGACCTCGATGTCCGGATCCGGCCGGGCCTCCTCACCCTGGACAGCGAAGCGCACGTTCGCCGAGCCGTGCAGGCTGAGGTCGCTCGCGAGGACCCGGAGGGCAGCCAGAAGGCCAAAGTCGTCCAGGACCGCCGGCCTCAGGTCCTTGGCGATGTCCTGCAGGTGGTCGCCCACGGCAGCCGTGAGGCGAGACGCCTCGCGGACGATGTCGGCCAGCTCATCCGGGTCGACTGAGGCTTCCGTGGCATGGCTCAACAGCCGACGGATGTGGCTCAGGGTCTGCAACGGATCTTCGTGGATCCGCTCCGCCAGGGCCTTGCGCTCGTGCTCCTCGGTTCGGAAGAGACCGAGCGCATAATCGTCGCGACCAGCCCCCTGGCCACAGTTGGCCGGGCCGGGCGCGTTCATGACGATCAAGTGTTGCCCGGGCTCTCGATCGAGAGCAACCCATGGTTGACGGCATGCACCACCGCTTCGGTGCGCGATCCCACCCTCAGCTTCTCAAATATGTTGTGCAGATGCCCCTCGACGGTGCGCAGGCTGATGCCAAGCTCAAGCGCGATCTCCTTGTTGGCCCTGCCCTGAGCGATCAGGCGCAGGACCGCGAACTCGCGGCTGCTAAGCCGGTCGGTGGCTCGGCTCGGGTCCAGCCTCACCTGCGCCAGCTTGCGGGTGAGTGACGGGGATAGCACGGTCGACCCTGCCGCGACCGCGCGAACCCCCTCGACGAGTTCAGTCCCGGGGGAGGTCTTCAGTAAGTATCCACTGGCTCCGGACGCCAGCGCTTCCCGCACGTAGTCCTCGTCCTCATGAGCGCTCAAGATCAGGATCTTGAGCTCGGGAAGATCAGGCGCCAGCTTACGAGTGGCCTCAATGCCGGTCAGACCGGGCATGCGCATGTCCATGAGAAGGACCTTCGGCCGCAGTTCCAGGGTCATCTGCACCGCCTCGTCGCCGCGGGCCGCCTCTCCCACTATGGTGAAGTCCGGCTCACGGTCCAGAATCTCCCTGGTCCCCTCGCGCACCAGGGTGTGATCCTCGGCAATGACGATCGTGATCTGCTCTGTCATAGCTCTCCCTTCCCACCTTAACCCGGATACCCTGCCCACTAGCGGTCAAAAACCAGGGGCCGCGACTAGGTGTTTGCCTCCGTTGGCTCCCCACGGGTCGCGGATGAGCTGGCGTCACCCGACTTCGGCACGACATCCGCGATCAGCAGGGCTCCTCTTCCGGGCCGCGACCTGAGCCGGATCCTGCCGCCCAGTAGTTGGGCACGCTCACGCATCCCGAGAATGCCCAGGCCCTCTCGTCTGGCCCTGCCGTAAACCGTGCGGTACCCGACCCCGTCATCCCACACCGCAAGCCTCACACGGGCACCGCGCCGATCCAGCCGAACCCCGACCCGGCCGGCCCCGGCGTGGCGCTCAACGTTGGACAGCGCCTCCTGGGCGACCCTTAGCCAGGCACGCTCCAGGTCCTCACCAATCCTTCCCACCGACTCATCGACGACGACGGAGACCGTTGCGCCTGCCCGAGATTGAAAGCGCTGGCCCAATTCCACAAGGGCCGGGCCTAGTCCATGCTCTTCAAGGGTTTGCGACCTTAGGCCCTCCGTGAGTTGGCGAAGCCCGTCCGAGACGGCAACCGCGATGCTCCGGAGCTCGCCAACCTGTGCGGCCGTCGGAACTGAAGGGTCCGCATGGGACAGCCCCTCCAGCTTGCGCGCCAGGTAGATCAGAGCCTGGACCGGATCGTCGTGGATGTCACGGGCTATCCGCTGGCGCTCCTGGAGAACGGCCAAGCGCTGCAACTGCTCTTGGATACGGAGATAGTCAATGGCAAGCGCCGCCTGGGTGGCGAAGCTGTCCACCAGGCTCAGCTCCTCGTCCCGGAAGGACCTGGCAGACGGGGCCCTGGCGATCAGAATCGTGCCCTCGACTCGCTGGCGAACCGTCAGTGGCACGACCATCATCGGTCCCACGGCGACCCCTGCCCTCGCCAGCCAGGCGGCCTGTGAGCTGCCCGCCTCCACCACCCGCGGCCGACCCGTTCGCATGACCGCATGGGCCGCCGTTCCGGAGCTGGGGAGCTCGAGGTGCTCAAGGCGATGCCCACCTGATCCGGCAAAGGCGGTGACAACCAGGCGGCCCGAGGGTCCAGGACCGGGCCTCACGATCGCGGACAGCATCGAATCGGTCATCTCGCGTGCCACCCGGACTATGGCATCAAGCACAGCCTCCACGGACCCTCCGGAGAGCATAGCCGAGGTGGTCTGGTGCAGGGCTCGCAGCCATCGTTCGCGCTGGCTCAACTCCTCGAAACTCTTGGCGTTGGCAATGGCTATCCCTGCCTGGCCGGCCAAGGTGACCAGTAGCCTCTCATCCTCGTCGTCGAACGACCCGCCTCCCTCCTTATCGGTGAGATAGATGTTGCCGAAGACTCTTCCGCTCGAGTGCACGGGAGCGCCGAGGAAGGTGGACATGGGCGGATGGTTGGGCGGGAAGCCCACGGACTCGGGGTGGGCCTCGATGCGGTCGAGACGCAACGGCCTCGGGTCCGAGATTAAAAGACCGAGGACCCCCCTGCCACTGGGCGGCGGCCCGATTGCCCGGCGCTGCTCTTGGGACATCCCCACCGTGAGGAACTCGCTTATCGCCCCGTCGGGTCCAAGAACCCCCACGGCGCCGTACCTGGCCCCGGTCAGCTCGGCCGCCAGAGCGACCAGCCGCTCCAGCACGCGGGGCAGTGAGAGGTCAGAGGCCAGCAGCATGCCGGCCTCGACCAGAGCGTCAACCTGACGGCCGTAGGTCGCAGCCGAATCCAAGGGATCGCTGCTGGCCGGCGGTGGCTGTGCTCTCATCACTGCTGGCAACAAGATAGCGCCGTGCTCGACAGCCTCAACGGCAGGATGGGCTCAGCCAGCCCTGAGGTATCCTGCGCGCTCCAGGATTTCTCCGGCCGCCGCACTGATCCTTGTCCCGGCCTGTGAGATCACCCGGGCCGCAGCCTCCCCGCCCCCGGCCCAGCTCGCGAGATAGCCGAAGCTGTATGCGCTGCTGTCCACTCCGACCCCGTCGCAGACCACATACGCGACGCTCTCCGCTTCCAACTCGGCCAGGGCTCTGTCACCCTTGAATTCGGGCCCGTGCAAGATCGCGTGGGCAAGTTCGTGAGCAGCGGTCTTAAAGGTCTGGGCTGAACCCATGCCCTGGCGCAGACGTATCCGCCGGAGCGTATGGCTGCAGTCCCCGTGCCGCTCGCCGTGGAGCTCTGCAAACTCAATGGCGAACCCGAGAGCGGCCGCCTGGTCCAGAAGTCGTGGGAGTTCCGAGCCCTGCTCCATGTCGCCGAGGTCGTCGAGCGGCTTGGGCGGGACCGGGCCCTCGGTCTGTTCCAAGTCGAAGACCCGCACCACCCGGAAGGCAACGGCGAGCTCCCGCCGGTCCTCATCAGACGGATCGCTGTGGTCCGCGATTCGAACGGGGGCGAGGATGGCGATGCCCCGCTCCCCACGGCGGACTTGGCGCCCCATCTCCTGCCAAGCCCTGTAGCCGGCAACCCAGGTGGCGGTCGGCCTCTGGGAGAGGATCAGGATCTGGTTTTGAAAGCTGTAGCGCCGAAAACGACGGCAGAACCGCAGCCAGGCCGTCCACCTTGCGGAGGCGGTCAGCTGCTGAATGCCGGCCTGCAGTCGGTCCAGCACCTCGGACCTGGTGGGTCCCGCATAGACGCTGATCCTCTGCTCCACCCGCGCTCTCTTGGTCACAGGACGAATGTCCGGTCTGACGAGGATCGGGGGCCAACACCACGCTTCGTCCCCCTTGCACCGGGGGATGATGATCAAGGCAGCGCCCGCCTGTAAGGCTCCTCGTGGTCATGTCTCGCACGGCGAGATGGCTCGTCATATGCCGGACCGGAGGGGCGAAGCCGCTGGGGCAGAGAGAACCTGCCGGCGTGGCGGCGGATCAGCGCAGGACGAAGGTGAGACGTCCAAGCAGCAGGCCCAGCACGAGGGCCGAACTCGGCCCCACGGCCCAGCCCTTGACGATGCCCTTCAACACCGCCTGGTCGATGCGCCCCTGCCCGCGGGCGAGGCCGGCACCCGCCATGGCTCCCACCAGCGCCTGATTCATGGACGTGAACAGCCCGAAGGCAACCGCTGTCAACACCACCAGCGCCTGCACCAACTGAGCTGCCAGCGCCATCGATTGATCCACCTTAACTATGTCGAAGGCCACCCTCTTGAGCAGCGGTCCTCCCCAGGTCAGCACCCCCAGCGCCAGACCAAGGCCCCCTATGGCCCCGGCAACCAGTGGATCGGCCACCCTGGTGGCCACCAGGGACCCGCTGGCGTTAGAGACGTCGTTGGCTCCCATCGTGAACGACGCGACGCCGCCAACCGCCACCAGGCAAAGGGCGATGGCACGGTGAGTTCCCACTCGCCGGGGATGGGCTTCCTCAGCCCGTGCCCGAGTCACCAGGTCAATCACCTTGGTGAAGCTGAAGCCGAGGAGCACCGCGACCACGGGCGCCAGCAGCCAGACCAGCACCAGCACCAGCACCGTCCTCCACAGAACTCCAACGCCGGATCCGATCGCGACCCCGACCAGCGAGAACACAAGGAGCTGAATCGTGGAGGTGGGTACCCTGATCCGGTTGTATGTGGTGGTAAGGGCGAACGCCAGTGCGATCACCGCGATCTCCTCCGTGATGTCGAGCCTCCGTCCGGTGAGACGTAGGGCGACCGTATTCTCCACAGGGTGGCTGGCCAGCGCGGCCCCAAGCAGGGCGAGCGGAGCCATCAGAAGCAGCGCCTGCCACTTCGAGACAACCCCCAGGGCATGTGGCATACCCATGCACGCCCCGGTGTAGTGGGCTCCGATGCTGGTGGCGAAGCCCACCACCAGCGCGATCAGGATCATGTCGACAAACAAGGATTCGCTCCGGTCGGCGTGACTCTATTGGCCCGGCCTGCCGACCTGGGCCGAGATGAGCGTCTCACATCAGATCCCGACTGAGTCGATCCTCACCGTCGAGCCTTACCCCGGCTCCGGCGGCGGGCGGGGAGCCAACCGAACGGATGCCAGGTGATCACTCCCTCTGGGTCAGGTCGATGATTGATCTGCGGGGCCTGATCAGCGCCGCCAAGCTCCACTGCGATACGCCCGCCCCCTGTCCGCAGACCTGATCGGCGTGAGCGAGTTGACGCTCGTGAAGGTGGACGTCTGCTACCGGGCTGGCTCCAAGCGATATCGAAGGCGGAATATTAGCAGGAGATGAACACCGGTGGATGGGCACCGGTTAGGAGAAGCATGGGTGCGGATAGTGGTCCGGACCGGGCAGGAGGTTGCATATGGCGGAAGGGACAGCGGCGGCAGGGGCTGAGGGCGCGCTCAAGGTCACGGATTCCAGGACCGGAAGGAGCTACGAACTGCCAATCGTCGATGGTGCAGTCAGGGCTCTCGACCTGAGGCAGATCAAAGTGGATCAGGACGACTTCGGCCTGATGGCTTACGATCCTGCGTTCCAGAACACCGCCAGCTGCCGCAGCACCATCACCTACATCGACGGCGACCGAGGGATCCTGCGCTACCGGGGTTACCCTATCGAGGAGCTGGCCGAGACCAAGAGCTTCCTGGAGATCTCTTATCTGCTCCTGAACGGGGAGCTGCCCACTCCTGAGCAGTCATCCGCTTGGACCGCCGAGGTCACCAACCACACCTTCATCCACGAGAGCATCAAGCGCTTCATCGACGGGTTCCACCACGATGCCCACCCCATGGGCATGCTGGTGTCCTCGGTTGCGGCCCTCTCCACCTTCTATCCGGAGGCGAAGCAGATTCGCGATCCGGAGATTCGTCACCGCCAGATAGTGCGCCTCATCGCCAAGATGCCGACCCTGGCGGCCTTCGCCTACCGCCATGCCATGGGGCTCTACTATGCCTACCCGGATGACGACCTCTCGTACGCCGGCAACTTCATGAACATGATGTGGCGGGCGACGGAGCTCAAGTACCAGCCCAACCCCATCCTGGAACGCGCCCTCAACGTCCTTCTGGTTCTCCATGCTGACCACGAACAGAATTGCTCCACCAGCACGATGCGGCTGGTCGGCAGTTCCGAGGCCGACCCGTACGCGGCCATGTCCGCCGCCTGCGCCGCCCTGTACGGCCCTCTGCACGGCGGGGCCAACGAGCAGGTGCTCAGGATGCTGCGCACCATCGGATCGGTGGACAACATCCCCGACTACATCCGCCGGGTCAAGGCGGGAGAGTTCCGGCTCATGGGCTTCGGCCACCGGGTGTACAAGAACTTCGACCCCCGGGCCCAGCTGATCAAAAAGGTCGCCGACCAGGTCTTCGAGGTGACCGGACGCAGTCCCCTCTTGGACATCGCCCTGGAGATCGAGAGGATCGCCCTGGCCGATGACTACTTCATAAGCCACAAGCTCTACCCGAACGTGGACTTTTATTCCGGGATCATCTACCTGGCCATGGGCATCCCGGTCGAGATGTTCCCTGTCCTGTTCGCGATTGGCCGTACCCCCGGGTGGCTCGCGCACTGGGAGGAAGGCCTGTCGGACTCGGAGCAGAAGATCGGCCGACCGCGGCAGCTCTACGTGGGCTCGGAGATGCGCCACCTCCCCGGCTGACCGGTGGCGGGAGGGCGGTCTCGGTCCGCCCTCCCGCTACACCTCCTCCTCTATTTCCACCTCGAGCAGACCATGTGCCACCCGCAGAGCTTGTGCGGCGGCCGGACCGTCTTCACCCTGAGAGAACATGAACCCCAGATAGCGGTCACCATCGGGCGGGGGCTCCACCAGGCCGCCGACGGGAATGGTGATCTCGAGATCGCGGATGCCATCCAGCGCCATGGCCTCATCCCTACCGGTCACTCGCAGCAGGCGCCCGGCCCGTGGAACCGGCAGCATCATGACCCCAAAACCACCCTCCTGGACTTCAAGATCGGGGAATGGATCATGGAGGGCGTTGCGCAGGATCAGCTCCTCAAGCGTCGCCCCGCTCTTGAACTGCAGCACCGAGGAGCACCGCCCGCCGATCGGACGGGATGCGAGATCTATCAGGCGCGGCGGTCCCTGCCCGAGACGAAATTCGGCGTGCAGGGCCCCGGTGCCCAACCCAAGCGCCGTAACCGCAGCCTGAAGCGTCCTCCAGACCCGCGCCGCCGCCCGCTCCGTCAGCTCGGTCGGAGTGGTGTAGATCGTCTCTTCGAAGTAGGGGCCATCAAGGGGCTCGGGTTTGTCGAAGATGGCCAGCGGCACGAGCACCCCATCTCGGGTCAGGGCCTCGGCGGCGACCTCTGGCCCGGGGACGAAGCTCTCGATCAGCAGGGACGGGGGCTGGCCGGTGACGGCTGCGCCACACCTGGCGTCGCGGGCCAGCAGAGAACGAACTCGGGCACCCGTCGGGCCCAATTCTCGAGGGGTGTCAACCCTGATCACTCCTCGGCTCGCGGCCTGGTCCACAGGCTTGACGACTGCTGGATAGCGATCCCACCTGGGGGGGACTCCGTCGGTCCATACAGCCCACTCCGGTTGCGGCACGGTCGCCCCATGGAGGAGGGCACGCAGCCGCGCCTTGTCCCTAGTCGCTCGCGCAGCCTCCGGCGGGTTGCCCGGAAGTCCCAGCGCCTTCGCCAGATGGGATGCCACCATGACCCCGGTCTCATCCACCGGGACCACTGCGTGCACCTGGCCCGCGGGCCTGAGCCGGCTCAGCGCCAGCGGAGACTCCTCCGGGCGGTCGAAGTCGACGACCATCTCGCTGCCGGGCCGCCTGGGCCCCAGCGTTGATGGCTCCTCGCTGGCCACCACAACCTCAAGCCCGAGTCGCCGCGCCGCTACCAAGAAGGCGTTGGCGCGATAGGTGCCGGTCGGCAGTACCAGCAACACCCGGCGGCTCACTGCGTCACACTATCTCCATGGCTGATTCTCAATCCGCGCTTCCGACACTACACCTAACCAACAGGGCGGCAGATCGCATCCGCGGTTTCCGGCAGCGCCAGGGGCATCCGGACGCCTGGGTCTCCGTCACCCCCGCCGGCCTCGCCGGGGATCGACTCACCTTCCAGTTCGCCCTGGTGGAGAGCGGAGGCCTCAAGGACGACGAGGTCCTGGTCAGGGGCAGCGACGACATCGACTTCGTTGGACCCAAGCTGGTCTCCCGCCACATCGTCGGCTCTACCGTCGACGCCGATCCCCTAACGGGGGCGCTCTCACTTGAGACCAGCTACAACCCGGACGCAGATCCCCTGGCGCAGGCCATTCAGGAGGTCCTCGACCAGGAGATCAACCCCGCCGTCGCGGCCCACGGTGGCTACATCGGCCTACTGGATGTCGCTGACGGGGTGGCCTATGTGCAGATGGGCGGGGGCTGCCAGGGATGTGGCCTGGCGGAGGTGACTCTGTCGCAAGGGGTACGGGCCACCATCCTGGAGCGCTTCTCCGAGCTCCACGATGTGGTGGACACGACCGACCATGCCCAGGGTGCCAACCCCTACTACCAAGCATCCAAGAAGTAGTCGACCCACTCACGGCGACCGAAGTGGTCCACTTCGCCCAGGGCAGTCTTGGGGCTACTGGAAACCGGCCGGCAACGGTCCCAGCGAGGGCCGCTCTATTTGCAGGAATAGATCTTCCCTAGACCTGGCGAGCCCCGGAATGGTTTCCCGATTCAACTCTTGCACCTTCTCCGAGACCGCTTGTTCCAAGTTGGTAAAGCTGTCGGACGTATCACCAGGCGGAGCGAATTCCCAACGGGCTATCACCGCGACGCTGGCGGCGGCCGCCACCTGGGCCGCCGTGCGGAAAGCCATGAGTGGGCTGATGGTCGTTGCGTACTCCCTTGCCAATGCCAGGTATTCCGGCGCTATGGTCCCGGGCGGCCGGTTGATGCCCGGGCCGGAGGGTTCTCCAAACCCCGGCACAACGAACCGTGGCACACCCTCGAAGTAGGAGAAGGCCCGACGGTGCAGCAGCAACCACTCTGGCAACCCTTGGGACCGACAGGGGGCAGCGAAGACTAGCCCACTAGCCCCCAGCATGGCGAGAAAGAGCGGATCTCGAGCAGCAATTTGCCCGTCACGGCCAACGGTGCGTACTCCGCCGGGCAAGAGGGCCACGTATCCAACCTCGCCGGCTCGGTCGACCAAGCGCGTCACTGGGTGACCGGCACCCTGCCACTTGCGGAATCCGCGACAGAACTCGCTGTAGGTCATCCCGGTTGCTCGGAGGCCTCCGGCCTCCAGCCACAACTGGCGTCTTGTGACCCCTGCCTGCCGCCGCAAGCCGATGCAGACGGCGGCCCAGGTCACAAGACCCAGCTCGCCGGAAGCTGGCCCCTGTTCGTACCACCCTGCAGCCGGCGGTGACGAAGCCTTCCGCTCCCGAGCAGCCGGTGGCGCAGTTGGCTCCAGGTGCTCTCGGACTGTGCTTCGCGAAACCCCGAGGCGTGCCGC
The DNA here is from genome assembly GCA_027339635.1 of Candidatus Dormiibacterota bacterium. Classification (GTDB taxonomy): domain Bacteria; phylum Chloroflexota; class Dormibacteria; order Aeolococcales; family Bog-877; genus AG-12. The sequence goes on from DAHWNZ010000013.1 coordinate 39,969, forward strand.
TATGGCACGGTTGCTGACTCCCAGGGCTCGCATCGCCGTCATCTCTCGGACAAGCTCATCCTGGACGACCTTCTTCATCTCAGGATTCTCATTTCGCGTCCTGGTCCAGAGGCCGAAGAACATCGCAGAGCCACCGCCCGGTCGCTTCGAAGCGAGCGAACCACCTTGTGTGCCTGTGCCTGCAGCCATCCGCCGCGACTAGCGGCTCTGAAGCCGGACTTCCAGGGCATCGCGGAGGGCGTCGCCGACGAAGTTGAAGGCGACCACGGTGATGATGATGGCGATGCCGGCGGGGTAGATGAGCCACCAGTAACCGGCGTAGACGTAGCTCAGCCCGTTGGCCAGCTGGTGCCCCCAGTTGGTGGCCGGCGGCGGCACACCGAGCCCCAGGTAGCTAAGGGTCGCCACGTAGAGGATGGCGTCGGCCACCTGGAAGGTGGCGTTGACCACGATCGTCCCCACGGTGTTGGGAATGATGTGGCGGAACAGGATCCTTCGGGTGCCGCCTCCCATCACCTTCACCGCCTGCACGTACTCCCTGACCCGCAGGCTCAGGGTCTCTCCGCGGACCAGACGGGCCGGCACCAGCCAAGCCACCAAGCCGATGACGATGATCAGCTCGAGGATCGAGGTGGTGAAGATCGCGCCCAGGACGATCAGCAGGAAGAGGAACGGGATCGCCAGAAAGGCGTCCACTATCCTCATCATCACGGCGTCCACGATGCCACCGGCCAGCCCGGCCGCGGCTCCCCAGATCACCCCGATCAGGACCGCGATGATGGCGGCGGCGAACCCGATCTCCAAGGACGTCTGACCGCCCAGCATGAGCCGTCCCAGGACGTCGTAGCCGACCGGATTGGTGCCGAGCAGGTGCCCGGGCCCCGGTGGCTTGTTGGCGATGGCGGGGTTGTTGAACACCTGCTGGGTCTTGTAGATGAGCGGACCCACGAAGCAGAACAGGGTCATCAGCACGATCATGCCCAGCCCCACGATGGCGAGCTTGTTCTCGATGAACACCCGCAGCACCATCTTCCAAGCGGCGCCCGAGCTGTACCCCTCGCCGCCCTCGGGAACCCCGTCGCCGGACGGGCCGCGGAACCCTACACCACTGGGATCTACATCTGCGGGGGTGATCGTCACGCCCATTTTGCCCACTCCAACTTCAATTTCACCTGCGCCTTCCCACGCAGCTCAGGAGACATAGCGGATCCTGGGATCCACCACCGCATAGAGGATGTCGGCCACCAGATTGCCGATGACGGTCGCTATGGCCACCACCAACGTCACCCCGAGCAGGGTGGGAAAGTCGTCACTCTCGGCAGCCTGATAGAAGAGGAGTCCCATGCCGGGATAGTTGAAGACGGTCTCGGTGACCAGGGAGCCACTGAGGATCCCCGGGATCGAGAGCCCGATCAGGGTCACCATGGGCAACAGCGCATTGCGCAGAACGTGCTTGAAGAGGACCGCCCGGTTGGAGACCCCCTTGGAGCGGGCCGTCCTGACGTAGTCTTGGATGCTCTGCTCAAGCATCGAGCTGCGCATGTACCGGGTGAACAAGGCCAGGGTCACCAGGGTCAGGGTCGCGACCGGCAGCACCATGCCGTTCAACTGCGAGAACAGGCTGATCTGGTCCTGGGGCGCCTCGGACGGGAACCAGCCGAGGGTCTCACTGAAGATGATGATCATGATCAGGCCGAGCCAGAAGGTCGGCATCGAGTAGAAGATGAAGATGAGGCCGGTCCCGACGTAGTCGTCGGGCTTGTTGCGCCTGACCGCCTGCCACATCCCGGCCGGGATGGCCAGGATGATCGCGAGGATCGCGGCCGACCCGGTCAGGAACAGGGTCTTGGGAATGCGCTGGGCCAGCAGCGAGGTCACGGTCTGGTTCAGCTTGTAGGAGTACCCCAGGTTGCCTTGCAGCAGGTTCCCGAGCCAGATGAAGTACTGCACGATGAGGGGTTTGTTGAACCCGTACTCGATGGTCAGTTGCCTGACCGCCTGGGCGCTGGCCCTGGTTCCCAGGATGGCCCGGATGGGATTGCCGGGGAGCATGTGCAAGAGGATGAAGGTGATCACCGTCACCCCGAAGACGACGACAAGCGACTGCAGCAACCGCCGGATTATGTACCCGATCATCGCCTACTCATCTCCTCTTGATCGCTTGAACCGGGGTAGGGAGCCCGGCCCGAGGGCCGGGCTCCCTTTGCCGCCTCCCCCTATCCCGGTGATAGGGAAAGGTAGCGGGTCAACAGTCGCGCGTCAACTGCTGAAGGAGTAGTACTGGGGATAGATCTCGTCGTAGACGCCCTGGCCGTAGTGGCTGAGATTGCTCTTGTACATCGTCAGCTGATATGGCTGGTTGGGCATGTACACCACCGGCAACTGCTTGGCGATGTAGTCCTCGTAGTTGAAGAGAGCCGTGGTCTCCGCCGCCGCCGTCGAGGCGTTGTGGGTTGCAGCGATCAGGCTGTTCGCCTCGGAGCTGTTGTAGTAGCCGGGGTTGCTCGAGGCGCCCGTCTGGAACAGCTCACCGCCGGTCGGCAGATAGTCGGGGGAGTAGACCCAGCCGCCGCCCCAGTTTGCCAGCTCCCAGTTGCTGCAGGGCTTGGCGTCCGTGCAGGCACTGCCGAAGGCGGTGCTGATCACCTGGGAGAACGGAGCGGTTGAGAGGGTCAGGTCGATTCCGGCGTACTGCTTGGCCGCGGACTGCAGCGTTTCCATCTGATTGGTGAGCGCGGTCGTCCCACTCGCATAGAGAAGGTCGAAGCTCGCAGCCTGGCCGGACTTGATGCCGGCACCACAGTCACCGGCGGCCGTTCCCGGCTTGGAGCAGACGCTGGTGCCACCAGGGTTGACGGTCCAGCCGTTGTCCTTGAGCAGGCTCACTGCCTTGCTCGGGCTGTACGGATAGATCTGGCCCTTGGCTTCAAGTGGGCTCTCGTCAGGGTTGTTCTTTGGATAGGTTGGTACAGGTCCGTTGTCGATAGACCCATAGCCTGCCAGGAAGTCCTTGCTGTACTCGGGTTGGTTGACCAACGACTGGAAGGCCTGCCGGAAGTACAGCTGCTTGAAGATCGGGCCGACCGTCGGGTTGGTGAAGTTGTAGGGGAAGTAGACGAACCCGAAGTCGTACCAGGGAGCGAAGCTGTAGCCCTCGCTCTTCTCAAGCCCGGCCTTCTGGGCGATGTCCTGAGCGGGGATGTATCCGATGGTCAGGCTGCCGCTGTGAATTTCGTTGAACTCGGCAGTGTCGCTGGTGAAGGGTTCCTCCTCGAAGGCCGAGATGGTCGGCTTGGGGGATCCCGAGTAGTTCTTGTTGGGGACCATCTTCACGAACCCACTGGTCGTGAACTGGCTCAACTTGAAGGGGCCGTCGACCACCTGCCACAGCGGGTTGCTGGCGTAGGTTGAAAGAGCCTGGGACTGAAGGTTGAGGAACTGTGCGACCCCGAGTGCCCCACTGGTCCCGGTCCCGGGGTTGGTGGGCTGGTACTGGGTCGGGCTGGTCCCGGAGATCGCGCTCCTGGCCTCCGCTTGGGCGTCGTAGTTGCCGATCGGCCCAGACGTTGAGAGCTCATCCCATGACGCCTGCGGCAGCGGGTAGATCTGGCTCAGCTCGTTGTAGGTGAACCAGGTCGGGTTGTAGGCGGCGTTGAGGTTCATCTGCACCGTGTAGGTGCCGGTCGCCTTGTAGCTCACCACGTTGAAGGGGAATCCTCCGGCGACCTCCGCTCCCCACCCAGGGCCGGGGGCGCTGCTGGTCCCGACCGCCGGCGCGTTCGGCGCCGTCGCGGCGGCGAGCAGGTTCATCCAGAAGATCACGTCTCTGGAGGTGATCGGGGTGCCGTTGGACCACTGCCAGTGCTTCATGGTGATCGTGACGGTCTTGTTGCCGTTGCTGAAGACCGGCGGGTTGGCAACGCTCAGGCCCTTGTTCAGAATGGGCTCTCCGGAAACGGTCCCAAACCAGTACAACGGCAGGTACATGTTCTGGGAGAAGTCGGACAGGTTGGTGACGCTGAAGTAGCTGCCACTGGCCAGCGGCAGGATGTAGTTGGGCGCGGCGTTCGCACCCTCGGCGAAGGTCACAACTCCCCCCGAGACTGTCTTGGGAGCCGTCGTGGTACCCCCGCAGGCTGCCACGAAGAGAGCTGCCGCGGTGGCAACCCCCGCCATGCGCCAGAACGAGAGCTTCGGAATGCTTCTCACGTGTCTTCTTACCCTCCTGTGCCCTGATACGTCCATGACGCCACCCGAAGTGGCGCGCCCGTGGAACTCTAGTCCACGCGGCGTGAGGATCTTAGAGGAGAAGGGTGGCTCCCGTCATCCCCCATCAGGGTGATTGTCAGGAGCCGACGCCGCAGCCGTCTGAGGTATCAGGCCCTGCTTCCAGGCCCGCAGCACCGCCCCCGCGCGGTCGACCGCCCCGAGTTTGGCCAGGATGTGGCTGACGTGGGTCTTGACGGTGTTCTCGCTCAAGTAGAGGGTGGTGGCAATGTCCCTGTTGGTCATCTCGCGGGCCATGCAGGAGAGGACCTCGAGTTCCCGCTGGCTCAGCAGCAGATCACCTGCCGACACCATCGGCCGGTCCAGGAGGGACTCGCCCGCAGCGACCCTGCGGATCGCGGCGACCAGCTCCGGCCGGCCCACATCCTTGAGGAGATAGCCGACGGCTCCGGCCCTGAAGCTGGGGACCACGTAATTCTCGTGACCGAAGGTGGTCAGCATCACCACCCTCGACTCCGGGCGCAGGCGCAGGATCTCGCGCAGGGCCTCGATCCCGTCGAGGACCGGCATCTGCACATCCATCAGCACCACATCGGGGGCGAGTTCAACCGTCGCTCGGACGGCCTCATCCCCGTCCCCGACGTCGGCCACGACCTTCAGGTCCGTCTCCACCTCAAGCATGGCGCAGATCCCCTGACGCACGACCGGGTGGTCGTCCGCGACCACGATCCTGATCACCGGGCGCCCAGTGGCACCTGAGCGTCGCCGCAGGGAACCTGCAGCACCACCTTGGTGCCCTCCCCAGGGCGGCTGTCCAGCTCGAGCGTGCCTCCGCAGGCCGTGGCGCGCTCTCTCATCGAGGTTATCCCAAAGCTTCCGGCGCGCCTTGGGCCCGAGGGCTCGAAGCCGGCCCCGTCGTCGCTGACCGTGACCCGGAGGGAATGTTCGGCCCTGACCATCTCGACCTGGACGCAATTGGGAGACCCATGGTGCAGGGAATTCGCAACCGCCTCCTGAATGACCCTGAACACCGCGACCTCGACGCCCGCCGGCAGCTTGATTCCCTTGAGCCCCCGAATCCGCACCGAGGTCTTGGTGCCGGTGCGCTCTCCCAAACGGGCCAGCTCGTCCCGGACCGCTCCGGCCAGGCCCGCTCTTTCAAGGCCCTCAGGACGGAGGTCCCAGACTGAGCGCCTGGCTTCTTGCAGGCTCTCCCGGGCCAGATCGGTCGCGTGGTCAACCGCCTCCCTGGCCCTTGACGGCTCCCTGCCGAGCCACGCCTCGGCCGCCTGGAGCTGCACGATGATCCCGGTGAGGCCCTGAGCCAGGGTGTCATGGATCTCTCGGGCCAGGCGGTTGCGCTCATTGATGGTCGCCAGCTCCTGGGTGTCGGCGAACAGCTGAGCGTTGCGCAGGGCCAGCGCCAGCTGGCCGCCGACGACCGACAGCAGGGCGAGCTGGCGGTCGGTGAAGGGCTCGGCCCGCCGCAGGGCCAGGTAACCAACCAGAGCCGCTCCGGTGATTAAGGGGACCAGGAGCAGCCCATCCATCTGGCACGGCATCCGGATCGGCGAGGTCTCGACGCGCTCAAGCGCCTCGGCCAGGTCCGCCCCGGAGGGCGCGCCAGCCCTTCGCCCCGAACGGCCCACCAGGCGCACGCCGGAGGGCTCCAGGCGGTCCGCGAGCAGGACGCTGACCTCGTCGAGGCCCCACACCTGACCGAGCTGGGTGGCGGCGGTCGTGGCCACGTCCGACACCACCAGGGATCGCCCCATCTCCCCGGTGACCGAGTTCAGGGTTGCCAGCTCCTGGTTGCGCAGGGTCAGCTCCTCGGTGCGCTCGCTTACCTTGTGCTCCAACTCCCGCTGGGACTCCTCTATCTCAAGGCGCTGTTGGACCAGGCGCGCCCGCATGTCGTCGAGCGTCCGCTCGAGCATGCCAATCTCATCTCCGGTCGCGGATGACACCGCCACGACCGTGTTCAGGTCCCCGCCGGCTATGC
>DAHWNZ010000140.1:0-1866 GCA_027339635.1 Candidatus Dormiibacterota bacterium
ACTTGTCGCTGTCGGTCTCTCCGAGCTGGAAAAGTAGGTCGTCGAGTGGCATGCTTGCAGGGGTCATCGTGTTCTCCTGGTCTGTGGAAAGGTTTGGTGGCACGGTGGCCCGCTCTCGCCCCTCTTCAGGGCCAGATCGGGTCCCGCTATTTACACCAACATACGGGACGTGACCCGTTGGGGTTTCGCGGTGGCGGTTTATTTGGCCTTTATGGTGAGTTGGCGCGGGCCGGTGTACTACTACGTGGCCGCCTTTTGGTTGGCTCCGGCAGTGGTGGCTGGACAGTCGCGGTACGTACTTGCGGGTCAAGCAGAGATCTGCGAGAATGGAGGCGGCGCGTCGGCGGTGGCGGCCAGGTGAAGGAGTCGCGATCCGAGCTCGGCGACTGGAGATTCAGAGCGTCTCACCGCGGTCGATGGATGGCACTGGTCCGCGGGAGTGCAGTGGGGTGGGGATTGGCGTTGTGTTCCTCACGTAGGCACCGACGTCGGAGTGGCGCGGTCCTTGTCGGTGCCGGTGGGGTCGGGTTGGTGGCTCAAAGGTGCATCGAGGGGCTTGGGGCCGCAGAACTGACGACGGACCTATGCGCTACAGTCGAAGTGAGCACGGCGAGTGGAGCGGTCTTGGGGTGAACCATCGCGGCTTGGGACCCAGACAAGGGATCGGAGGCGGCGCTCAGGCAAAGCGGAGCACGCGTTTGTGGAAACGGAGCTTCGCGATTGGCGGTGAAGTGGGTTTGCAGCGACCAGAAGGTGCGGTGTGGGCGGACGAGGACGGGGTCACGCTGCCATGATGACTTCCCCGCGTGATGGCTGACGATCGGGCGTCCCAGGCCGCGCCGTCATCGCCGGGCCGTTCGCGCCGCCGCCCGCCATGGCTGCTGGCCGGAGTTGGGGCAGTGCTGTTATCAGTGCTGCTGGCCGTGGTGGCGGTCGGAACCGGGGCTCACTACTCCCAGCAGGTGCTCCCGCAAACCGCTAAGCCTGCTCCGGCGAATCCGGTCACAGGGGCGGTGGGCCAACTCGCCACGGTGATCATTCTGGGCGGAGCAGAGCTGCTGTTTGTGCTCGTTGTCATCTTCTTCCCGTGGGGCGACTTCCGGCACCTGGGCAAGGCGACGCCCGTGCCGGTGGTGATGCGTCGGCGGGACTCGCTCAAGCTGGTGGGGCTGGCCTTCGGGATGCTCATCGCCCTGGGGGTTCTGCTGGCCATCGGCCTCAAGCGGCGCAAGCACCCGTTCCACCTAGCCGGCCCCACTGCGGCGACGTCCAGCCCTGGGCACCCGGGAGTCGCGGTGGGGTCGATCGCGGTCGGATCCGATCTCCTGGCGGCCACGGCAGCTGTCCTGGTTGTGCTGGCGGGGGCGGGCGCTCTTCTATATCTGCGGGCCAGGCGCAACCGACATTGGAGGTCCTTGACCGCGGGCATGGCGCCCAATGCCAGTCTGGCCGAGGAGCTGGCCCCGGCCATGACCAGTGGGTTGGAGGAGCTGTCCCAGGGCCGCGACCCGCGGTCCGGGGTGATCCTGGCCTATCTCGGGCTCGAGCGGACCCTGGGCCGGAACGGGCTCCCCCGTCGCCGCTCCGAGACCCCGCTCGAATATCTGGAACGCGCCCTGCAGGGGATGGAGCTCAACCGCACCGACCTCGTTCGGCTGACCGAGCTGTATCAGGCTGCCCGCTACTCTGACCACCCGGTCGATCCGAGCATGCGTCAGCAGGCGGAAGCCGCGCTGCGCAGCCTGCGTGATCAGCTGCTGGGGCGTGGCTCAGTCCCGCAGTTGCTGGGCACACCCAGCGGGGAGTAGGGTTGGGCGGTGGCTGTCGGACCTGACGAGCGCCGACGCGGCCGGTTGGTGGACCAAG
>DAHWNZ010000140.1:1876-2207 GCA_027339635.1 Candidatus Dormiibacterota bacterium
TCCGGACCGCTCTTCGAGGTGGGCGGCAGGGTAGGGCTGGCCTGGGTGGCGGCGTTCCCGGAGGCCGATCACCGATGCGGCGCCACCTCAGAGGCGTGGTCGAGCTCTTCGTTCTCGCCAGTCTCGTCATCGGCGCCCTCTTCTTCCATGGCGGGGTGCCACATCAGGATCTGCTGCGCGCGTACATCCTCTTCAGCTGCCTGCTGGTCGCCTTCTACCTCGTCCAACTGACTCGGCACAGCGGCGACCCGGCCGCCACCGGGCAACCTCGTCCCAGCCCTGCACATCCCTCGGAGGTCCCCGGGGAGCTGCTGGCGGTCGCCGACACCCT
>DAHWNZ010000141.1:0-2171 GCA_027339635.1 Candidatus Dormiibacterota bacterium
TGAACAGGGCCAGTGACCTCTCGCGCTTCTCCCGCGCCACCTGGCCCATGGCGGTCGTCAACGCGGGGAACACAATCCCACCTCCGATCCCCAGAAGCACCGCCCCGGCGGCCAGCTGGCCAACCTGGTGAGAGGTGCCCAGGAGGATCAGCGCCGGGACCAGCAGGAGGCTTCCAAGGGCCGCAGCCAGGGAGCTCGCGCGCGGAGGTACCCTGGTCGCAACGGCGAGGTTGGTCGCAACGGTTGCCACCGCGGCACCGGCGGCGATGGCCCCGATCACAGCCGCCCCCAACCCGACCTGCTCCCGAGCCAGCAAGGCGAAGGTGGTCAGGGCCATGTTCTGGGTCGATCTGAAGGCGGCCGCACCTACCAGCAGGCCCGCCAGCCCGAGCCACTGCCACCTCTTCACGCCAGACACCTGCGGACGCCGGCCCGACCTGCGGCAGGCTCGGGCCCCACGGTCCAACACCCCACCGCCTGTGCCGCGCTCCCGTCCTCCGCGAGTCGCCGCGGCCAAAAGGCGGACCACCGACCGTCGGGGGCCCCAAACGCAGGAGAGTCCCGGGCTCTCCTTGGCGGCAGAGTCGGACCGGCCCGGGCTGCCAGATGGGAATGGGCAGGCCGGCGACTCACGGCCGTGCTACGCACGCCCTGTCGTAGGTTCGCGGAGCAGCCTGCTCTCGCGCGACCCCCAGAGGCATGCCACGGCGGCTGCCTCCTCAGGGAGCTGATCGATTTGGCACCTGTCCCAGCGGGCGAGCACAAACGCCGTACGGATCGGCCCCGGCCGGAGCGGAGCTCTCACTCCAGACCGCGGGCCAATCTGAGCAGCCTATCCAAGACCCTCGGTCCATCGCAGGCCAGCGCATTGTGCTGATATTCGTTGGTGATCCACGGCCGCAGCCCCCTCACCGCGGCCGCCGTCTCCTCGGAAAAGCTCCGCTCCACATAGGCGTCCTCGGCGAAGATGGCGGCGGCGCATGGGACGGAGTTGGATTTGAGGGTCGCTTCGTCGTACAGCCTGGGCCAAGCAACTTGGGAGAGGAGCTGGGCCGCCTGCCACAGAGGTTGCAGAGAGGAGTAGTCTTCGAACATCCAGGGAAACACGTGCTCACCGGTGAAGAGTTCCTCGTGCTCCAGGAAGTCTTCCGGCATCGTCCGCTGAGCGGCCCAACCGGTCACGGTCCCATCTGCGTAGCAGGCCTCGTGGATCACCGCATAGAGGGGGTTGCGGGCAAAGCTCAGCGCTGACTCGACGTCGTGCCGGAATCCCAACGAGTCCGGGTCGCGCTCCAACATGTAATGAAGTCGCTCTCGGCCGTCGCTCATCCCCAGGAGGATCCCAAGCTGACGCAGCCGGCGCGGAGTCAGGCGATCTCCACTGGGCAGATACACCTCATGTGAGCGGAGGTATCGGCACAGTTCCAGGACCAGGGCCCGGTCCTTTGGATACGCCGCGTAGTAGCGCCAGTTGCGCTCCCTCATGCGCTCATAGGTGGCCCGATACACCTCCTCGGCGGGGCGCCGCAGCGGCGGCAGGCCACCGGTGAAGATCGCTTCCCGAAGCCCGCGGGGGGCCTGCGATAGATAGGTCAGCACGCAGAACCCGCCGAAGGACTGGCCGAGGACGCTCCAGGTGTCAACTCCCAGTCCCTGCCTCAACAGCTCTGCGTCGCGCACTATGGAGTCGGCTCGGAAGTGGGTCAGGTAGTTGGCCTGGTCCTCCGGAGCGAGTCCAGCGAGATCGGCAACCGGAGTGGACCGACCGGTACCCCTCTGATCCACCAGGAGAACTCGGAATTCCTCCAGAGCACGCTCCAACCACCCCGGCGACCATGGATGGCGCGTCGGTCGGATGCTTTCGTGGCCCGGCCCACCCTCGAAGTACACCAAGAACGGGAGATCACGCCCGCAGGGGCCGGCGACCTCGCGGGCGAACACCGATATCGTGGGACCGCTTGGGCGTGAGTGGTCGAGCGGAACCTGTAGCTCGTGGTCCGTCAGCACCATCCCCGGTACCGTCACAGGCTTGCCGCTCTTGATCAAAGTCACTCCCTGCCTCCCATCCTGAGCGGGTGAACCCTTAAGCCATCAACCGATCCGACCCGCGGGGCTCCCCTGTCAATTCACCGCCAAACACGACCGCCCGAATCGAGTCGAAAGGGGTGCAG
>DAHWNZ010000142.1:0-2058 GCA_027339635.1 Candidatus Dormiibacterota bacterium
CGGTCAAGATCAGGCTAGGTCGCTCCCGCCGGGTCAACATTCCCAATGAGTGCATTTAGCCGACGGCGTCGAGCACCGACGGGCGTCGCGTCGGTTCGGCCCTTTCACCCCGACGACTGGCCGAGGATGGCCAAACCTGTGTTTAGGTACCGGCCCCTATCCCTGGGCGGGCAGATGCATCAGTCCTTGTGATGGCGGAACCAATTGGTATCACCAAGCTGGCAACCCTCGATCGTCGCCACTTCGGCGTGGTTCGGCCAGAACACACCACGGACTTTGCCCTGCTGCCATGAGCGAGCTAGGGAATAGCGCCGAGGTGATCCTCCCCTCAGGTAAATGTCAGAACTCGACCGGTCCTAGTCACCACCAACGTGATCTCAATCCATTTCCGTCCGATGCTCAGTAGGCCAGACTCCGCCTGGGCGCCTAGGCGCACGTGGACAGTTCCCGCCCTATTGACCCACACTTCGCAGCCCACTCGGGTGACCACTCCGAAGTCGGTACCGTCGTTGCTCGGAGTACAGAGCGTCGGCTCCACTCCTTGGGAGACAGGTCCGAAGTAACGAGGTGTCGGTGCTCCAGGGTCGTTGATCACCCACGCCTCCCGGCCATTCCAGCACACCTGGGCCAGGAGTCGAACGGTCGGGCCAAAGCCGCGAGCCACCTGCTCGGTGGCCGCGAACGCTCCGCAATGTCCACTCCCCATGGCGAACCCGGGATCTGGCAGTGTGACAACGGTAGCCCCGCTCACCGGCAGGAGGGCTACTCCCAACAACCACACCGTGAACACAGCTGGGACGGATAGCAATGGAAGCCAACGCCAAGCGATTCCGCCAGCCCGCGCTTGAGAGCCGTCTGCCCAAGAGTCATCCTCAGCAGTAGGAGCGATCCAGGCCGCCATCGCTGTCGGAAGCGTGAGCAACAGAACCAGTAGCGCCGCCATGCCTCTGGCTCCTACTGGGTCGGGAACAGCCCATGTGACCGCCCCGTGGAGCCCTGCACGGACGACCAGCGCGAGACCCAGGAGGACCACTCCCAACACGAACAACCTGAAGGCGAGCCGGTAGGCGCGATCTCGCAGCCCCCGACTGAACTCATCGAGTCGGTCCCGTCGCCGGAACGCAATCCATCCCGTGCCAGCCCCCAGGGCCACGACGATGGTGACGATCGTCAGCACCACCGCTATCCCCCAGCCGCGCAGGGACTCCGGGACAGGGGAGGCGAGCAGGAACCATAGCGCTCCCGCGAGGGCCACCGCGGTCCGCCTCAGGTGCACCCGCCAAGACCGTTTCGGGATCCCCATCAGTCCAGTGCCGTTCACGGGAACTGCAGCACCCTGCCGGCACGGGTGAGCGTCACTCTGAGGCTCACAGCCCGTCTTATGAAGGGTAAGAACGGAGAGCCAACCCTGGCGGTGTAGACGAAGCGCAGCGTTCCAGTTGTGGAGACTGTCCGCTGACAGGAGATGGTCTGCAGGGTGGCCATCTGGGTGTCGGCCTGCATGCAGTCGCTCCGGTTCATCCCAAACGTCTCGAATGCTCGTCGGCCGTTCCAACAGGCCTGAGCCGCGATTGGCAGCTGTGCCTCGACCATGATCCCGACTGTCTCGGTGGCTCTGAAGTTCAGACACCGGCCCTGGCTGGGCAGGACGGATGACTGGGTAGTGATCGGCAGTACGGGCAGAGCGAGACTGGCCAGCACCGGGGCCAAGAGCGCCAGGCTCACCATCGCAACCGTCGCGCGTCGCGCCCAGGCCAGGTACCACGGTGGCGATAGGAACTCGCGCACGGGGTCCGACTGGCTCCAGGCGATGACCATGGCGGGTAGGCAGAAGAGCAGTTCAGCGGAGACGATCCAGAGACCACCTCCACTGCCCTGGGACAGCCAATCCCGAGTGTGCTCCGTGGCCACGTAGGACCCGAAGAAAAACACCAAGAACGCGCCCCCGACAAGCCAGTAGGCAATCCGATGGGCCCGGTTGCGCAGTGACTCCTGCCACTCATCGACTCGATCGTCGGGTGCAGTCGCCATTCGCTGAGTTGCCCGCCCCAGCAGCAC
>DAHWNZ010000143.1:0-1803 GCA_027339635.1 Candidatus Dormiibacterota bacterium
ACCATGCTGGCTGACCTCAGCGGATACCGTGCCAGCCACGAGCCGCCATCCGCGCAGACCTGGCGCGCGCTGATGGAGGCGGCCGTCGACTACTGCGAGGTCAAGCCGTGGGTACGGATCCCGGACACCATCGCTCTTCCGATGGAGCTGGCGATAGGGAAGCGGCGGGTCAGGTATCGCGGAGTGGTGCTCGGGCAGGCCCAGGTCGAGTTCGGGCTCTGGCTGGTGCCCGACGGTTCCCCCCCGATCTCGCAGCTCGCGGGCACATCGACTCTGCCCGCGGGCTCCCTGGGAATGACCCTGATGGCGAGCCCCGACTCTGCGGTTCTCACCCGCCGGGCGCACCGGTTCGGCTGGCCCCCAAAGACAGACCGCATCCCGTTCTTCTTCACCGCCCACGAGTCTGGCGGGGGGGAGCCCAGCCAGGAGCAGGCGGACCACCTGCTCTTGGCGATGGCGGCGGTCCAAGCCTTCGACAGAGCCGATCATCGCTCCCGCCTCATGGGGTCACTCAAGGGCCGAGTGCGCCTTCCCGATGACAGGTTCGGCAGCTTCAGGCTGGCCCCGGCCGAGAAGATCTTGGAGGACACGGCCGGCAGAGATCCGTGGGCCGTGCCCGCGGCGCCCGGTCCGGTCTCCCTCGATGTGCACTCCGGGGTGCTGCGGAATGACCTATTGCCCCAGGGAGCGACCGTCAATGTGGGAGCGGTGGCCTGGGATGAGGTCCCCCGCCTGCGCGCCCAGGCGGAGCTGCAGGAGGATTCCCCTGTTCCCCAGAGGATGACTGAAGGCGGCCTGCCGGTGGTCGCGATCGCCTGCGGGGCCGCCTCAGGGCGCAGGTTGGCGCGCCGCCTGCGGGAGGAAGAGCCCCTCGGGCTCATCGCGATGGAAGGAGACGATGAGGTGGTTCTGGTCCTGCTCTGCCGCCAACAGATCTACGGCCTCATCACGATGCCCGCGGCCGCCCCGGAGACCGCCAGATTCCGGTCGCGACTCGCGTCCAGCGGCGGCGACCACGCCCTCCTCGTCGCGAGCTTCGCCGGCCCGCGTCCCAGCCGCATCTTCGGACTGTTCGAGTGCCACCTGGATTCTCCTGCCCCTCCACGGGGGCGGAGGCCGCTCCCTAAACGCCCCAAGCCCGGGCGGCGGCGTTGACGTGAGCCGCCATCCCGGGCGAGCCATGGGCCACGCCCTGCGCTCGTGGGGCGACCCTGGAACCCGCCCCGGTCAATCCTGGGGAACCTTGGTCGAGTGGCCGGGGGGAGTCGCACCCCCCGGCTCTCTCAGATCCCCAGATGAAACTCTCGCTTCACGGGGCTCCTGCTACCCAGCCAATGGCCACGCACCGTGTCCCCAATGGACGAAGAGGGTTGGGTCCCGTCTCGCGACGGTAGCCAGAAACCTCCGCGCCCGTTCCGGGTGCCTGCGTAACTTCTTGTACTTCCGCAGCCCGCTTTCCGCACATCAGGGAGGGGTTTCAGCTCCCCCACCTTAGGGTTCAGGCGTAGCAGGCTGAGGGGACGGCGAGGAGCTCGAGGAGCTGTTGCTGGAGGATGGTGAGCTCTGGCGGGAAGGTCTGGACCAGGTTCCCGGCGGCGTCGGTAAGGCGGTGCCGGGCTACGCCGGTGAAGACCTGGATGATGCGCTCAGCGCTGGGAGCAATGGTGCTGCGGTCCTCTGGGTACAGAGGTAGGCTGGGCAGGTCGCGACGAGCCATCTCGCGGCGGATCTGCAACTCGATGAGCGCCTGCAGGAGCAGAGCGATGAAGTGGCAGGTCATGAGGCCTTCGATGCGAGCGGGGT
>DAHWNZ010000144.1:0-1689 GCA_027339635.1 Candidatus Dormiibacterota bacterium
GTGGAACGTGATGCGAAGCGCCTCTTCTTTACCCTGGGCAAACCCCGCGCGGGCCGAGGGGGCGCGCGTCGCGGGATCCATCTGATTCTTGCCCATCGCGCTTCGCGAATCGGGGTCCGGCGTGATCACCATCACGTGGCTACCGCTGGTGCGCAGAGCATCGACCTGGCTGGCCAGGTCAGTGCCCCACTCGGGGGGCCGGCGCAGGCCCTCGAACTGGCCCTCGGGGAGTTCAACGCCGCGCCCATACAGCGGTGCGAGGACGAGGACATTGGCGTACCCTGAGGCCAGGTCGGCGTTCTCTGTGGAACGCACGCCCCCGTCGATGTAGCGACGGCCATTGATGCTGACGGAGGGAACCAGACCGGGCGCAGCGGTGCTGGCTGCGACCGCGTCAACCAGGTCGACTCCCGAATCGCTGGCAAACGCAGCGAGTTCGCCGCTGGATGCGTCGACGGCGGTGATGATCATCGGCCGCGCGGGCCATTCAGGGCGAGGCAGGCGGGCGGCTACCGCAGCCCTCCGAGCTGCCGCCCCCGGTGCGAGTACCGCATCGCTCTCCAAGGCGAACGCTCCCATCGCTCGTTGCAGATCGATTGCCGAGGTGGCGGCCGCACCGATGGCCCGCATTCGCTCGAACACTGTGGCCATATCAGATGGCGAGGCAGGTCCCTGCCGCGGCGCGGAGGATCGGTCCGGAGCGGCCACCACCGAAATCAAGAGGTCCCGCGGCGAAAGCCCGCTTCGCACCTGGGCAGCGCCCGTGGCCCCGGCCGACGTGCCGATCACGAGATCGGCGAACTCCGTCAGATCGACACCGGCTTCCGCTACGCCGGCGATGATGCCGATCAACCAGGCATTCCCAGCCGCTCCTCCGCCACCGAGAACGAGAGCCACGCTGCCGGCCGAAACTTGGGCTGGCCCCTCAGTTGAGGGGCATGGCTCTTGAACCTGCGACACGTGGGCGTCATTATAGCGCCACTCGCAAGATGCGGTGAGCCTCTACCCAACCAGCCGTTTGCGTGGCAGTGCCCAGCCCGCTGCATGGGCCCAAGCGCACCGCCTGGCCGCACTCCGCAGCCGCCGCGCGGATCGGACAAGTTGTAGCTCTGCATGCGAAGGGGCTCCTGGAAGGGCAGCAGTCGCAGGGACCCTTCCGCCACCGCTCTATGGTGCCCCCAACTCGTTGCCGGCTGGCTCCCGTACCTCCCCGGCAACCCAGCCTCACGAGAACAAGATGGGGTACGATGCTGAGGAATGGGCGGCGTACATCCGTGCGGGAGTCTCGACCTGAAGGGCGGAGGAGGGGAGCCTGTGGACTTCCCGAGGACCGTGTCGTCCCACGGCGTGGCGTCGCTGCCGCCCAACCGCGTTTCTAGACGGGGCCTGGTGTTCGCCACGACTGTCGATCCGGACCACGAGCAGGCCGTGACCGTGCTGGTGCGCCAGGCCGACCGGAAGCAGGTGCGGGTAAATGCGCTGGGGGTGTTGCTGGAGCCGGAGCGACAGGCGAGGATACTGGACGGCCTCCGCGCCATGCTTCGCCTTGAGGAGGATCTGCGCCCCTTCTACGAACTGGCCGCCGCCGACCCGGACATGTCATGGGTGGCGTCGGGAGCGGGCCGCATGCTCCGCAGCCCAACCGTCTTTGAGGATGTTGTGAAGACCATCTGCACGACAAACTGCGCT
>DAHWNZ010000145.1:0-1284 GCA_027339635.1 Candidatus Dormiibacterota bacterium
TTCCGTCGATCGTTGAGTCAGGAAGGAATGACACCGTAGTAGCAGCGGGGATGGGGAGCGCGAGGGGAAGGGCGGGGAAGGTGGGGGAACTGGGGACAACCTCCGGGGTAGTGGCGGTCGAGGAGGGCTCGTCCCGCGGCTCCTGGGCCTCCCTGTGGCGATACGCATGTTCGTTTTGGTCTCCATCGGGTGGGTTGGGCGGCGTGGGGATCGGGACGGAGGGTTTATCAGGCACTGTGGAACACTCCCAGAGCAGAGGGCATGGCGGCCAGGCGGCGGTCGATTTGACGCTTGAGCGTGAGCGGACTGGCGGTGGTGTAGAGCGCGACGAGTTCGGGGATCTTGGCGGCATCTGCGCTGCCGCTGTCCAGCACCCGTTGCAGCGGAGTGGTGGGTCGGTCGTAGTGCTTACGGACCTTATTGCCCACCGCCTCCTTGCCAGTCAGCTTCATCACCGGCTGGAAGCAGTTGGCGAAGGGCCGGAGGTCGTCGGTGTAGAAGGCGTCCAGCCAGGCCTGCTGCGCGGGGGTGTCCAGGCGGTCGTAGCCGATCAGGCGGCGGACCAGGGTCCAGTTCTTCTGCTCGACGTGGCAGTTGTCGTTCTTGTGGTAGGGCCTCGAGCGGGTGAGCTCGATGCCGCGCTCCTGGCAGTAGTCGAAGAGGTGGAAGTTGATGAACTCGCTGCCGGTGTCGGGGTGGAGCCCGCGAAGCCGGAAGGGCAGCTGCTCGCGGATCCGGTCGAGGCCGGCGACCACCCCGGTCTGGCCCTTGCCCAGCAAGGGGACTCGCTCGGTCCAGCCGGTGGCCAGGTCGACCACGGAGAGGGTGTAGAGGAAGGTTCCCGCTGCGTACTCGCCGCTGTGGGAGACCAGGTCGATCTCCAGGTAGCCGGGGACGTCCTCGGCCTTCCACGAGCCCACCAGGGCGGGGATCTGGCGGCGCAGCAGGGTGCCCGGCTTGGTCTGGGTCATGCGCCGGCCCACCAGGCCCTTGCGCTTGGCTGCCAGGGCTCGCTCGACGGTGCTCACGCTGGCCCGGAAGAGAAGCGTCCGGGTGACGTCATCGAGGCTGAGCTGCTGGTGCTGCTCCAGCAGCGGGACCAACTCGGGGAGGAAGGGCTGGAGCCGCTCCGAGCAGACGTATCCCGACGCCTCCCAGGCCACCAGCAGGGCCTGCTGGAACTCCCGGCCATAGCGGCGGGCACGGGTCACCCGCTTGGGGACCACCACCCGCCGGCGCCCTCGCAGCATCGCGATGGCGTACTTGCGGTGGTAGCCGGTGGCC
>DAHWNZ010000146.1:0-1162 GCA_027339635.1 Candidatus Dormiibacterota bacterium
GGCCGGCCCGGTGATGGAGACCGCGGTGCCGGTCATGATCACCGCCACCGCCACCACCACGATCCCCAGGAACAGGTCGCGCTGTCCCATCTCCACCAGCAGGCCGAGCACGCCCAGGGCGATGACGACGATCCCGGCGGCCAGGGACATGAGGGCGAACTGGGTCACCTGCTTGGGCGACACCCCCTCCAGCAGTCCGCCGCGGCGCATCATCTCGTCGCGACTCGGCGCCTGCGTCCGCTCCCGGACGCTGGACCGCTGTTGGGCCTCCAACCGTGCCTGACGGCGTCGCAGCTCGCGGCTGCCTGGATTGCGCATGGGAGAGTAAGGATCGCATTTGCGCCGGGGTCGGTGCGCGGAGGGCCTTTAGGCACCCAGGTCCCGAATTGGCCGGGGAGAGAGATCGCGATCACGACTTGCGTCCGCAGGTTGAGCCGCCGACCGGCTGTTCAGATACGGGGCGGTATCGCCCGGAGCCGGTGCCTGATCGGGCGGCGGGCAGGGCCCGACCGGGGCCGCCGACTTGGGGCCCCCCGATGGGGCACGCGCTGGCCGAGGCGCGAGCTCAGGGCGTTCCGCGTACCGCATCCGCCCCCCTGCGCCACCCGGCGTTGGAGACGCGACCTCAGTGGCCACTGGCCCTGCACCAACGGGATCGCGCATGGAACGCGCCACCAGCCAACCCGCGAAGCGGCGGTCTTCTCTCCGATCTCAAGAATGGCGCACCGGGATAGTCGCCTCCGGGTGCCCAACCGGCTGCCGCGGTGAGTGTCATGGACCCTTCGACCCGCGCGTGTCCAGACCTCGAGTGGCCGCCGGGGGACTCGAACCCTCGACCTCACGGATGTGAACCGTGCGCTCTAACCGGCTGAGCTAGGCGGCCAAGATGTGAGCCAACAGTCTACCGGATGAGATCAGGGCCATCTCAGCCCAGGTCGGACTGCACCTGTTGGATTCCATACGGGATCCGCGCCGTCACCTGGATGGTTCCGACGTTCTGCGAGGGGAGCTGGTAGATGTTGACGCCGTTCGACCAGAACCCAAACGCCTCCACCGCGTAGGTTACGGTAGCCACGACATCGCCACCCCGCTCCTCCACCTGAGGGATCCAGGTATCGAGCGGCGACGTGGTTCCGTCCGGACGTGTCCACACCAGGCTCTG
>DAHWNZ010000147.1:0-1155 GCA_027339635.1 Candidatus Dormiibacterota bacterium
CCCGCGAACCCTATCGTCAGCCCGACCCAGACCCGGGCGCGGAAGCGCTGCCGATGACGATATGCGACCCAGAGGGCGACCAACAGCGGCGTGGTGCCCGAGATCATGGCCACGTTGTCGGCGTTGGTCAAAGCCAGGGACCCGGTGAAGCTCGACTGGTTGATGAGCACCCCGAACAGCGCCAGCACGGCGACCAGCCGCCATTGCTCGCGCGACAGCCTCGGCAGAGGGCCGTCGATCCAGCGGGCCAGACCGAGCAGGGCCACGCCGCCGACCAGGTACCGGATCACCGAGTAGGTCAGGGGGCCGCTCTGGTGCAGCGCCAGTTTCACCGCCACCACATTGACACTCCAGATGGCGGTCGCACCCAGCACCAGCAGGTCGCCAGACCCGAAGTCCCGGGTGACCGTGCCGGGACGGAACGGATGCTGAGTGCTCACACACTCAAGGTAGTGGGACGGAGGGCTGCGCCGGGAAGGTGGGCCTCGGGAGCCGCTCCCGCCACCCTGCACAAGCCGGCGGGACGGAGAGCGGGCTTAGCTCTCGCGGCAGTCCCGGACCGGTCAAAGACGCATCCCCGGTGCGCTTCGTCCGGTTGCTGGGGAGGTGATCACGAATCCTGGTCGCGGCGGCGCGCCCGGGCCATGAGCGGCCCTCTGGCGCAGGCATCGGAGCGGGTGCCGTCGGACCCGGCATCCCCCATGAGGGGCGCTTTCAGCCCCGGAGCAAGGGTCTCCCCGAACTTGCCGCGGGCCGAACCCTGAGCGGGTAGCCCGCTCTACGAATGTGCCGACGATCCCAGCGAGGCAACAGCACCTGGCCATGACCCGTGGTGCGCGCTGGTGCGCCGGCGCAAGCGCAGTAGTCTGCCCCTGGCCGAGCACACGATCAGAGACGGATGCTGTGGAGATCCAGCGCCAACAGCACCAAGACGAAGACGATCACGAACAGGTAGAGCGCCGTCATCGACCAGCGCCGGGGGTCGTCGGCCCGCCAGAAGGCACGAATCGCCCGGACGTCGAACACGAGGGCGACCGCCGAAAGGAAGACCCCCACCACCGGCCCTGCCCCCGCCAGGGCCCCGATCGTGGGCAACAGGAAGGGCATCACCATGTAGGTGAAGATGCAGCGCATCGCCGACAGAGCCAGGGAGAG
>DAHWNZ010000148.1:0-1062 GCA_027339635.1 Candidatus Dormiibacterota bacterium
GGGTACATGTTGTGGTACTCGAGCTTGGCCGCGAAGTGGTTGGTCGGTGCTAGAGGGGCGGGGCCATAAGTGGGCACCCCGTAACCGTCGAGGATCTTCTGGATCCACCCCTGCTGGTCGACCAGGTGCTGGAAGGCCTGGCGGAAGTAGAGCTGGCGAAAGACCGGCCCGAAGATGGGGTTGCCCAGGTTGAGCGGGAAGTAAGCGAAGCTGAAGGAAGGGAAGTTGACGGCGGTGTAGCCCTCGGACTCGATCCGCTGCAGCTGCGGGATGTAGTCATCGGGCAGTTCGGCCACCTGCAAGGCACGAGGCCCCCCGGACTTGAGCTCGTTCAGGATCGCCTCGTCAGAGGTGAAAGGCACCTCCACGAACTTCGACAGCGTGGGCTTGGGCGAGCCGCCGTAGCTCGGGTTGGGCACAAAGGTCGCCTCGCCGGTCGAGGTGAAGCTCTTCAGCTTCCAGGGGCCGTCCACTATCGACCAGTACTTGCTCGAGGCCCACGTGGTCTTGTCCATCGCCTGCTTGTTCAAGAAGTTGTAGACGGCTTGCGCACCCTTGATAGTCGTGTCGGGAAGGTTTTTCTCGTTGGGGGTGGGCGTGGGCGAGCTGGCCGAGGTCACGTCCCAGGCCATTGGCAGGGGCGTGATCTGGGAAAGCTCGTTGTAGAGGTACCAGGTCGGGTTGTACGACTTTTTCAGGTGGAAAACGACCGTGCGTGCGTTGGGGTAGCTCATCGACGCGACGTTGTCGGGGAAGAAACCCGGCGTGTAGTCGCACCAGTTGTCCTTATTGGCGAACATCATGTTCATCCAGAACTCGACGTCGCGCGACGAAACGGGCTCGCCGTTGGACCACTTCCAGGGCTTCAGCGTGACGGTTACGGTCTTGTCCCCGTTGCTGAACTTGGGAGGGTTGGCAACCGAGTAGTTGTAGTCCACCGTCGGCTGGTTGTAGTTGCCGAACCAGTAGAGGGGACGGTACATGAGGTAGGTCAGCTGGCCGTAGTTCATGGTCGAGCAGACCTGTGGTGAGATGAAGGGGAAGATATATGTCGGCGGTGCC
>DAHWNZ010000149.1:0-1015 GCA_027339635.1 Candidatus Dormiibacterota bacterium
ATGGAGGTCTCCAACGCCTCGCTCTACGACGGAGGCACCGCCCGGGGGGAGGCGCTCCTCATGGCGCGCCGCCTCCACGAGGGGAACCGATTCCTCGTTCCCTCGACGCTCTCGTGGGAGACGAAGAGCATCCTCAAGAACTACGGCAAGGGACCCGGCGCACACCTGGTGGAGATCCCCCAGGACCCGGAGACGGGACGGCTCGACCTCGACTTCATCTCCCGGGAGTCCCGGAAGGACTGCTTCGGGATCCTCACGGAGATGCCGGATCCCCTGGGATTGCTCCACGACGAGATCCTGGACCTGAGATCACGGATCGGTGACCTCCCTTGGGTCGTGGGGACCGACCCCCTGGCACTCCTGGGCCTCGAGCCCCCCGGTGACTGGGGAGCGGACATCGTCGTGGGGGAGGGCCAGGGCTTCGGGATCGCCCCCTCCTATGGGGGTCCCCTCCTCGGGCTCATGGCCTGCCGCCGTCGCGACATCCGCCAGCTTCCCGGCCGGCTCGTGGGCCAGACCCAGGACCATGACGGCCGACGCGCGTTCACCCTGACCCTGCAGACCCGCGAGCAGCACATCCGGCGCTCCCGGGCGACCTCGAACATCTGCACGAACCAGGCTCTCATGACCCTGGCTTTCCTGGGCTACGCTTCCGCCCTCGGTCCCCGGGGGCTCTTCCGGGCGCTGGAGCGCTCTTCGGCCAGCGCCCACCGCCTCCAAGAAGGCCTCTCGAGGCTCCCCGGGCTCAGGGCCCCCGCCTGGCCCCTGCCCTTCCTCTACGAGTTCCCCCTGCGGACGCCAAGTCCCCCCAGGGCCCTTCTCGACGCACTCTTCCAGCGGGGCATCCTCGGAGGGATCCCCTTCCCCGAGCACCGGCCCGGTTCCCCGTCGGCCCCGTTCCCGGGCCTCCTCGTCGCCACCGGACCGGCCACGGACGAGCGGGCGGTGGACCGCTACGTGGAGGCGGTGCGCTCCTCCCTCCCGCCGGGAGGCGCCCCATGACGTTCCGGCAGGC
>DAHWNZ010000014.1:0-40972 GCA_027339635.1 Candidatus Dormiibacterota bacterium
GCCGGCGAGCCTTCAACTGTGGCTGACCTATGGCGACTTCGCACCCGCAGCGTTCGGCTACTCGATCGAAGGGCTGCACTGATGCCAGGCCGTCCCGAGGGAGCCGCCCCGAACTGGCCCTTCCGGCGCCCACCAGGAAGAGGTCAACTTTGCTTTCGCACCCAAACTCGACCGTGGTGACCGGTTGCTCGGTGTCAACCATGCCCAGGGCGCGGGGGAGCCGGTCCCACGGGGCCCGCAGGACGGCTGGGAGTCGGACACGCAATCGCTGTCCACGACGACCTTGCCCCGATCAGCCGCCCGTGGCCATGGTGGCGGCGAGCCCTGTCGGGCCATGGGCGGGACACTTCCCGGAACCAGTCCGGATGGGCGGGCGGCCCCAACCACCACGCTGCTCGCCAACCGGCTCTGTTCCCGCCTTGGCCGCGACGTCCGTTTCGACCCGCGCCCGGCAGAGACCAGCTGGCCCTCGTCCGGTCGAGGTCAGAAGCTCCGAGCGGTCCAGGTCAAGCCGCCGTTGGTCGTGCTCCAAAGCGTGTCTGGTGGGCCCACCCAGCGTCCCACCAGAGGATCCTCGAACCCTAGGAAGGTCGTTTGCGGGGTAGCTGCGGACGGACGCTGCTTGACCTTGATGGCGACACGCCACTGCCGTCCTCCGGTTTGGGACTCGACCAGTTCCCTGCTGGGCACCGCGGCGAAGATGGACTCGGCACTGGTTGCGGCAATCTCCGAATAGCTTCCCGACGATGGCGGGGGCATGCTCTCCAAGGGCCCGAACTCGGCGCCCGAGTCGGTTGAGATGGCAACCGCGCTCTTCTGGAAACTGGACGCGGCGCAGAGGGCCACCAGGACTCCGTCTGGAGCCGCCGCGAAGTCCGTCGAGACGAATCCTGTCTCGTCCGCGGCACAAGGATCACCACGATTCTGCCAGGTGGACCCGCCATTGGTGGACACGACCAGCTGGGCCACCGACTTCGCCGGCTCCGCCCCCAGGAAGGCCGCATAGATGTCCTCAGGGCCCTGGCGCAACAACACGACTCGGCCGTGATTGAAGGATGAGGGCGGGGTGTACAAGGTCTGCCAGGAGTTCTGCGCCACGGTCGCGCGATCTATGGACCAGTCGCACGGTCCTGGACAGCCGCCGTGGGAGAAGCTGATTCTGATGGCCGTGCCGAAGCCGACCTTGATGACGCTGGCTTCGCGGCCCGAGGCCACCTGCCACGACAGCCCCCCGTTCTCCGTTACTGAATAGGGACCTCCATCGGAGGCGAACGCATAGCCATCGTCGGCATTGGCAAAGCGAATCTGACTGACCTGGGGGACGCCGGCCGGGCACCCTACCGGTGCCGCCTCCAACAGACAGTCGTGAAGGTCCGCGACCGTGGTCCACTGCACCCCCCCGTCGGTCGTCTCCAGGATGGTCGCACAGCGCTGACCGGCGCAGCCGGGGGCCGTGCCTAGCGCCCAACCCTGCTGGTCGCTGACCCAGGTGAGGTCGACCGCCTGGAAGCCGGCAACGCTGCTCCCGGGATATGGGGCCTCCACGGCGCCCCTCTTGGAGGCCGCGTGGGACTGTTGGACGCCAGCTGTGCCGGCAGCACCGCATCCCGCCAGTGCTAGGGCGGCGGTCAGAACCAATGGACCAAGAGCTGTACTTGTTCGCACGCAGGGGAGAACGGTACAGCTACCGCTATGGGTACGCAAAGCCCAGACGAGACGCTGCCCGGGCGAGCCCGATCACCGGGAGCCCTATCCGATCGAGAGCATCCCCCTAGCGACAGAGGTGACGGCGGCTCCCAAGGAGCTCGCGCCCTGCTCCGCGGCACCTGGTCCGGCGGCTGCGGCCCTGGTCTCGATCACATACGTCCGCTCTCCAGCGGGGGCCAGACCGTCCGCTCGTACCACCTCGGTCTGCCAGGCTGAGGTTCCAGAGTAGGACACCTCCTGGCGTTGGGCTCGCACCTGGCCGCTGAGCGCGCTGGTCTGACTCTGGAGCTGGACCAGCTGCTGGCGCAGCGACTGGTCCGTGCGGTAGCTGGAGTACGCCGCAACCGCTATCCAGCAAGCCATCACCGCAGCCCCCACCACGAGCAGGTGCCAGGGCTCCAGCCTTCGCCCGCGTCGGAACAGAATCCAACGGATGCGCAGCTCACGCATGAGCCCCCAATCGGCCCCGTCGCCTGTTGCTCGTAAATGCTTTGACGTAAGAGAGGTGCTCGGCTAGGCGGAGGCGGGCTGCTGGCCCGCTGCTTGATGGTGCAGTATAGGCCGTGGCGGTCTTCGGCGGGGTGCCCGGCCCACAATCGGGCCGGGTCTGGAGCGGATGAGGGGACATCGAGCTGTTGGGGTGGTGTCGGCCTGGCCCGGAAGCCTGGGATGGGCACAGTTGCCGTGGCCGGTTAACTCTGGCTCAGGCCCATGCCCGTCGTTGGCGGGATGGAGGCGGAATTCGGCTTCACCAAGAGTCAGCTCCGCTCGTCGCTTGGATTGGCGAGCCTCGTCGGGACGCTACCGCCCTGGCCGGGACATGAGGCTCGTCGCCTTCTTGGCCCTGGGCGCCGTCGGCGGTTTCGCGTTCATGCTCGGCGTCTCCGACGCGCCCAACGCCACCGCCTCCCTGATCGCGGCTCGGGCAGCGTCCTACCCGAGGGCCATGGCATTCTCATTCACATTCCACGTGATCGGAGGGCTCCTGGCGGGACAGGCGGTGGCGCTGACCATGGTGACCCTGGTCCATCTGCCGACTACCCAGATGGCCGGCGCCTACTTGGCGGGCAGCCTGGCGACCATATCGTTCACCTTGGCGGCGACCCGCCGGGGCATCCCGGTCAGCGCCAGCATCGGCTTGGTGGGAGGGCTGACCGGCGCTGCGGCCGTCATGGGGGGCCTGGGCGCGGTGGGCTGGGGCGGACTGCAGGGGTGGCGGCCCTACGGAGTCATAGGGACTTTGGCAGCCGTCGTCCTGTCGCCAGTCCTTGGAGCCGTGGTGGCCGGAGCACTCCGATCTGGTCTGCAGCCAGTGGCCGACCGAGCCAGCCGCGAGTCCCTGCGCCCGGTGAGGGCGCTGATCTGGATCTCGGCCGCCCTGGTCGCTCTGGCCGACGGCTCCAACGATGGGCAGAAGGCGATGGGGCTCGCGACCGGGATTCTGGTCGCTGGAGGTGCCATCTCCAGATTTCAAGTCCCGTTCTGGGTTACAGCCGCGGTCGCCATTACCCTGGCCGCCGGCACTGCGGTCGGCGGTCGTCACATAGTTCGCACGGTCTCCACCCGCTTCTATCGCGGGGGACCGCTCGACGGCCTGGCCGCCCAGACGGCGGCAGCGGTCACGATCCTTGGCGCCAGCGCCGTGGGAGCTCCTGTGAGTACTTCCACGATTGTCGCCGCGGGCATGGTGGGAGTAGGGTCCGCAAGGCGTCGGCACCACGTCCATTGGCCCACGGTGGTACGGGTGGTCAGCGCCTGGCTGATCACCGTGCCAGCGTGCGCCATTCTGGGAGCGGTCCTGGCATCGATCGGAATCGCCGTGGGGGGCCGCTGATGAAACGCACCGGAAGAGCGTGGTGGCGGGCCTGGATCAACGGATCAGGGCCAAGTCCGCTCTCCCTGCTGGTGGCGCAGGGGGACCTGACCGAGCAGGGGATGCGGCACTTTGCAACCTGGTCGGCCACCGGCGCACCGGCCTCATCGGCGGAGGTCCGCCGCTACCACCTTGACGGTTATACAGCCAGGCGCACCCTCCTTACCGCCCTGCAGCAGGCCCTATCCACGCCCTTGGACCAGGAGGACATCTTCACCCTCTCAGAGCGCCTCGACCGGGTGCTCGACGAGGCCAAGGATGCAGTCCGCGAGAGCGAGGTCCTCAACTGGAGCCCGGACGCCCACGTTGAGCGGATGGGGCGGCTGCTGGCCGACGGCACATCGGCCCTGGCCGCGGCCTTACGCTTGCTACCCCACGACATGGTGGGGGCCGGGAGCCAAGCGGACGCGTCCACCGTGGCCGTCCGCCACGTGGAACATCGCTATCGCGAGGCCATGACTGAACTCCTGCAAACTCCCGATCTGCGCACGGTGCTGGCCGCCCAGGATGTGTATCGCAGGTATGTCCTCGTGGCGGGTCACGTCGTATCGGTGGCCGACCGACTCTGGTACTCGGTGCTGCGGGGCGGGTGACCCTACCCCAGCCCGTCGAGCGGTAGCTCGGTGCTCGTCACCCCCTGGCGACGCTCGCTCTCCGCTGCCCGGAACGCCCGCTCCCAAGAATCCGTGCTCTCACGCAGGCATCCCTCAGGGTCCAGGCCCAGGCTTCGACCCCGCCCGGCCAGGAAGAACAGCAGGTCACCCAATATGCGCGCCGTCCCCTCCGACCCTGGCTTGGCATCCTCCAGCCGAGTGAGAGCCAGCTGCGGCGAGGGCTCGCCTGGACTAGGCTCCGCAAGGTCTGGGTTGGCTCTGGCAGCCCGCCGTTGCACGGACGCCGCCCGGGCCAGGGCAGGAAGGGCCCTTGGGATCCCGTCCAGGGCAGAGGCTCTGCCGGGTTTCTCCTGCGTCTTGACGGCCTCCCAGTTGCGCAGGAGCTCTTCCGAGGTGGAGGCAGAGGCTCCTGCGAAGACATGCGGATGGCGCCGGACCATCTTGGCCTCCGCCATCCGCGCCACCTCTGCCAGACCGAAAGCGCCCCGCTCACTGGCGATGGCGCACTGCATCGCGACCTCGACCAGAAGATCTCCCAGCTCCTCAGCTAGGTCTTGGTCGGTGCCGTGAGCGACGGCGTCGATGGTCTCGTAGGTCTCCTCCAGCAGGTAGGGGAGGAGACTTTGGTGGGTTTGCTCACGGTCCCAGGGACACCCATTGACCCTCCGCAACTGCGCCATCACCTCGAAGAGGGCAGTGATCGCCGCAGTCGCGTCGTCACTCATGCGACACCGACCGGGGCCATGCCCTCCTCGCTCCTCGCCCGAGCCATCCGCCGCAACAGGGTCAGTAGCAGGTCGGGCCAGCCGCCGCCCGCCTTGCTCGCATTGAACCGGAGACGGTTTGTCCCCGCTTCCGCCAGGGAGGGCATCCCGGCCACGAAGTCCGAGAGCGTGTGGCGATGTCCGGGATCGAAGCGGACCGTGATCCAGTCCCCATCAGTCTCCACCGCCGCAGCCCCGGCCGCAGCAGCCATCAGTCGCACCCGCAACCCTATCAACAAATTCTCCACCTCCAACGGCCTAGGTCCGAAGCGTTGGCGCAGGTTCCTCGCCGCCTCTTCCAGCTCCACCTCGCTGGTGGCCGCGGCAAGGTGCTGATAGACCCTGAGCCGCAACCGTTCGTCCTCTATGTACGAGTTCGGCAGCAGGCTGCGCAGCGGCAAGGACACCGACACCTGCGCGGGGGACTCCACCAGCCGGCCGCCTTGGACTTCCACAACCGCCTGCCTCAGCAGGTGGTTGTACATCTCCATGCCCACGGCGGCGATGTCACCGTGCTGGGCTTCTCCGAGCAGATTGCCCGCCCCGCGAATCTCAAGATCCTTCAGGGCCAGGGCGAAACCGGACCCCAGGTCCTGGAGATCGGCCACCACATCAAGCCTCTTGTCCGCACCCTCGGTGAGGGAGCGGGCCGGGTCGTACAGGAAGTAGGCGTAGGCGCGCTGGCCGGACCGGCCGACCCGGCCCCGCAGCTGATAGAGCTGGGCCAGCCCGAGCCGGGAGGCGTCATCCACGACCAGGGTGTTGGCATTGGGTATGTCCAGGCCGTTTTCGATGATCGTGGTGCAGCACAGGACGTCGATCTCGCCCTGCCCGAAGGCCACCATCACCCTGGCCAGTTCTCGTTCGTCCATCTGGCCGTGGGCGATGGCAAGCCGAGCCTCGGGCACCAGCCGGCGCAGGAGGTCCACCTCGCGCAGCATGCTGTGGACGCGGTTGTGAACGTAGTAGACCTGGCCCCGGCGGGAGAGTTCCCGTCGGATCACGTCCTGGATCAGCCCCTCTTCCTTGGCCGTCACGTAGGTGCGGATGGGCAATCTTCCCTCGGGAGGCGTCCGGATCACCGAGAGATCCCTTATCCCCGCCAGGGCCATGTGGAGGGTCCTGGGGATCGGGGTCGCCGACAAGGAGAGGATGTCAACCGACGTCCGCAACTCCTTCAACCGTTCCTTCTGGCGCACGCCGAAACGCTGTTCCTCGTCCAGAACCACCAGGCCCAGGCGCTTGAAACGCACATCCTTCTGAAGCAGCCGGTGGGTTCCGATGACGATGTCGACCGTGCCCGAAGCCAACCCCAGCATCACCTGCTTGGCCTCCTCATCGGAGCGCAGCCGCGAAAGCTGCTCCACGGTCACCGGGAACGCCCGCAGGCGGTCCTGAAAGGTCAGGAAGTGCTGCTGCGCCAAAACCGTCGTGGGCACCAGGACCGCGACCTGCATCCCTCCCTCAACGGCCTTGAAGGCGGCCCTCAGCGCGATCTCGGTCTTGCCAAACCCCACGTCCCCGCACAGTAGGCGGTCCATGGGGCGATCGGACTCCATGTCGCGCTTGATGTCCTCCAGAACCATGAGCTGGTCCCTGGTCTCCTGATAGGGAAATGAGCTCTCCAACTCCTCCTGCCAATGGGAGTCGGTGGCGAACGCGTGGCCGCGGGCCTGCTGGCGCTGGGCATAGAGCCTGACCAGGTCCTCGGCAATCTCATCCACCCGGCGCCTAACCGCCCGCCGGGTGCGCTCCCAGTCGCCCGAACCCAGTCGCGAGAGGCCGGGTGCGGAATCCGCCCCGCCGATGTAGCGTTCGACCCGGTCCAGATGCTCGGCCGGAACATACAGTCGGTTGCCTTCGGCGTACTCAAGCTGCATGTACTCGCGCTCACCCTGGTCATCGCTGACGCGGCGCATGCCAACGAACCTGCCCAGTCCGTGGTCGCGGTGAACGACGATATCGCCGGGCTCAAGCTTGAGGCGAAAGGCGGAGAGATCGCTCGCGCCTCCAGGAGCATGGCGCAGCCGACCGGCGGCACTGGACTCGGCGCGATGCACCGACCTGAGCAGGCCCGAGGCACGCCGCTTCTGCGCACCGAAGAGGTCGGAATCAGAGATCACGGCTATGCCGATCTCGGGAATCGCGACTCCGGAGCTGAGGTCGCCCGGCCCGACCAGCAGCGAGCCGCGAGGTATGGGCGTGCTCAGGGCCGAGAAGGTCTCGCTCGCGAGCGGGGCGAGCCCCCGCTCCTCGGCCACCTCCTGGACCCGAGCCTCCTGCAGCCCCAGCGCGAGCACGGCTCCGCCGGCCTGCCGGTACTCCCTGACCCAGGTTTCGAAGCTGTCCAAGCTGCCGGCGAAGACTGGCGGAGCGACCATTCCCGCGCTGCCGACCGAAGGCGTGTCGCCGTCGGCATCCCCCCGCACCAGGTCGAGCCAGGAAGAGGCCGATAGCCGGCTCAGGACCATCTCCAATGACCCCACCGCGAGGGGCAGCTCCCGGGGGAGCTCTCCCCGCTCAGTCTCGGCGGCCTGGATCCCAGACACCTCGACAAGCCAGGCCTTTGCCCGCCGCAACAGTCGGTCCCAGTCCTCTGTGAGGAAGATGGTCTCCGGGGGCAGGTGCTCCAACAGCGAGTGTGCCGGCTCCGCCAGCAGCGGACCGAGTGCGTCCACGGGGTCGGGAAGTCCCCCGGCAGAGATGACCTCCAAATCCGCTTCCCACCGCTCCCGGACGTCTTGGCGCAGACTGCCAAGATCCCAACCTCGGATGACCTCAGCTCCTCTCGCCAGACTGTCTGGGTCCAGCGGGAACTCCCGAGCCGGCATGAGCGCCACCCGGTTCAGCTTGGCTCTGGATCCCTGGGTCTCGGGATCCAGTCGCCAGAGCCCGGCCACCACCTCACCGTCCCACTCAGCGCGCCAGGCCCGGTTGTCCAGGGGAAAGCAGTCGATGATTCCTCCCCGGCGGGCGAAATCGCCTGGCTGGGTGACGATGGACTCACGGCGGTAGCCGGACTCCAGCAGCAGGCGAGTCATCTGCGCGGGCGATACAGAGCGGCCTGGCGCAAGCTCCGGCATCCGGCTGCCCATCCACTCCGGGGAGAGCGTGGGACGCAGCACCGCTTCCAGTGAGGTCACGATGAGACCGGGGTGGCCCCCTCTGACAGCCCGCAGGGTCTGCAGCCTGTGCCTGACCACCGCCGCGGAAGGGGACACCCGATCGAACGGCAGGGTGTCCCCGGCAGGGAACAGGCTCACCGTCTCATCCTCTCCGGCCCAGGTCGCGACCTCCTGCCAGGCAGCCTCTGGTTCCGCCACCAAAAGGCAGACCGGGTGGTCCACCAGGCTCTTGGCGAAGCTGGCCAGCAGGGGAGCCCCCGAGTGAATGACGCCCGTCATCCCGTGTCGCCCCGGGCCCATCCCCAGCCACCTGCCCATGGCCGAACCCAGTGAGGATGTCTCGAGCATCTGCGCCAGCGTCTGGGGCACCCGCCCCTTCCCGGCGGGGTCAGGCATGCCCGCCTCCTTCAAGGGGCGGCGCCGCATCCAGCCGATTGAACTCCGTCATCGCCATCTCGATGCCGTCGCTCGCCACCACCAGGACCGCATCCGCAGCTCTGGCGCACGCTTGGTTCAACAGCTCCTTCTCAACCCCGCCAGGTCGCCCCAGGACGTACTCGATGGGATCGACCCCGAGAGGGGGTCGCCCGATCCCAACCCTGACCCTGGCGAAGTCCTTGGAGCGCCAGTGCGCCTGCAGGGATTTGAGGCCGTTGTGACCCCCGGGGCTGCCCGTGGCCCGCAGGCGCAGCCTCCCGACCGGCAAGTCGAGGTCGTCGTAGATCACGAGCACCCTGTCCAGCCCGATCTGAAGGGTCTTGGTCAGGTGGGCGGCGGCGATCCCCGAGTCGTTCATGTATGTGCGCGGCTTGGCCAGGATAAGCTCACGCCCCTTCCAGTCGACCCGGGCGATCAGGGCCGGTCCCGGATATCTTCCGAGCTTGACCTTGAATCTCGTGGCCAGGAGCTGGAGCACCTCGAGCCCCACGTTGTGTCGCTGTCCCAAATGGGCTGGTTCAGGGTTCCCCAACCCAATGACCAGCATGGATCCGCCCTGTGGGGGCGGCAACCCCACTCTCATGCGGAGGGGTGCAACGGCGCCACCGTTGGCGGCAATTCCCCTCGCCGGGCGGCGTGCCTGCTCAGAAGTTGACGGGTAGCCTGGGTCATCTGAGCCGCCTGGCGGGACTCATGATGGTCGTGGCCGACCAGGTGAAGCAATCCATGCACGGCCAAAAGCCGGAGCGCCTGGACTGGGTTCTCGCCGGCTTCCAGCGCCTGTGTCATGGCCAGCGGCACGGCGATGAAGATGTCGCCAAGGAGAGCGAGCGGATCGGGCGGGAGCTGAAAGCCCGAGCCCGGTGCCAGGTCCGCCACGGGGAAGGCCAGGACGTCGGTCGGATGATCCAGACCAGCGAAACGCCTGTTCAGGCCCCGCAGGACCCGATCGGTGGTCAGCTGACAGCTCACCGACCAACCAACGAGCCCCAGGTCACCGGTGGCGTCCTCGAGCAGCGTCCGCAACCCCGCCGCGCGGGCGGTGGAGCGGGCCTCCTCTCCGAGGGCGCGCGAGTACCTCAGCTGGACACCCACAAAGGCCCGCGACGATGCCCCTAGGCTTGCTTGGCCCGCCGCTTGCGCGCCGCCATCGTCTTCTTCTTGCGGCGCACGCTCGGCTTCTCGTAGAACTCCCGGCGCCGGACCTCGGTGAGGACGCCGTTCTGCTTGATCTTCTTGTTGAACCGACGAAGAGCGCTCTCGAACGACTCTCCCTCCCGCAGCTTTACCTCCGACAGTGGATGTCACCTCCTCCAACTTTGATGCCAACCGCCGGACGGCGGGCGCGAGCCAGCCCCCAGCGCACAGGGATTGTACCTAGCAGCAACCGGGCCCGCTCCCAGCATCAGCCTGGTAACCCGATCGAGATGGGGCCAACCTGCCCAAAGGTGACCGCTAATCTGCCACTCCGGCCGGGGTGAGGAGGTGCTCCTCCAGCAGTGCCAGCGTCGCCCCGGGGTCCTCCTGGAAGAACATGTGCCCTCGGCCCGCGAGCCAGCGCAGTGTGGAGTGCGGGATCCGCTCCGCCAGGACCGCGCCGTTGCCGGGGGGCATCACGACGTCGGAGGTGCCGTGGAGAACCAGGGTGGGCGCGGAGATCTGGCCCAGCCGATCCCCCGTGTCATGGTGCCGGATGGCCGCCCAATGGGCGGCGAAGACCCCAGGTCGAACGGGGTGGGTAGCCCGCCAATGCACCGCGTCTTCGATCACCTCCGGGTGGTGCTCTCGCCAAGTCCGCTCGTAGAGCACCTGGCAAGCCACCCGGTAGGCTAGCCCCGGCTCCTTGGCGTCTCCACCCAGCAGCAGCCGGGTATCGGCCGGGTCCGCTCGCACAGCAACCCTGCCACCAGGCCCGGTGCAGCCCAGGACCAGGGACAGCACAGCGTCGGGATGCCTGATCGCCAGCTCCTGGGCGACCATGCCTCCCATCGACACTCCCATGACGAAGGCGCCGGAGGGAGCGAGTGCGGCCACCACGGCGCCCGCATCGTCTGCCAACTGCCCCATCGTGTAGGGGCCGGGGGTGGCGTCGGAGCCGCCGATCCCGCGCTGGTCGAGTACCAGGCAGCGCCACCGCCGAGACAGCTCGCCAACGTTCCACACGAACGCGTGATGGTCGGTTCCGAGGCCGGGTATCAGGAGCAACGGTGCACCCCGCCCCACCTCATGCACCAAAAGGCGCACCCCTGGCTCCACCTCGACCTCGCGCTGCAGACCATCGTCCGGCCATTCCATGGTCCCATCGTACCCAAGGGACCAGGCCTGACCGGAGGCGGAACCTGCCGGTAGACTCAGACAGTGCCCACCTTCTTCGTGGAGCCCACCACCTTAGGCCAGGAACAGATGGCGGTCATCTCCGGGGAGGACGCGCTGCACATCAGTCGCTCCTTACGCCTTGGGCCCGGCGACGAGATCACGATTGTTGCACGCCCTGGGACGGAGCACCGGGCTCGCTTGGAGGAGGTCTTGCCGGGCCTGGTGAGAGCCCGCATCTTCGCCTCCGCGAATCGCCGTCGGGAGCCCTTGACGGCAATCCATGTCCTCCAGGCTCTCCCCAAGGGCCCTGGCATGGCTGAGGTGTGCGAGCGACTGACCGAACTGGGCGCCTCCTCCATCTGGCCCGTCATCACTGACCGCACCGTCCCACGACTGGACTCGAACAAGACCGCGGGCAGACAGGCTCGGTGGCAGAAGATCGCCAGGGAGGCGGCTCAGCTCGCCAACCGCCATGCGATCCCGAGGGTGGAGCCCCCGCTGCCGCTGCTCTCGGCCATCTCCCGCCTGGACGACCTTATCCCCACCGCCCAGCGTCTGGCGTGCGATGCGCGGAACGCCAGGCTGTCGCTGAACTCCACCCCCTGGGATCCCACCACCCCCACCGTCCTCTTGATCGGCCCGGAGGGGGGCCTGAGCCCAGCCGAGCTGGAGCGACTAGCGCCCCTTGGATTCCTCACCGTCTCCCTGGGTCCGCGCAACCTGCGCACCCTCCTTGCCGGCGCCGTGGCCCTCACGATCCTCCTCCAGCGCGCTGGAGACCTGGAACTGCAGAGGGCATGACAAAGGACATCGGCGGCTTGCCCCGGGGAGATTTGGACCTGAAGTTCGTGCGAGAGCAGCGCGCGGCCGCCTACCTTCAGAGGAAGGTGGATGGCTCTGCCTCCGAGGTGACCACGAGCATCGAACTGCGGCGCGACCCGCTGACCGGCATGACCGGGCGCGTCGCCCACTTTCAAGGCTTCCATCTGCAGCAACCGGACCTCTCCGGAGCGGTGCGCGCCAGCGCTCCGGGCTGCCCGTTCTGCCCCGACCGGATCTTTGAGGTGACCCCGCTCCTCCCCCCGGGGTTGGCTCCGTCCGGGCGCATCCGGCGCGGAGAGGCCACCGTCTTCCCCAACCTGAGCCCCTATGACAGCCGAAGCGTGGTGGCCACCTTGACCAGGCAGCACTTCGTCCCAATTGGTGCTTTTCTGCCGGACCAGATTTCCAACGGTCTCCTGGCGCTTCAGGAGTATTTCAAAGCACTGGGGCCGGGTCCCGAAGGCTGGTATTCGGTGGTGACCTGGAACTACATGCCACCGGCCGGGGCAACCCAGGTGCACGCCCACATGCAGGGGTTTTCCACGGACCGAGCGGGCAACCTCGTGGAGCAGGAGGTCCGAGCCAGCCGCGACTTTCGCCTCCGCACAGGCCGCAACTACTGGGCCTGCCTGCCGACTCGAGAACGCTCCATCGGGGAGCGCTTCATCGCAATGGGCCAGCACACCGCCTGGCTCACGGCATTCGTCTCCCGCAGCGTAGTGTCCGACGTGCTGGTCATCTTTCCGGGATCAGAAACCCTGGAAGGTACGCCGCCCGAGGCCCTGGCCGAATTCGCGCGGGGCGCCTGCGCGGCGCTGGCCTCCATGGGCGCTGAGGGGATTGCCGCGTTCAACCTCGCCTTTTACGCGGCTCCCTTCGGAGAGGAGCCGGACCAATTCCTTCTCCACGCGAGGATCTCGCCGCGAATCTACTTCAATCCCGCAATCCTGGGCTCAGACACCACTGCCTGGCATCACCTCTTGGACGAGCCGTTCATGGTGCGCAGCCCGGAGGCGCTGGCCGCGAGGTTGCAACGCCCGGTTGCCCTCGCGCTCTGATCCCAAGGG
Source organism: Candidatus Dormiibacterota bacterium (assembly GCA_027339635.1). GTDB lineage: Bacteria > Chloroflexota > Dormibacteria > Aeolococcales > Bog-877 > AG-12. The sequence goes on from DAHWNZ010000014.1 coordinate 12,727, forward strand.
GATCGCCAACCAGGAGAGGAACAGTTTCCGCGGATCCGCCAGTGACGGAGGTGGGGCCCCGGCGGATCGCGCCACCGGGGCCCCTGCGCCCTCAGCTCTCAACTCTGAGCGCTGCCTGCCTCGATTACCTCTGGGGCGGGCTCGGAACCCTCGGTCGACACGGGAATCCGGCGGGGGGTCGGAGCCGCAACGCGCGGGATCCTAACCGTGAGAACCCCGTCCTTGAATGCCGCGCTTATCTCGTCCTCCTTGACGTCGGCGGGCAGGGTCAGCTGCCTGACCACGGAGTACATCCCGCGTTCGCGGCGGAGATAGGTTCCCTGCTCCTCGCGCTCGATCTTGCGCTCACCTCGGATAGTGAGGACTCCCTGGTCGGCGGTGATCTCCACCTCCTCCGGCTTGAATCCCGGCACCGAGGCCTCGATCAAAAACTCCCCATCCTTCTGGCGAATGTCCAGCGGAAGATAGGTTGTCGGGGCAGTTCCGGAAAGCCGCCTCCCGTCACCGCCGGCGGTCAGGCCCGGAGCTGTGCCGAACGCCTCGTTGGCCCACCGCGTCATCTCGTTTTGCAAGTTGAATAGGTCGCTCCATGGATCCCAGCGAGCCATCAGAACACCTCCTGTCGCTCATGTTTTCCCAGCGCTTCTGGGGGGATGCCACCATCCCAACCTGCTCATACCCGGACCGTGGCGCTCCTAAACGACAGCTGGGTCAGATTCCGATCGCATCCTTGATGTGTTCGAAAAAACCCCTGCGCACGGGGTGGGGCTTGCCATCCGGCGGGGCCAGCTCGCGCAGCAAATGGCGCTGCCTGTCGGTCAGCTTGGTGGGGATCACGACCCTCAGCCGCACCACCTGATCCCCGCGCCTGCCGGTGCGTGGGTCGGGTGCGCCCTTGCCAGGGAGGCGAACCTGCTCGCCATACTGCGTGCCTGGCTTGATCGTCATGGTTGCGAAGCCGTCAACGGTGGGCACCTCGATGGTGTCGCCCAGAGCGGCCTGGGACACCGAGATGGGACATTCGTAAATGATCGTCATGCCGCGACGCACCAGCTGCTCGTGGGGCTTAACCGATATGACGAGGAAGAGATCCCCAGGAGGGCCGCCACGCGGCCCGGCGGCACCCTCGCCCGGCACCCTCACCTGCATCTCGTTGTCCACCCCGGCAGGGATCTGCACCTCGATCGACTTGCGCTGGTCCACGAGACCCTGCCCGTGACATGTGGGGCATGGAGACTCGATCACCGATCCTTCCCCATGGCAGCGCGGGCACGGCTCGACCGTCACCATCTGACCGAGGAGCGACTGCCTGACCCTCTGCACCTGCCCTCTGCCCTGGCACTCCGGACACACCGTGGCCTGAGTCCCCGACTTGGCCCCGCTGCCACCGCAGTCGGGGCACGCGGCCGCCTTCGAGACCTCGAAGGTTCGGGTCACACCCGTGATCGCCTCCTCGAACTCGATCGTGACATGTAGCCTTAGGTCCGGCCCGCGACGGGGACCGGTGCGCTGGCGCTGCCCACCGCCTCCGCCGAAAAACATGTCGAAGAGGTCGAAGGCGGACTGGAACCCGAAGGGCCCTCCACCGGCGAATCCATCCCCCGCCTGCCCATAGGTGTCATAGCGCTGCCGACGCTCCGGGTCTGAGAGGACCTGATAGGCCTCCCCAACCTCCTTGAAGCGCTGCTCTGCCTCTCGGTCGCCACCGTTGCGGTCAGGGTGGTACTGCATGGCAAGCTTGCGGTAGGCCCGCTTCAGCTCATCCGGACTGGCATTCCGGTCCACCCCAAGGACCTCGTAGTAGTCGCGCTTGGTCTGCGGCATCAAGCGTCTCGTCCCGGAGGAGTTGTGGCCACCTCGTCGTCCGTCGAGAACTGCTCACCGCGAGCTGGCGGGCTGCCCTGCGCCACCGTGACCTGGGCTGGCCGGACCACGCGGTCGTGGACCAAATATCCCGGCAGCAGCTCGGACATGACGGTGTCGTGCTCTAGCCCCTCCCCGGGCACCCGAGCCACCGCATCGTGCAGGCGCGGGTCGAACCTCTCCCCCACGGCCGCCACCTTTGACACTCCCTGCGACGCCAGAGCCTCCTCCAACTGGCGCATGGTGAGGCGCAGTCCCTCCGAGAGGCCGTCGTGGGCGTCCTGGTCTAAATGGGCCACCGCCCGCGCCAGATTATCCAGAGCGGGCAGGATCGCGGTGAGCAGCGCAGACGCTCCATAGCGGGCCAATTCCTGCGTCTCCTGGGCCTTGCGCCTCTTGTAGTTCTCGAAGTCAGCAGCCAACCGCTGGTAGGTGGCACGCGCTTGCTCCAACTCCTCCTGCAGGCGGGCGCGGTCCGGGTCGGTGGCGGCGCCGCCAGCGTCGGCGTCGGTATTCTCGGCCAATTCGTCAGCGCTCGGGCTCTGTGATTCCATCGCCTGGTGGGCCTCCGCTTCTGGGGTTGAGCTCATGTCAAAAGCCTGCTCAGGGCCTCGCCCATAAGCTGCGAGACCAGTTGTAGGCGGGCTGCCACCCGACCGTAGCGGATCCGGGTCGGCCCTACCACTCCCAGGGTACCCCACATCTGCTCCCCAGCCCTGTAGCTGGTCAGCACCAGGCTGCAGTCCTGCAGCTCCTCCAGCCGGTTCTCATGCCCGATGACCATCTGCATACCTGCTCGTGGAGCCAGCTCGCTGACCACGGCGGCGAGTATCCGCTGAGCCTCCAGCACCTCCAGAACGGTACGCAGCCGGTTCGGGTCTTCGAACTCGGGGTTGCGCACCAGATTCCTCACCCCGTCGTGAATGACCAAAGACGCCCGGGTCTCGATCTGGCGCAGGCCATGGATCAGCTCGGCCAAGAGCCCTGTCGGGACCCCCTCGATCTCGGGGCTCTCCTCTATGCCACCGGCGGTCATGCCCCCAAATGTCCGCTTGAGAAGCGCGGCCAGGGAGGAGAGCTGGTCCTGGTCCAGATCCACCGGCACCTCGACCGCGCGTTGGTGCACTGAGTTGCCATTGGCCACCACGATCAGGAGCGCCTGGCCGGGGCGGGCCAAGACCAGTTCGACGTGCAGCAGAACGGCTCTTGTGTTGCTGGGGCCGGTGACCAAGGCCACGTTGTCGCTCAAGCGACTGAGGGTTGCCGCCGCCAGTTCCAAGATCGCCTCCACGTCGCGGTCAACCTCATCGAAGCTCTGCCTCACCCGCCGTCTCAAAGGTGGCTCGACTATCTCCTGGGGCAGCAGGAAGTCCACGAAGTAGCGATAGCCGAGGTCCGTCGGGATCCTGCCGGCCGAGGCATGGGGCTGGGTCAGGAAACCGTCGTCAACCAGCTCGGACAGCTCGTTGCGTATCGTGGCCGAACTCAACTCAAGGAAGTATCGCGCCGCCAGGGCATGGGATCCCACGGGAACCACGGTCTCGGTGTAGTCCGATACCACCGCTCCAAGAATTCTCTGCTTGCGTTCATCCATGCCGGTGACCCTCTGGGCTTGATTAGCACTCCACTGCCGAGAGTGCTAATGCGAGTTTAACACCGACCTTGCAATCGCTTCCTATTCCCCAGCTTAGCGGCGCCTAATCTGGACAGGGTCCAAATTACGGTAACATCTGCGCATGTCTTCCCCCGCTGAGACCAAAGCTCCCGGCCGACTGGCGGCGCTGAACCCGTTCGCCAGTCCGAGCCCTTCCGAGCGCGAGGACCTGGAGCGGCGGGCCGGGATTCGGGAGGTGGTATTCGGGGTTCAGGATGGCATCCTGACCACGATGGGGCTCACGACCGGCGTGGCGACAGCCACCGCCGGAGCGGCCGTGGCTCACACCACCATCCTCATCGCGGGTCTGGCTGGCGCGCTGGCGGGAATGGTCTCGATGGGGACCGGAGCGTACCTGGCGGCCTGCGCGGAGCGCGACCTCAAACGGGCCGCCATCCACAAGGAGCGGGGCGAGCTGCAAAGCCAGCCAGTTGAGGAGCACCAGGAGATGGTGGACATCCTGATGGACCGCGGAGTTCCTGAAGCAATGGCTCAGGACCTGACGCGGTCACTGGCGCAGTATCCCAAGCTCTGGGAGGAGACCCACATTGAAAAGGAGCTCGGAATCTCCAGCGACCCTAAGGACTCTCCCCTGCGCGACGGCCTGGTCATGGCCACCACGTTCCTCCTGGGGGCGGTCTTCCCGATTGTTCCGTTCATCGTCATGAACGGCCTTCCCGCGGTCGCGGGGTCCCTAGCCCTCTCCGCCCTGGCCCTGGCGCTGGTGGGAGTGGGCAAGGCCGTTGTGATCGGCCAGAACCGGCTGGTGGGAGGCCTGCAGGTGCTGGCCGTGGGCACTGCGGCAGCGGTGGCAGGCTATCTCCTGGGGGTCGTGCTGCCACACCTCTTCGGCCTGAGGCTCCCCACCACCTGACCGCGCTCAGGCGGCACACAGCTCCAGGGTGACGCGGTCTAGGAGAGCAAAGCCCCTCTTGGTAGGTCTGACCAACTGGCCTTCCAGGGTGAGCAGGCCGAGTTCAGACAGCTCCTTCGCTCTGGTCAGCTGCCCGTCGCCCCTAAGGATCACCCCGGCAGCGAGCCTCAGCCCACAGGCCACCCGCTCCATCTCCACCTCAGCGGGGCCAAGCCACTCATGCCCACGCCATCCGAGCCCGCCGGCCATGACCTCGCGGATATAGGTGGCCGCATCCCTGAGGTGCCAGTAGCGGAGCATGTCCCCCTTGGGTTCAAGCCCCAGAAGCGCGGCCGAGGCGGCGCTCAAGAACCCGTGGCTGCCGCAACCCACGGCCAGATACGGAAGCTGGGTCCAGTAGGCGAGGTTGTGCCGGCTGGCGAAGCCAGGCTTGGCGTAGTTGGAGACCTCGTAGATCCCGAGGCCCGCGGACCCTAGCAGCTCGCCAGCGATCTCCCGCTGCTCGAGGAAGGCGTCGACCGCGGGAGCCGGCGCCAGCTTACGCTGGACCCTACGGGCCAGCGGAGTCCCGGGTTCCACCGTGAGCTCATAGCAGGAGACATGCTGGACGGGGTGGGTGAGCACTTGGAGCAGTCCCCGAGCGAAGGACGCTGAGTCCTGGCCTGGGATCGCGTAGATTAGGTCGCAGCTCAGATTCTCGAACCCGGCCGCCGCCACCAAGTCCATGGCCGTCTCGGCCGCCACCGCGTCGTGAGCCCGCCCAAGGAACCTGAGGCCGGCGGGATCGAGGCTCTGGACCCCCAGCGACACGCGGTTGATCCCAAGCTGCCTCCAGGTCCGGGCCAGGTCTTCGGTCAGCCCCTCAGGGTTGACCTCGATGGTCACCTCCGCAGAGGAGGAGAGGCGAAACCTGGTCCGGATAACTTCCACCACCTGCTCCAGCAGATCCGCACGCAGAAGAGACGGGGTCCCCCCGCCCAGGAAGACGGTGTCCAGCTCCAGGTGTCCCAGAGGCCCCAATCCCTCCAACTCCTGGTCCAGGGCGGCAACATAGCGGTCCTGGATGGCTCCGCCCCCCAGGCTGATGGCGAAATCGCAGTAAGAGCAGCGGCGGGCGCAGAACGGGATGTGGACATAGAGGGAACGGGGTGCTCCCTGCGTCTGGTCAGCGATCAAGCGTAAGCACCGCCATGAAGGCCTCCTGGGGAATCTCGACGCTCCCAATCCGCTTCATCCGCTGCTTGCCCTCGCGCTGCTTCTCCAGCAACTTGCGCTTGCGAGTGATGTCCCCGCCGTAGCACTTGGCCAAGACGTCCTTGCGCAGCGCGGGCACGGTCTCGCGGGAGATTATCTTGCCACCGACAGCAGCTTGGATGGCGACCTCGAAGAGCTGCCTGGGAATCACCTCCTTGAGCCTCTGCACCAACCGCCGGCCCTGGTTGCTGGCCTGGTGCCGGTGGACGATGGAGGACAGGGCGTCCACCTTGGCCCCCGCCACCAGGACATCCAGCTTCACCAACTGTTCTTGGCGATACCCGGTGAGTTGGTAGTCCATCGACGCGTAGCCCCTGCTTCTTGACTTCAGCTGATCGTAGAAGTCATGGATGATCTCTCCCAGGGGGAGGTCGTAGGTCAGAAGCGCGCGCTCCCCCGCCTGGTACTCGAGGTGCACGAACTCCCCCCTGCGCTCCTGGCAGAGCTCCATCAGTCCACCCAGGTACTCCTTCGGGGTCATCACCTCCACCTTGACCCTGGGCTCTTCGATCCACTCCATCTGGCCGGGATCGGGAAGCTGGTCAGGGTTGTCGATCTCCGCCAGCTGGCCATCCTTGAACTTCACCCGATACGCGACCGATGGCGCGGTCGTTATGAGGGTCAGCCCGAACTCTCTCTCAAGCCTCTCCTGCACGATCTCCATGTGCAGGAGGCCGAGAAAGCCACAGCGGAAGCCGAACCCCAGGGCCGCGGAGGTCTCGGGCTCGAACGTCAGGGCGGCGTCGTTGAGCTGGAGGCGTTCCAGGGCCTCCTTGAGGTCCTGATAGCTGTCGCTCTGGATCGGGAAGAGTCCCGACCACACCATGGGACTCGCCTGCCGGTAACCCGGCAGTGCCTCGGTGGCGGGCCTCAGGTGGTCTGTGATGGTGTCGCCGACCTTGCTGTCTCTGACGTTGCGGATGGAGGCGATCAGGTAGCCGACCTCCCCCGCGTCAAGGCTGTCCACGGGCACCATCCCAGGCCGGAATATCCCGACCTCATCCACAGCGAAGTTGCCCTGGCCCGCCATCATCCGAATCTGGGTGCCGGCCCTGATCGCCCCATCCACCACCCGCACGTACACAACCACCCCGCGGTAGGCATCGTACTTGCAGTCGAAGATCAGCGCCCGCAACGGTGCCTGGGGGTCGCCCGAAGGCGCTGGCAACCTCTTAACCACGGCCTCCAGGACCTCAGCAACGCCCATCCCGGTTCTGGCCGAGACCATCAGGCACTGGTCTGCGGCGATACCTATGACCGACTCGATCTCCTGGGCGACGGCCTCCGGCTCCGCTTGGACCAGGTCGATCTTGTTGACCACCGGCACGATCTCCAGCCCCAGTTCCAGAGCCTTGTACACATTTGCCAGCGTCTGGGCCTCGATTCCCTGGCTCGCGTCCACCACCAGGAGCGCTCCTTCGCACGCCGCCAGCGCCCGCGATACCTCATAGGCGAAGTCCACGTGACCGGGGGTGTCGATCAGGTTCAGTTCGTAATCCCTGCCGTCTTCCGCCTGATACGGCATGCGGACCGCCTGGGCCTTGATGGTGATCCCCCGCTCACGCTCAAGGTCCATGGTGTCCAGCACCTGGGAGGTCATGTCCCGCGCGCTCACGGTACCGGTCCGCTCGAGGAGGCGGTCCGCGAGCGTGGACTTGCCGTGGTCGATATGAGCGATTATGGAAAAGTTGCGAATGCGCTGTAGCTTGTGGGAGGTCATCTGATCCTCGATTATCGCGTCCGTCTTGCCACCTCCATGGCTGAGCTGGAGCAAGTGGCGTCGCTGCAGCAGGAGATCTGGGGGGCCCCGGAGGTGGCTGCCCCCAGCTATCTGCTGAAGGCGATGTCTGTTGCCGGTGGCATCGTGCTGCTGGCCGAGGGCGCCGACCAGCCTTTGGGCTTTGCCTACGGGTTCACGGGCCGAAGCTCACAGGGCAGCATATATCACCGCTCCCACGCCGCCGGGGTGGTGGCCGGGGCCCGGGACTCTGGGATCGGCGGAGCCCTCAAGCTGGCCCAGCGCGAACAGGCCCTGACCCTCGGTCTGAGCCTGATGGTTTGGACATTCGACCCCACCCAGGGACGCAACGCCCATTTCAACCTGAATCGGCTGGGTGCGACCGCTCGCCGATTTCATCGAGACTACTACGGAGAGCGCAGTGACCCGATGAATCACGGCCGCCACAGCGACCGCCTGGTGGTGGAGTGGCGGCTGCTGCCTGAGCAGCAGCGCTCAGTTGAGCAGATGCGCCGCAACGCCAGCCTGGAGGTGTCCATGCCTCCCTCGCTCGTCAACCCGAGCCCCGGTCCGCGCACCGAGGCCGCCTACCGCAAGTTTCGGGAGGCGATGGAGGACGCGTTCTCCAGGGGTCTGGTCGCCGTTGGGTACGACCGGGAGAGGATGGCCTACTACTTTTCCGAGCCCGCGGGATCGCTCCCCGCCGCGGTGGAGTGACCCCCCGCCTCAGGACCCTGCTGGGCCAGCGCCAAGAGCACCTCCCCCTCCCCCTCGTAGACCCGTTCGGGCAGCGACTCCAACTCGGCCAGGACCTGCGGATACGCTCGCAGCCACTGGCCCGACTGCGCAACCAGTTCCGCCCTTGAGACCGGGTATCGAATCCCACCCACGGCCCGCCGCACGGCCATTTCACGGTTGCTCCAGGGCCGTCCCGTGGACTCTCCGAACCGCGCGCTCACCAGCCCGACCTCAATCGGAGGCTGTCCCGGGAGCCCCAGTGCCGACCGCATCACCAATTCGTCGAAAGGAGCCCTTGGCAGCAGGTCGGAGAGGTCGGCCTCGATGTCAGCCATGCTCGCCCCGAGGAAGGTGTCGCGCGCAAAAGCCGGCTGTGGCCGAGGTCCCACCGAGGTGGGAGGACGGTCCCCGAACCACAGCCGGCCGTGCCACGTTAGCAGGCCCCGGTTGTGATTCACCCTTCCGTGACCCGCCCGTGACGAGGACAGCAGTCGGTCGCGACATCGCTGTTCCCATCACACCTCGCCTAGGATCCGGCGTGCCACCTCACCCACGTCATGAGCCCTCTGGCCGGGTTGGTTTCGCACCCGGTGGGCCATGACCATGGGCGCCACGGCCGCGACCTCGGTGAGCCCCGCTTGGGGCAGCCCCTGCAGAGCGCTCAGGGCCTGAGCGGCCTTCCTTGCCACCAGATCCGCCCGGTGTCCGTCCACCTCGAGGGCGATGGCGAGCCTGGCGATAGCCTCCAAGATGTTCATTGAGACAGCGACTGACTCCAGCCCCTCGATGGCCCGCTGGATGCGCGCCCTCTCCCCCTCCTCCTGCTCCAGGTAGCTGGCCAGGAAGGCCTCTGGATCCGCCTCGAACTGCTCGCGGCGGAGGATGATCTCCACCCGCTCCTTGACGTCGCTGATCCCTCTCACATCCACGCAAAGCCCAAAGCGATCGAGCAATTGGGGACGAAGGTCGCCCTCCTCCGGATTCATGGTTCCGACCAGGATGAATCGGGAAGGGTGCCAGATCGAGATCCCCTCACGCTCGACCACGTTGACCCCCATCGCGGCGGCGTCGAGGAGGACGTCGACGATGTGGTCGTCGAGCAGGTTCACCTCATCCACATACAGGATCTGCCGGTTCGCCTCAGCGAGGACCCCGGGCTCGAACCGCCTCTCACCCGATTTGATGGCCGCCTCCAGGTCGATCGAGCCCACCACCCGGTCCTCGGAAGCATTGATGGGAAGCTCGACCACCCGCATGCGCCGGCGCTCACTCGGCAGCGGCGACTCGCCTTCGGCCAGGCGGTGCAGACACTCCGAGCACAGATGCTCGGAGTGGGGATCGCACGAGAAACGGCAGCCGCGGACCACCTCGAGCTCTGGCAACAGCCTGGCCAGCGCTCGCACCGCGGTGGACTTGGCGGTACCCTTCTCCCCTCTTATGAGGACTCCGCCTATGGAGGGGTTGACAGCGTTCAGCTCCAGCGCCAAACGCATGTGGTCCTGGCCCACCAGGGCAGTGAACGGGTACACCTGTCGGTAGTCGGTCACCTACAGATTGTCGCAGAGGGGGCTCATCTGACGAGCTGGATCAGACGGCGCGCCGCAGCGCGGCGGCGACCGGTCGCAGGATCCCCTGCTCAGAGACGTCGAACAGCCCGAAGTACTGGGCCCCCATCCTGGCTGCCAGGTCATAGCACGCGTTGAAGCCGTAGCCCGCGAATTGAGGAGCCCCGGCCCCCGTCAAGGACGCCTCCAGTCCGGGCCCCAGGTGATCGCGCGCGGAGTCGATGACCAAGGAGCGGATCTTCTCCCGACGCACCGCCAGGGCTGCCTGCTGCGCCTCGACCAGAGGCTCGTCGCCGCGCATGCTGATATTGCCGCGGCCGTCGCTGATCAGGACCAGCAGCGGAAGAACTTCGGGGTCCCGCATGCGCTCTTGGTGGATCATCTCCAGCGCCGCCATGAGTCCGTGGGTCAAGGGGGTCGTGCCGCCCACGGCAATCCTGCTCAACTGGCGCTCGGCCAGATCCACACTGGCGGTCGGACGCAGCACGGTGCGAGCGGTCCGGCCCGAGAACGTGATCATCGCCACTCGATCACGACGCACGTAGGCGTCCCTAAGCAGGGCCAGGATCGCCGAGCGGGTGGCGTCCATGCGCTGCTCCGCGTCCATGCTCGCCGAGGCATCAACCAAGAACACTATGAGGTTTCCAACCCGGCGCTGGCGAATCTTCTGACGTAGGTCCTGCTTCTCCAACCGGATCGCCAGGCGACTGCCGTCGGCCGGGGCATCCCGGCCCCTCTGGTGGGGTGCCGCCGCGCGCAGGGTGGCATCGAGGGCCAGATCAGTGGTCTTCTCAACCACGGTCGCACCGACATAGCGACCCCTCCGGTCGCGAGAGACAGTGTGGCTGCGCCGGCCGCTCCCATGACGGCGAAGCCTTTCACGAGGAAGCTCGATGCGCCCCGTGGGGGCCGCCTCCACCACTTCAACCTCCTCCGCCTGACCTGGACCCGGTGCGCCACCGCCCGCGGCCGACTCCTGACCCGACCCCGCGGAGGGGTCGCCGGTCTCAGAGGTTGGCCCTCCGGGTTCGTCGGAATCCCCACTCTGGGACGGAGGCTGCTGCGGGGCGGCCTCGGCTGGCGGCGACGCCCGGTCCATGGCCTCCTGGGTCAGGCTCGGATCCCCGGCGCCGGTGGCCAACCCCATGCTGCCGGTCGAGCGGCGGCGATGCACCAACACGAGCTCGGACACATCGACCAGATCCTGAATGGTGACCTCGCACCCGTCGTCGCACGCTTCGAGAGCGCTAAGTCGCAACGCTCTTCTGGCCCTCGCTGCCCGGTGCAGGACCAGGTCCGCCCTATGGCCCATGACCCCCTGGTCGATCGCCAGAGCGGCGGCCGTCTCCAAAACCGACCTCGGCACCCGTATCCGCGGCAGCAGCCGGCGCGCCCTCACCAGGCGTTCGGCCAGCTCCAGGTCGTCGGGCTGCCGGCCCCTGGCTGCGGCCTGGTGGGACTCCATCACTCGCACTCGTTGGGCCGGGTCCTGAAGCCCGCCCACATCAACGCACAGCCCGAAACGGTCCAGCAGCTGCGGACGCAGGTCGCCTTCCTCAGGATTCATGGTGCCGACCAGTAGGAATCTGGCGGGGTGGACCTCCGAGATCCCCTCACGCTCGACGACGCTTATCCCCATGGCGGCAGCGTCGAGCAGCACGTCCACCAGATGGTGGTCCAGCAGGTTAACCTCGTCCACGTACAGAACCTGACCATTCGCCTCGGCCAGGAGGCCCGGCCGAAACACCCTCGCTCCCTGCTGCAGCGCGCGCTCCAGGTCGATGCTACCGACGACGCGGTCCTCGGAGGCTCCCAGGGGGAGCTCGACCACCCTGGTCGGCATGGCCACCGTCTTGAGGCTCTCGCCCGCAGCCAGACGGCGGGCGCAGTCGCGGCAGAGGTTGGCGTCGCCGGGCGAGCAACCGTAGGCGCAGCCGACCACCACCTCGCGTGGGGGCAGCACCCCGGCCAGGGCCCTGACCAGGGTCGACTTAGCGGTGCCCCGCTCTCCCCGGATGAGCACCCCGCCAATCCGCTGGTCGACCGCGGCCAGCAGCAGGGCCAGCTTCATCCCCCCTTGCCCCACAACCGAGGACCAGGAGGGTGTGAACGCCTCGCGAAGGGAGGCGGAACTATGGTTCAAGGCGGGCCCGTGGGAGCGAGCAGCACATCCCTCCATGGTGACGGCAATGCGACCAGCGGCCGGCCCCGGCTGCCGCGCAGCTCAAATTGGTCATCGCTCCCCAATGCGGCAGAGCCGGTGGCGGTGGTGGGGCAGAGCAACAGGGCGCAGCCGCCCTCCTCCTCAGATGTCCAGCCAACCTCCGCCACCAGGCTGAGCTCCCATCGGGCGCTGCCGCAGGCAAGGTGGAGCTGGTCCAGTTCGACAAACCCGTCGGCCACCGCATGCCCAGCGGCTCTCACCAACAGAAGGCCATGACCGAGCGCCGGATCCTGACCACCGGATGGGGCCTGGGATGACCTCAGGCAGAGCAATCTGGCCGCGGGATACAGGACGACTTCAGCCCAATCCTCGAGGGCCAGGTGGAGACGGTCGACCTCGCCCGGGATCGCGCCCGACGTCGTCACCGACGCGGACGGGCCCTGTGATGGTTGTCCATGGGTCACAGGGGATATCGTAGGGAGATTCCCTCGAGGGCCGGGCCAGCCTGAACACAGGAGACCGAATGAGCGTTTCTGATCACCCTGAAATCTCCCTTGTGGGGGGGACGGGCCCTCTGGGGCGGGGCCTCTCCCTGCGGCTTGCGGCGGCCGGCGTGGGCATCAAGCTCGGATCGAGGGACCCGGCCCGAGCCCGGGAAACGGCGCAGCAGCTGAACCAGCTGCTGCCGCTGGGCGCCCCCCCCATCGAGGGGGTAGGCAATCAGGACGCCACCTCGGGAAGCAACCCGGTCATCCTCACCATTCCCTACCAGGCCATGGTGTCCCAGCTCTCCTCCCTTCCTGGCCTCGGCAATGGCCGGGTGGTGGTCTCCACCGCAGTGCCGATGGAGTTCCGCTCTGGCGCGCCGACACCCATTCATCCCGAGGCCGGATCCGCGGCTGAGCTGGTCGCCTCCCTGTGCCCCACGGCAAGAGTCGTGGCAGCCCTGCACACGGTTGCGGCGGGGCCTCTGCTCCGACTTCAGGCCGAGCTCGATGAGGATGTGCTCGTGGCCGGCGACGACCCGGAGGCCAAGTCGGAGGTGAGTGCGATCATCTCCCGCATCCCAGGTCTGCGCCCGGTGGACGCAGGCGGCCTCGACTCGTCATCCGCCTGCGAGGGCATCACTCCCCTGCTGCTGCGTCTCAACCGCCTGCACCACGCTCACACCGGGATCCGGATCGCCGGAATCTGATCCGAGCAGGTGTCAGATGTGGATCGCCACCCCCTCGGCGGCCAGCGCCGCCTCTTTCAGCGCTTCGCTGAGAGTCGGATGGGCGTGCACCAGGGCCTCGAACTGATCCGCCCTGACGCCTGACCACGCCGCCATCACCATCTCCGGCAGAAGCTCCGTCACCTCCGCGCCGACCGCGTGGGTCCCGAGGAGCTTGCCGGTGGCGCTGTCCACCACAGTCTTGACGAATCCGGTGGTGTCGCCCATGGCGATCGCCTTGCCACTGGCCGTGAAGGGGAACTTACCCACCCGGACCCTGAACCCCCGTTCCGTGGCCTGGGTCTCTGTGAGGCCTGTGGACGCCACCTGGGGCTGGCAGTAGGTGCAGCGCGGCACCAGTTCCTTGTCCAGGGTGGGCACGTCGCGCCCGGCCGCCGTCTCCACCGCGATGACCCCCTCGGCGCTCGCGGCATGGGCCAGCAGAGGGGGACCAACCACATCGCCGATGGCGAAAACTCCGGGAACATTGGTGCGATAGTGGGGGTCCACCGCGATCACCCCCCGCTCCACCCTCACCCCCAGCTCCTCCAATCCCAGGTTCTCCACGTTCGCCTGAACCCCGGTTGCGGTGAGAACCATCTCCGCCTCGACCACCTCCCCGCTCTCCAGCCGAAGCTGCCAGCCCGCTCCACCCCGCTCCGAGCGCTGGATTAGGCTCCCCGCCTTGATGGCGATCCCTCGGCGCTCGAACTGGCGCGTGACCTCCTTGGACACCTCCTCGTCCTCCTGCGGGAGGAGGCGGGGCAACGCCTCGACTATCGTCACCTGCACCCCGTAGGAGGAGTAGACATAGGCGAACTCGGCGCCGATCGCGCCTCCCCCGACGATGGCACAGCTGCGCGGGAGGTTGCGAAGCTCAAGCGCCTCTCTGTAGGTGAAGGTGGTGCGGCCATCAGGAGCCAGCTCTGGAAGCACTTTGGGGCGCGCTCCGGTGGCTATCACTATCTGCGATGCGGCCACGGTCTGACCCGAGGGCTGGACCTCAATCATCTGCTCCGACAGGAGTCGGCCTCTGCCGCGCACCACCTCCACCCCGTTCTTGCGCATGAGGAATGCCACCCCGTTGACCAACCTGGTGACCACTTCGCGGCTGCGCGAGATCGCCTGGCCGAAATCCGCTCGCACGTCGGCGGTCGCGATGCCGAAGCGATCGGCCTCCTGAATGAGACGGAGCACCTCGGCATTGCGCAGGAGCGCCTTGGAGGGGATGCAGCCCCAGTTGAGGCAGATCCCGCCCAGGGTCTCGTTCTCCTCGATCAGGGTCACCGCCATGCCCAGCTGGGCCGCCCTGATCGCGGCCACATAGCCACCCGGTCCAGAGCCGATGATCGCGAGGTCCTTCATGCAAACTCCCTCAGTCGCTTGGAGCCGGGAACAGTCGTCGTCTCAGACCAGACAAACGGTGGGGTGCTCTAGGCACCACTTCAGGTAACCCAGCGCCTCCGCGCCTTGCGCGCCGTCGGTCACCCGGTGGTCAATTGCCAGAGTCATCTCCATCAGGCGCCCGACCGCCAGCTCGCCCGCTCGCACCACCGGCTGCTCACGAACCTCGCCGACCGCCAACACGCTCCCCTGCCCGGGGGTGATGATCGCGGCGAACTGGCTGATCCCGAACATGCCGAGATTGCTGATCGCGGTGTGCGCCCCTGCCATCTCCTCGGGCCTCAGGCGATTGCTCTTCGCCCTCTCCGCCAGATCATGGGTGCGTCGGGCAAGCTCCGAGAATGACAGCGCCTCGCAGGACCTCAGGGTCGGTGCCACCAAGCCGTCCGGCACCGCCACCGCCAGGGCTATGTTGCTGGAGAAGAACCGCCGCAACCCACCTCCAACATAGGCCGAGTTGAGTTGCGGATAGCGCTGCAGAGTCAGCGCCATCGCGCGCACGATGAAATCGGTGACCGAGAAGCGTGGTAGGCCCGGGTCCCCAAGATCGTTGAGCTCCCGGCGCAGCTTGACGAGCTGGTCCATGTCGGCCTTTGTGCTGAGGTAGAAGTGGGGGATCGTGCTGTTGGCCTCAGCCATCCGCCGAGCGATCGCTTCGCGCATCCGACTGACCTTCACCAGTTCACTGGGGTCGGTCGGATCCATCGTCGCCGTCGAACCTGGCCGGGCGCTTGCCGCGGCGGCAACACCCCCCGACCTGGCCACTCCCTCCACGTCCTCCGCCGTGATCCGCCCGTCTGGACCGGTGCCTTTCACCATCCCGATCTGGATGCCCAGCTCGCGCGCCCGCCGGCGAGCCAGCGGGCTGGCCTTCACCCTGGTTGGTTCGCGATCGTCCTGCGCCAGATCGTCTGATGCCAAGTGGTGGGTCCAGTCGGGCAGCGGGGTCCTGGCCGTGGCGGACACCGCCACTTCCTCGGGGGCCGGCGAGGCCTCGGCCCCGGCGGGAGCCACATCCTCGGCGGGCTGCGGCGGGGCAGCCCCCGCGGCCTCCTGAGCGGCGACGGCCTCGATGTCCTCATCAGCCTCGCCGATAATGGCGATCAGCTCTCCGACCGGTATCTTGGCCCCGGGTTGAGCCACGATCCTGCGCATCACGCCCGTGCCGTACGCCTCGATGTCGATGTCCGCCTTCTCGGTGGCGATGGAGGCTATGACGTCACCACGCTCGACGTGCTGGCCCTCCGCGACGAGCCACTTGTTGATGGTTCCCTCTGTCATGTCGTACCCCATCTGGGGCATGGTGACCCGGTACGCCATCAGTTGAGCCGCCTGACCGCGTCCACTATCTGTGCGCTGGACGGAATCAGGAGCTTCTCCAGCTCGCGGGAGTAGGGCAGCGGGACGTCTCGCATTGCGACTCGCTGGATGGGCGCATCGAGGTCATCGAAGCAACGGTCCTGCATCTCCCCGAGCAGGCTCGCACCGAACCCGCCGGTGCGCCAGTCCTCACCGCAAACGACAAGCCGGTGGGTTCGCTGCACGGACCGAACCATGGTCGGGTAATCCAGCGGGCGCAGGGTCCTGAGATCCACCACCTCGCACGAGATCCCGTCCTCACGTTCCAGCACCTCCGCTGCGTGCATCGCCTGCAAGAGCATCCTGGAGTACGCGAGCACGGTCACGTCGCTTCCCTCGCGGGCAACCCTGGCCTTACCGATGGGAACCTCATCGGCGCCAACCTCATGGTCGGCGACCTCGCCCCTTGTGCTGTAGAGAAGGCTGTGCTCGATGAAGATGACCGGATCCGGATCCCGCATGGCGGCCAGCAGCAAACCCTTCGCGTCCGCCGGGGTCGCTGGCATCACCACCTTCAACCCGGGCACCGACGCAAACCACCCCTCAAACGTCTGCGAGTGGGTGGGGCCGAGCTGGCCGAAGCCGGAGACCGTGCGCACCACCATCGGAACCGAGAACTGGCCCCCGAACATGTAGTGAAACTTGGCCGCGCTGTTGACAATCTGGTCCAGCGCCAGCAGCGCGAAGTTCACGGTCATCAGCTCCGCGACGGGAATCAGCCCGCCCATGGCCGCTCCCACCGCGAACCCCACAATCCCGGCTTCCGCGATGGGGGTCTCCATGACCCTGCGGGGTCCGAACTCCTCGATCAGACCCTTGGTCACGGCGTAAGACCCTCCGTAACCGGTGATGCTCTCTCCCATCAGGATCACTCGCTGGTCGCGAGCCATCTCCTCGCGCAGCGCGCCGCGAACGGCATCCCTGTAGGTCATCTCCGCCATCTTCAGCGCCCAGCCTCCGCCCTTTGTGCGGCCGGTTCGCGGAGAGCCGCAGGTCGCGCGCCGGACTCGCCCTCCGGATCTATCGGCTTGGCGTAGATCCAGTCATCGACTGTGCTTGGATCTGGCCACGGGGACTGGTCGGCGAAGCGCACGGCCTCCAGCATCTCTGCCTCCACCTCCTCGGTGACCTGCGCCAACTCCTGCTCGCTGCTTATCCGGTGCTCCACGCAGAATTGTCCGAAGCGCGGGATGGGGTCCAGCTCGCGCCAGCGCCTGACCTCCTCCTTGTCGCGGTACAGCTCGGGGTCGGCCATCGAGTGACCGCGGAACCGGTACGTGAGCGCCTCTATGAAGAACGGACCCTTGCCACTCCGGCAATGCTCCGCAGCCTTCTGCACCGCCTCGTAGACGGAGAGCAGGTCCATACCATCGCATTGCAGGGAGGGCATGGTGTACCCCTCCGCCTTGATGATCATGTCCTTGACCGGGGACTCCTCAGCCAGGGTGGCTCCCATCCCATACAGGTTGTTTTCACAGATGAAGATCACTGGCAAGTTCCACAGGGCCGCCATGTTGAGCCCTTCGTGAAAGATGCCGTTGCCGGTCGCCCCATCGCCGAAGAAGTCGAGCACCACCTGCTCCCGCTGCTGGTATTGCATCGCGTACGCCATGCCCGCTCCGATCGGGATGTGAGAGCCGACAATCGCGTAACCGCCCCAGTAATTGCGAGTGACGTCGGCCAGGTGCATGGAGCCGCCCCGACCGTGGCACAGGCCCGTGTCGCGACCGAACAACTCTGCCATGCAGGCCTTGGGGTCGCAGCCCCGCGCCAGCGCGTAGCCGTGATCGCGGTAATGGCCGAGAACATGGTCGTCCGGCCTGGCCGCGGCCAGGGCCCCGACCGCCACAGCCTCCTCCCCAATGTAGAGGTGCAGGAAGCCACCGACCTTGGCCTGGGCGTAGGCCTCCGCGGCGTGGTCTTCGAAGTGCCGGATGAGAACCATCCGGCGGTACATGTCGCGGCACTGCTGGGCCGTCAGGCCCAGGGGAAGCTCCTTGCGCCCGCTCCCGCCGTTGGTCCTTCCCCGGGTTCGGGCGGGCCGCTCTGAAGTTGCCATGGGAGTAGTTTACAGAGGCGGCCAATCGGGACATGGCGGCTGGGTGAGGTGCCGTCGGGCCTGCGCCGCCCCATCGACACCGCGGTCCGGACAAAGGAGTCTGGGGAGGCAGGCCGGATTGTGGGGTGCCTGAGATCGGATGTGTCGTGCAACGGGGCCTCGACAAATTTCTTTTGCCAAGGGGTTGGATTTTTGGGGCGCCGGGGTTACAATCTGTTCAGCGCAGCCGCGGCTCGCGGAGCTGCCAGGTGAAGGGGAGCACCGGGTAACCCGGTTGTGCTCGTCGCCGTTCAAAAGGGTAGGCCCAAGCAACGCGGGGCAGACCGGAATAGCAGGCAGGTGGTATCACGGCCGCAGAGGATTCCCCAACATGATGACTACAGAGAGAGACAACCGCTACCGGGTTACCCGTCGCGACATCCTGCGCCGCCAGCACGAAGGGCTGGCCCGAACCAGAACGCTTCGCAAGTACCGCTCGCACTTGGAGCATCTCGACCGAGTCTTGGCCGACTTGGAGGATGCCAGGATCCGCGAACGGCGCGTCGTCCCCCCGGCTATCACCGAGGAGCTCCGCCACGCCGAGGTGTCACAGGTGGATCCAGACCTGGCCCAGGTGGTCGCCTCCAGTCGGCCGAGCATAGACCGCGTCCAGGACGCCGTCTTCGACGCCCAGGGACGGATCATGGTCGAGGTCAGCCGCCTTTTGGGGCAGCCCGACTGGGTCACGATCGAGGCGGAGGAGGGAGAGGCTCTCGAGATGGAGGCCTCGCGCCGCTGACCGGGGGTGGCTAGGCGGGCTCGGCGCGATCCTCGCTCGCGCCCGAGCCTGCGGCCACCGACTCCGCTTCACCCATCGCGAACGAGCGGGCCAGCTCGATGAGGCGGGCCCGATCCCTCAACGCCTTGCGGCTTCTGGAAGTCTCGGTGTGCCGCGGTCGCACGGGGAGATGCGCCTGATCAGCCAAACGCTCAGCCTCGCGGGCCTGCCGCGTCTGGCTGAGTCGCTCCCATTCCAGGACAGCCGCCTCCACCAGGGCCACCCGCTCCTCGGCTCCCACCTCGCCGTCGAGCTCGGACAGCCTTGCCTCCAGGCGCGACATCCTGGTCTGGGGGAGCCTGGCTCGTGCCACGGTCAGGATCTGGTCCATCCTGGCCACGCGCTGTCGGTCGTGGCGCGCAGAGTCCTCCTGGGCCACCTCCCTGGCCCTGGCCTCCCGCAATTCCATCTGGGCGTCCGCCAGCAGCTGACGGTACTTGGCCGCAAGGTCGCCGTGCGCGCCCTCTGCGGCGGCCTGGGCGAGTTCAGCGCCTCGTCCAAGAAGCCTGGCGACCGCGTCCTGAGCCTGAAGTTGCTCCAGCTGGGGGAGGATGAACACCCCGAACTTGCGGTCGATTTCGACATATACCTGGCGGACCTCGGAGGGCAGCTCCGGGTGCTCGGGAACGGTCAATGGGCTACGGGACATGCGGACCTGGACCTCCTGGGACTTGAATCAAGCGACAGCGCCCGCGGACCCCGGCCCTGAGGCACCGGGCCTCATCTCGTTCAGCAGGCAGCGGACCCCGGAGGCGATCCCGCCCTCGGCGTGGAACACCGAGGTCCCGGCGACGAGCACAGACGCTCCCGCCGCCACACAGGCCCCTGCGTTGCCGACGTCCACGCCTCCATCAACCTCCAGCTCGCAGGAGAGTTCACGGTCGTCAATCATGTGTCGCAATTCCCCAAGCTTAGCGAATGCCCCGGGCAGGAAGCCCTGCCCCCCGAATCCGGGGTCGACCGACATCACCAGCGCCAGGTCCAAATCCGGCAGGATCTGGCGCAAGAAGCTAGCCGGGGTAGCCGGGTTGATAGCCACTCCCGGGTGGCGCCGGCTACCCCGGATCAGGCCCACCGTGCGATGGAGCTGCCTGCAGGCCTCAAAGTGGACGATGACGATATCCGCCCCGGAGGCGACGAAAGCGGGGATGATCGCGTCAGGCTCCTCGACCATGAGGTGGACCTCCAGGGGCAGCTGACAGCTTCTGCGACAGGCCGCCAGAACCTCTGGCCCCATGCTCAGGTTGGGCACGAAATGGTTGTCCATCACATCCACATGAATGCGGTCTGCTCCCGCCGCCTCGCAAGCCGAGACCTGCTCCCCGAGGCGGGCGAAGTCGGCCGCCAGGATCGAGGGCGCCAGCTCAGGCTTCATGGGCAGTCGACAGAGACGCCGCCGCCTGGTCGCACCAAACCTCGCACCCGGGGACATTGCGCGCGATGAGTTGGGCAGGGAGTCGCACGGGGTCGTACGCTCCCTCCATCACCCGCCTTACGATGGCGGCCTTGGCCTCCCCCTCCACCAGAAAGCTCACCGCCTTGGCCGAACGAATCAGCTCCGGACTGAGGGTTAACCGCGTCTGCCCGGAAGGATGGACGGTGGCCAAAACCAGAGCGTCGTCGGGGTACTCACGGCCCGGAAACAAAGAGGCGGTGTGCCCATCGGAACCCATCCCAAGGCCGATCCAATCGAACTCGAAGCGGCCATCCACTTTGGGTACTATCCCGAGCAGGCGAGCTTCGAACCGGTTGGCCACGATCTCCGGACCGAGCCCCTCCTCCACCTCCCAGCCCGCCACGATCGGGCGGGGCCCATCGATGCGATTCACCAGCGCGGCCCGGATCATGCCCTCGTTTGAGTCGGGGTCAGCGACAGAGACGAAGCGTTCGTCTCCCGGCACCAGTACCACCCTGGCCCAGTCGATCCCAACCATCGTCGCCAGAACTTCCAGGGCCGCCCGGGGGGTGGACCCACCCGGGAGGGCGACGACGGCCTCACCCCGCGAGGAAATCGCCTGCCGGATGCGGTCGGCGATCCTGCCTGCCGCAAACTGGGCCAGCTGCTCGGCATCCGCCTGCACCAGCATGGTTGGCGACGAGAGCGTCCCCGTCATCCCGCTCCCTCCGAGACGGCCCGGCTGGCGCCGTCCATCTGGACGACGACCCATCTGGGCGGTGCGACCCAGCTTGCAAGTCCCGTCATGCAAGCAGCTCCCTGGCCCGCCGGGCGACAGCTTGGTCCGTGATCCCGAAGTGCTCATAGATGTCGAGGTACGGAGCGGAAGCCCCGAACCGGTCCACCCCGACGACGGCCCCTCGCGAGCCCACCAGGGCAAGCCAGGGCTCGGTGACCCCGGCCTCCACGGCCACCTTCGCCGTTATCCCCTCGGGCAGAACCTGATCTCGATAGCCTGCTGGTTGCTGCCGAAACAGCTCGATCGATGGCATGCTGACGAGCCGGGTGGGAACACCATCAGCCTGGAGGATCGCCCGCGCCGCGGCGCAGATGGAAAGCTCCGAACCGGTTCCGATCAGGATGACCCGCGGAGCTCCCCCCGTCGCCTCCTGCAAGATGTAGCCCCCACTGTGGACCCCCTTGTCGGCGAGGGCCCTGGTTCCATCCAGGATCGGGAGATTCTGACGGCACAGGACCAGCGCCGTCGGTCCCTCATTCCTCTCCATCGCAACCGCCCAAGCCCAGCTGGACTCGTTGGCGTCGCCGGGCCTGAGGACCACCAGGTTGGGGATCACGCGCAGCGATGCCAGCTGCTCCACGGGCTGGTGCGTGGGACCATCCTCGCCGAGGCCGATGCTGTCGTGGGTGTACACCCACACCACCGGCAAGTGGGATAGGGCGGAGAGCCTGACGGACGGCCGCTGATAGTCGGAGAAGGTGAAGAAGGTGGCGCTGTAGGGGCGCAACCCACCATGAGCGGCCATCCCGTTGCAGGCAGCCCCCATGGCGTGCTCCCGCACCCCGAAGTGCAGGTTTCGCCCCTGGCCCGTCTGCCCGTCAAAGTCGCCCCCTTGATCGACAGCGGTCTTGGTCGACTCGGACAAATCCGCATCCCCCCCGAGGATCCATGGAATCACAGAAGCCAGGGCGTTGAGAGCCCTGCCGCCGGACACTCGGGTGGCGATCGGCTTGTCGCCAGGGCCCCAGCTGGGCAGGGCGTCCCGCCATCCCGGCGGGAGGGTCCCCTCCTGGGCCAGACGCCATTCGGAGGCCAGGTCCCCGTTTTCCCTGGCCCAGGCGCCGAATCTCTCCCGCCACTCGCGGTTGAGCTTTGCCCCCCTGTCCTTGGCCTCGCCGAAGTGGTCGGCCGCCGCCTTGGGAACGTAGAAGAAACGCTGCGGGTCCCAGCCGTAGGCGACCTTTGCGGCGGCAACCTCCTCGGGGCCGAGGGGCGAACCGTGCGCTGCGTTGGTGTCCTGCTTGTGCGGGGCCCCGTAGCCGATGTGGGTCCGCACGGCGATCAGGGACGGGCGCGACTCGTCGTTGACGGCGGCGCGGATCGCCACCTCGATGCCGTCCAGGTCCAGGTTGCCGTCCTCCACCCGCTGCACCTGCCATCCGTAGGCGGAGAATCGAGCCAGAACGTCCTCGGTGAACGATAGTGACGTCGGGCCATCCAAGGAGACGTGGTTGTCGTCGTAAAGACACACGAGCTTTCCCAGGCCCAGATGCCCAGCCAGCGAGGCCGCTTCCGCCGACACCCCTTCCATCAAATCGCCATCTCCACACAGCACAAAGGTTCTGTGGTTGACGATCTCGTGGCCGGGGCGGTTGTAGCGGTGAGCCAGAGCCCGCTCCGCCATGGCCAGACCAACCCCGTTGCCGAAGCCCTGACCCAGCGGGCCTGTGGTCACCTCTACTCCGGGGGTCAGTCCCCGCTCCGGATGCCCGGGAGTGATGGACCCCCAGGTCCTGAAGTGCTGCAGATCATCCAGGGAAAGCTGGTATCCGGTGAGGTGCAGCAGAGAGTAGAGCAGCATCGACCCGTGGCCCGCGGAGAGAACGAAGCGGTCTCGGTCGGGCCAGGCAGGGTCGGTCGGATCGTGACGGAGGAACTTCGACCACAGCACATACGCCATCGGAGCAGCGCCCATGGGCAGGCCTGGGTGTCCGGAGTTGGCCTTCTGCACCCCATCGATGGCCAGGCACCGAATGGTGTTGATGCAGAGGTCGTCCAGTTCGCTTCCGGCCTGCGGTAGCCGTTCGCCTGATGCCGTCATGGGAAACTCCTCAACGCTGCCTGTCGGGGGACTTTGCCCTCATGCTCGCACGAAGGCCGCTCCAACCGACAGATGCTCGTTCCCCTGAGCCTGACCCAGGGGACCGGACTCGACCTCCCCCGAGTGAGCCCGCCACTCGGTCACCCCACCCACGAGGGCACTCGCCTGAAAGCCGTGCTCGCGCAGAAATTTCGCGGCTCGATAGCTTCGCGAGCCCGCGGAGCAATGGACGATGATGGGTTTGCCGGGGGGAAGCTCGCGCCACTTCTCAAGCAGCTCCGTGATCGGAATCCATGCGGAATTGGGGATGCGGAGCCGCTCCCGTTCGGAGCGATCTCGCACATCGAGGAGCACCGCCCCGCGGCCGAGCCAGGTGCGCGCCTGCTCCATCTCCATCTCGATCGGCATCGTCGGCCCCACCCAGCGATTATCGGGCAACGACGGCTGTCGCCGAAAGGGCGGCACCTCCTCGATGGGCCGGGCCACCAGATCCTCGTGGCACTCTCGCTCAAAGACCGGCTAGAGCCGCCTCCAAGATCTCGTTGCCTGGCTCCCAAGGGGACGGGCGGGCGGACCTCGCCCGACGGCAAGCCTCATCCAATCTCGCCAGGGATGAGAGCTCCAGCGGCACCACGCCGGGCGAGATGCGGGCTGCGGCAGCGATGTTGGCCGCCTGTTCGGCGCCGCGCAGCGTTGCGGACTCAGCCGCGATCACCACGGCACGCCGCCGACTCGCCAGGATCTCCGCCAGAGTCCCTCTGCCACCCCGGGCTATGACCAACTCGGCTCTGGCCATGACCCTGAGACACGCTGACGGATCGGCACTTATGCGCAGACTGGGGTAGCGCGGCTCAAGACGGGGCAGCTCCGAGCCCCCGAAGACCACGCAGGAGGGCAGGCTGCCGCGCCTGACCGCCATCTCCAGCGCACGGAGGATGGCGGCGGTGGCCCTAGCCATCTCTGGATCCCCGTGGCTGCCGCCACCCAGCACGGCCACCACCTCCGCGCCTGGGAGCGGGTCCAGGGCAGATTCCCGGGCCTCAGCCCTCACCAGGGTGGGAAGGCGCAGCACCGGAAGGGAGTCCAAGCGCGTTCGACGCCAACCTCGGCGCAGTTCGCCGATCAGGATGAGATCCGCGGGGCTGTGAAGCGCGTGCTGAAGCAGGCGGGCCCCCCGGCTGTGCTGTGGGTTGTCGAGGTCGTGCAGGTTGGCCATCGCCACGATCCGAGTCTCCGAGGACCATCGCAGAACGGGCAGGCACACGGGAAAGCCATTCACCACCAGGGCCGCCGGCTGCAACCGCGACACCTGTTCCAGGAAGCGGTGCAAGAGATCGGAGTCGATTAGGGCCTGTTGCAGGTCGGGTCCCTGCTGCAGGTCGAACGGTTCAGTGCCGCTCCCAAAAAGGTCGCGGGCGGCGCTAAGAGCCTGCGGCGAGGTGTGGAGCCTGAGCCGCGGATTACCACCCCACCCGGCAACCACCTTGGCCAGGGCGATCGTCTCCGTGACCCTGCCCAGGCCCGGTCTCCCACGGGCTACCAACCAGACCGGACCAGCTCTTAGCGCCTCGAGCACAGTTGCTCTGGATTCGATCAAAGAGAGCCCGGGAGCACTCCCCCACCTCCTCAACTTGGTCGACAAAGACCGGCCGCATCGCCCCGTTCACCGACCGCGGGGACGGAGATCCAAGCACCTGCCGGCACCGGAACACCTTAAGGCAAGGGTTGCGGCGACGGGCCCTGGGCGCTATCGAGTTCGGTCGTGGCGCTGACGGACACCGCCACGCTCACAGCAAGCGGGCTGCCCGGGAAGCCTGCCCACCGCGTAGGTGAATGGGCCGTTCAGCAGCTGCTAACATATGTTCGATAATCGGCAGACCGAAGAGGGGTAACCAGTATGGCCGAGGTGATCGTCTTCCACCATGCCCAGGGCCTCACGCCTGGCGTGCGCCAATTCGCCGACGACCTGGCTGCGGCCGGCCACAGGGTGCGGGTTCCGGACCTGTATGACGGTCGCACCTTTCCCACCATCGCCGAGGGTGTCGCCCACGCGCGGACGATCGGATTCGAAACAATAGTGGATCGCGCTAGGAAGGCGGTGGAGGGTCTTCCCGGCGCACTGGTGTATGTCGGATGCTCGCTCGGGGTGATGCCTGCCCAGATGCTGGCGCAAACACGCAAGGGGGCAAAGGGGGCGGTGCTGCTGCACGCCTGCCTTCCGCACTCGGAGTTCGGGGACGGCTCCTGGCCGGCCGGAGTACGAGTGCAGGTCCACGCCATGGACCGCGATCCCTACTTCATGGATGAGGAAGATGTGATCGCGGCCCGAGAACTCGTCGCCAAGGTGCGTGGGGCGCAGCTCTTCCTGTATCCAGGAGACCAGCACCTGTTCACGGACAGCAGCCTGCCAGCCTACGACATGCAAGCGTCGCGCCTGGTGGTTCAGCGAGTGCTCGCGTTCCTCGCTCTGCTCAGCAGGGACGAGCCTGAACCGGCGGGTCAGGACCTGGTCCTCCTGGAGCGGTTCCTGGACCTGCAGCGGCAGACGATGCTGGCCAAGACGGCTGGGCTCGACAAGGACGGCATGGCGCGGCGCATTCCCAACTCTAGCCTGTCCCTGGGTGGCCTGCTCTATCACCTCGCACTGGTGGAGGAGAGTTGGATGGAAGAGCGATTTGCCGGTGGGACCCTGCGCCAGCCCTGGTCGGAGGTGGACTTCGACAGCGACCCGGAATGGGAGTTTCGGAAGTCTGTGGAGGTTGACCCGGACGCCCTCAGGCTGCGCTACCAGCAAGCCTGCCAGCGCAGTCGGCAGGTGGTGGCCTCAGCATCTGGCCCTGATCAGCTCTCGGCCCTGCCATTGCGAGACGGCCGTCCCTTCTCACTGCGCTGGGTTTTGCTAAATCTGATCGAGGAGACGGCCAGGCATCTGGGACACGCGGACCTGCTGCGGGAAGCGATAGACGGCAGCATCGGGGAGTAGGAGGCGGCACCGGCTCCGGATCACTCTGGGGACACCAAGGCATCTCTCCCCACGACCCATCGGCTGCGCGGGGGAACTGCGGTTAGCCGAGGTTGCCGCTCGCCACGGTGGCAAACCGTCTTTGGCCGCTTCGCTGCCTGCCCGGGCGCGACGGCCACGCTCCCGCTTGAGACGGCCCATCCCCCGCGTCCATCTGGTCACCGGCCACCCTCGCGCGGTAGACCTCCAGGCCGGGGGCAGGCTCGCCGAACTCGCAGCACCCCAGCCACCGGTCGGGGCGGTCGCACCCCTGCCTCAGGCTCGACTCGGGCCACCGCAACGCTCCTGCTCATCCGCAACCATCCGCTGCGGCTGCATCGGTGCCCGATCCCCAACCGGGATTGCTACCAAGCCATCGTCGTCAGACCGACGCTTGGCTGCTCTTGGTCCACCGGGGGCGCCTGGGCACAGGAAGCGCGAGCAGCCGGCGCTCACGCGGAGGTTGCTGGCTTCAGCCGGGTCCCTTCGGGGCCACCTCAGGCAAGACGCTCCGTGCCTGCGCCGGAAGGTCGGCTTCGACCCGTTCGAGGTCGCCATCGACCATAGCGCGTACAGGGCCCTTGGGGCGGAGAAGCTGCTGGCCGCAGCCCCATATACGCGACGAGGTCCTCTGGAGTTGGTCAATCGCGGCAAAACCTGCGAGTGACCCTTGGTTGGGCCCGAACGCCCGCCAACGGCCATGACTGCCTCTTGCTGGCAGCCTTCGTCGATTCCGCAGCCGGAAGGGAACTCATGGCCGATGTCGAGCCCATTCATTTCGAGCGCGGCTACGACCACGAGGTGGTGCGTGGGTTGGGCGCCTGGGACGGGCTCACCGAGGGCGTCACTTCTCCGTGCCAGGCCACACAGTGAGGAGATGTCGCCCTGCCTGCACTTGCCGTTGACCTACCAAACCCGTCCTCAGCCTTCCTCTTCGCGCATCCGGTGAGGCAACAAGGCTCGCCTCTCGCACAAGACCAGGTGGACTATCGTGGGCGGCCACCGACCTCATGGGTCGGCAGCAACACAGCCCGGCTACCTGGCATTCCAGGAGCTGCACTCGCCAAGGGTGCCCGTCGAGGCCAGTTCAACTCATGGCCTGCCGCTTCAGGCCGCACCATGGGCCTGCCTTCCCGGGCTCTCAAAAGTGGTCGGAACTTGACACCCGGCGGCCGTGGGGGGCTACGCTAGCTGGCGGGTCGACCCATTTTGGCGGCCCCAAGAAGATACTTGGAGGGCGCAGGTCGATGGCCAACAGCGTCTTGACAACCCCGGCGACCACGGCGGCGCCGGCAAATCCCTACATCACGGCTCAGAGGCAGTTCGACCAGGCTGCCTCGCTACTGGAGTTGGACTCCGGGCTGCGTGCCGTGCTGCGTGAGGTGCGCCGCGAATTCACGGTCAACTTCCCAGTCAGGATGGACGACGGCTCGATCCGGGTCTTCACCGGCTATCGGGTGCAGCACAATCTGACCCGAGGTCCCGCCAAGGGCGGGATCCGCTACCACCCTCAGGTGAGCCTGGACGAGGTCAAGGCGCTGTCGATGTGGATGACCTGGAAGTGTGCGGTCACCAACCTCCCCTATGGCGGCGCCAAGGGAGGGGTCATCTGCGATCCGAGCGAGCTGAGCCAGAAGGAGCTGGAGAATCTCACCCGGCGATTCGCCAGCGAGATCTCTCTCCTGATCGGTCCGGAGAGCGACATACCCGCACCAGACGTCAACACCAATCAACAGACGATGGCCTGGATCATGGACACGATCTCCATGGAGAAGGGCTACTCGGTGCCGGCCACGGTCACCGGGAAGCCGCTCTCCATCGGGGGGTCCGAAGGTCGGCCGGCCGCGACCGGCAGGGGGGTGACGGTGGTGACCCTCGAAGCCTGCCGGAGGCTCAATTGGGAGCCCGCAAAGTGCACCGTGGCCATCCAGGGATTCGGCAATGTGGGCAGCGTCAGCGCACAGCTGCTCAGCGCCGAAGGATTCAAGGTGGTGGCGGTGTCAGACGTCTTCGGGGGGATCTACAACCCGGACGGGCTGGACGTCCCCGCTCTGCTCAGCCATCAGGCCGAGCATGGCCGCGTGACCGGCTTCCCGGGAGCCAAGGAGGAGATCTCCAATTCGGCGCTCCTGGAGCTGCCCGTGACCGTCTTGGTTCCAGCAGCCCTGGAGAACCAGTTCAGCCTGGAGAATGCGGCCAGAATCCAGGCCAAGCTGATCGTCGAAGCGGCCAACGGGCCGACCACCCCTGAGGCGGATGACATCTTCCATCAGCGGGGCGTGGTGGTGGTGCCGGACATCCTGGCCA
>DAHWNZ010000150.1:0-994 GCA_027339635.1 Candidatus Dormiibacterota bacterium
TGGTATTGGTGGCGCTCATGGAGTTCATCTTCGTGCCCCTCGCCATCTACGGCGGTGTCTTCGTCTGGTCGGCGGTGATGGGGTTCTTGAGCGTGGCCGGCTTGCCCCTTGGCCTGTCGCGGGCAATCGCCCGGGAGGAGGGGCGCAGCCACGAGGTGCTCCTGGTGCGGCTGCAGAGCCGGGCCCTCTTCCAGATCCAGGCGCCGGAATCGTGGCTCCGCGGCCGTTTGGAGGCGGCGGACCGGTAGTCCCGCTCCTCGACGAACCAGGGTTCGGCTCGCCCCGCGGCCCGGCGCAAGGTTGGTGGGTTCCCTGCGGTCCGCAAACTCGCCGGCGGGAGCTGGTGAGGATGGTGAACGGGTCAGTCAGGGAGGGGCCATAGGGCCGGCCGACGGCGAAGCGGTTGCCGCCATGTGGCTTCGCCATTCCGGGGCGCACAAACATCCGGTGGCCCGGCCCGGAAGGGCTCCTCTGCTGGCCATCACGTCTGACGGCAGCGCAACTTGGTGCCAGCAGTGGGAGTCGAACCCACACGAGCTTGCGCTCAACGGTTTTTGAGACCGACTCCAGACCACTTCGGAGCCACCCCCACCACCGCCACTCCGGGTTCCCGAACTCAACTGACGCGCAGTTGCCCGGAGCCCGGTGGACTGGCGTAGACTGGTGTGCATCCGGGTTGGCATCACGGTTGGCATCACGGTTGGCATCAGGCTGGCCTCGGCCCGGTTGCAACCGTTGAGCCGGGGAGGGGACACATGGCGGGCAAGCGGGCCAACGGGGAGGGCAGCGTAGGCAGGCTCGCCGATGGGCGCTGGCAAGGGAGGTACACGGTCCGGGACGGCGATGGCCAGCCCATCCGCCGCGCCTTCTACGGGCGGACGCGGGCCGAGGTTCAGGCCAAGCTCGAATCGGCGCTCCGCGACAGGCACCTGGGCCTGATCTCCGCCCGGCGGGGGAGAGGGCCTACGGTGGCCTCTTATGCGGAGCGGTGGCT
>DAHWNZ010000151.1:0-975 GCA_027339635.1 Candidatus Dormiibacterota bacterium
TGCTACGAGGACCCCACCTTCCGCGCCGCCCTGGAGGACCTCCTCGCCCGGACCGGCCGCACTCACGTGATCATCTCGGGAGTCACCATCGGCACCTGTTGTTCGATGCCTACCCTGGCCATGCGCAACGACGGCTACCCGGTGTATCCGGTCATCGACGCCTGCGGCGCCTGGAACACCTACGAAGCCGACGCCGCGACGTCGCGGATGGCGCGGGCCGGCGCCGAGCTGGTGACCGTCTTCGCTCTGGGATGTGAGCTGCAGGCGGACTGGAAGCTGCCCTCGGGCAACGCCATGTTCGACCCGTTCACCAACGAGCTGCCCGAATACGGCTTCGTGATCCAGGGGTTCTGGAACAACGCGAACCAGCACGCTGTTGCGGATCCGTTCGGCATGGTCAAGTAAGAGGCTCAGCGGATAGGCCACCGATCTCCGCATCCCCCTCAGGCGCAGCCAACGCTCCTCCCTGTCCGATAAGCACCGCTTATCGGACACTGCCCTCCGATCCGCCTGGCCGCGGCCAACGCTGGATCCAGAAAGCCGTGCACCTGGAGAACCACCGGTCTCCCCGGGGCTGCAGTTCGGGTCAAGACTGGGTGGGGATGTCCGCCGATCATCAGTCGCTCCGGCCGGTCGACGCCGGGATCGCGATGGCGGGCAATTCGCCGGACCGCTCTGCGGGACCTGGCGCCATTCAACGCTGCCTGGCGCGATGCAACTTTTGCGGGGTCGAGATGGGTGTCTGTCACTTCACCTCCTTCCCAGTTACGGTCCAGCGTGGTGGAGCTGTTGATGGCGTCTGCGCCGTTCGAGAGCGGCGCCCGAGGGTGTTCCGGACACAAGGGTGTTCAAGCTCTCGATGACCGTCGCGACGGCGGGGTCGGGGAGCGTCGCGTCGATAAGGTCATACAGGGCCTCCTCGATCGCCCGGACCCTTGGGACCAGGTCCTGGGCGACGGTCGAGAGGCGCAACTC
>DAHWNZ010000152.1:0-956 GCA_027339635.1 Candidatus Dormiibacterota bacterium
CGTGCAGGGGCTGCTCAACTTCGTTCCCATCATGAGCGGCAACGTGCTGCTCATGGTGCTGTCCCTCGGCGTGATGCTGTACCTCTCGCCGCTGCTCGGCACGGTGAGCGTGGTGATCGCACCCGCGCTCCTGCTGGTGTCCTACCGCATGCGGTGGCGCATCTTTCCCGCCACCTGGGACGCCCAGCAACGCGAGGGCGAGCTCGTGTCCATCGTGGACGAGGACCTGAACGGCGTGCGGGTGGTGAAGGCCTTCGGGCAGGAACAGCGCGAGGTCCGTCGCATCGCCGACGCGGCCAAGGTGCTCTACGGCTCCCAGATGCGGGCGGTGCGCCTCCAGGCCCGGTACCAGCCGCTGCTCGAGTCCATCCCGAGCCTGGGCCAGGTGGCGATCCTCGCCCTCGGCGGCTGGATGGCCCTGCGCCACCAGATCTCCCTCGGCACCTTCCTCGCCTTCTCCACCTACATCGTCTCGCTGATGGCGCCGGCGCGGCAGCTGGCCGGCGTCCTCACCATCGGCCAACAGGCGCGCGCCGGGCTCGACCGGATCTTCCAGCTGATCGACATGGAACCGGCCATCGCCGACCCGCCCGACCCCGTGGCGCTCCCCACGCTCGACGGCAGGATCGACTTCACCGACGTCCACTTCGCCTACGGAGACGGCGAACCCGTCCTCACCGGCGTCCACCTGCACATCGCAGCGGGCGAGCGGGTGGCGATCGTCGGACCGAGCGGAAGCGGGAAGTCCACCCTCACCATGCTCGTCTCACGGTTCTACGACCCGACGGCGGGCACGGTGACGGTGGACGGCGTCGACGTCCGACGCGTGGCCCTCGCCTCGCTCCGCCGCCAGGTCGGCATCGTCTTCGAAGACCGCTTCCTCTTCTCCGACTCCGTGCGGGCCAACATCGCCTACGGCCGGCCGGGGGCGAGCGACGAGGCGATCCGGGCCGCCG
>DAHWNZ010000153.1:0-955 GCA_027339635.1 Candidatus Dormiibacterota bacterium
AGCTGACCAGCGGCGCCTCGGGCTCGAGTTTGGCCCCGGCCGCGCTCACGGGCTGATTGCCGGGGTTGGCTCCGGCCCCGCCAGAGACGGCAGAGGGCTCACGCTCCCTCGGTTCACCCCGGCCTCGCACAAGTCCCCTGACCCCGTCTCCAACGAGTTGGCCCTGGTCATGCCTGACACCCGGGATGGCTCCAGTGATTGCTCGGGCGCTGAGCGCACAGCCACGACACGGGTGAGAGGCCGCGGCCTCCTGTACACGTTCCCCGGTGGCTGTCGTTGCAGGAACGGGGCCTCGCCACGTCCAGAGCGCGCTGGCCGTCCAGGGGGGCGCTTGGCTCACCGTGCTGTCACCGTGCCTGGTTCTAAGGCCGGTCTTAGGACGATCTCTCTCGTCTTGCGGTGGTAGACGAGAAGAGGTCTAACTACACGAACATGACAAAACGAAGTCGATATCCTCCGAAACGGGACGCTCTCCTTGCCAAGGAGAAGGTCGCGGGTTCGACCCCCGTCTCCCGCTCCGGTGATCTCAGCCGATGGGCTTGGGTCGCCACTGTGGAGCGCCGCGCCGTGTGCTAGCAGGGGCGCCGCCTATACTCCGCCGGGCGGCTGGGCGGTGCGGAGGGATGGATATGCTTTTGGATGGTCGGGTCGTGGTGGTATACGGTGGGGGTGGTGCGATCGGCGGCGCGGTCGCTGCGGCATTTGCCGAACAGGGGGCGCAAGTCATCGTCGCCGGCCGCACTCTTCCCTCGCTCGAGAGTGTGGTGCAGCCGCTGAGTGCGCGGGGCCTCAGCGCCGAAGCGGTCCAGATCGACGCCCTCAGCTCGGCCGAAGTAGAAGCGCACCTCGACCAAGTGGTGGCCGAGCACGGCGGCATCGACGTCTCGTTCAACGCCATCAGCGCCAGCTACTTCCTGGGAGGCCCGCTTCACGACATCCCCGTCGATGACTTCAC
>DAHWNZ010000154.1:0-915 GCA_027339635.1 Candidatus Dormiibacterota bacterium
ACATTTTCCTGCGGACGAATACGGCCTCTATAACTTTGATGGGACTCATCTTTATGAACATGCTGATCCAAGGAAGGGGCTGCATCCAGACTGGGGTACTAGGATATTTAACCTGTCAAGATTCGAGGTGAAGAACTACCTGATATCAAACGCCATTTTCTGGGTCGATGTCTATCATGCCGATGGTATCAGGATAGACGCCGTAAGCTCAATGCTTTACCTCGATTATTCCAGGAAGGAGGGCGAGTGGATACCTAATCAGTATGGCGGAAGGGAGAACCTTGATTCCATAGCTTTTCTTAGGGGCCTTAATGACACACTGCATGAAAGTTTCCCTGGAGTCATCACAATTGCAGAGGAGTCCACTGCATGGCCTTCTGTGACGAAGGATACCAGAACAGGGGGACTTGGATTTGATTTCAAGTGGAACATGGGCTGGATGCACGACACGCTTGACTATTTTTCCCACGACCCGATATACCGGAAGTACCAGCATAATATACTCACATTCACGATCTGGTATGCATTCAGCGAATCGTTCATTCTGCCTCTTTCACATGACGAGGTTGTACATATGAAGGGAAGCTTATACACAAAAATGCCCGGAGACAACTGGCAGAAGCTTGCAAACCTGAGATCCCTGCTTGCTTTCATGTTCCTGTCCCCTGGAAAGAAGCTTCTATTCATGGGATCGGAGTTCGGTCAGCATGAGGAGTGGAATGTCACTTCCGGACTGAACTGGAATACCGCATCATCAGATGACGGAAGCAGGATATCACAACTTGTCGGAGACTTGAATTCTCTATATAGAAGATCTGGAATGAGCCTCATGGATTCAGAGTCGAGAGGTTTTGAGTGGATTGATTTTTCTGACTCAGCTTCATCGATCATTAGCTTTTACAGGCACACTCCAAG
>DAHWNZ010000155.1:0-550 GCA_027339635.1 Candidatus Dormiibacterota bacterium
CCGAGGGGATCGCTTCGGCCGAGCGGCGCGGCTGCGCGAGGCTGTCTGCCGGGGTCTCGCCACTTTCGCCTTGACCGCGGTGCGCTTCTTGGCCTTGACCGGTGCGCTCCGCTTGGCTTTCACTTGCGTCACCTTGGCACGCCGGGTTCGCAGGGCCGGTGGTTTGACCTGCTTCAGCGCAGCGCGCCGCGTCCCACGTGCCGCGCCCGTGGGCTTCGCCGTCGCTCGGAGGCGGCGCACGGAGCGCGCCCGTGACGGCGCAGCGCGCTTGGCGCGCGCGGGCCGCGGTTTGCTCCCCGCCGTGGCCACACCCCCGCGCAGTTGCTCGAGTATCGCCGGGTTCTCCAGCGTGGAAACGTCCTGCGTGATGTCCTCGCCGCGGGCGATCGCGCGCAGCAAACGGCGCATGATCTTGCCCGAGCGGGTCTTGGGCAGATTATCGGTGAAGCGGATTTCATCCGGTTTGGCTATGGCGCCCAGCTGTTGGCCGACCCACTCGCGCAGGACCTGGGCGAGCTGCGCCGTGTCCCCCTTCGGATGCGCGCCCCGG
>DAHWNZ010000155.1:560-899 GCA_027339635.1 Candidatus Dormiibacterota bacterium
CGCCGCCTCGGCGACTCGCGGATGCGACACCAGCGCCGACTCGATCTCCATGGTTCCGAGCCGGTGACCGGCGACATTGAGCACATCGTCGATACGGCCCATGATCCAGAAGTATCCGTCGGCATCGCGGTGCGCGCTGTCGCCCGCCACGTAGTAGCGGTTTTGAAATTTCTCCCAATACGCCGCCGTGTAGCGGTCGTTGTTGCGCCAGATCGTGCGCAGCATCGAAGGCCAGGGCTTCTTGATCACCAGATAGCCGCCCTCGTCGGGCTTCGTGACCGGCTCGCCGTGATCATCGACGATGTCCGCCTCGATCCCCGGCAGCGGCTGCGTGCAGGA
>DAHWNZ010000156.1:0-884 GCA_027339635.1 Candidatus Dormiibacterota bacterium
TCCCGACCTACGCGACCAGCAAGATCTGGAGCGTGGTGGACGGGCCGTGGAAGCTCTCGTCCTTCACCCCGACAGTCGGCTTCACGATGGTGCCGAACCCGAAGTACTCGGGGCCGAACAAGCCGAAGATCAAGGAGTACATCGACAAGGCGTACACCTCGACATCGGCCATGTTCAACGCTCTTGCGAGCGGCACACTCGACGTCGGCCACCTGGGCTCGACAGAGCTCACCGCGCCGGCCAAGAAGATCGGGAGGCCGGGCGTGCTCCCCGCGCTCGGTCCCAACAACCCGCGGCTCACCGCCACATACGACTTGGTCGACTCACCGACATGGCAGTTCACATACATCCCGTACAACTTCAAGTCGACCGGTGACACAGGGAACGCAGGCCCGATCTTCAACCAGCTGTACTTCCGGCAGGCCATGCAGCACCTGATGAACCAGACACTCGTCATCAGCAGGATCCTCAAGGGCTACGGGGCGCCCAACTACACGCCGATCCCCGACGCGGTGAAGACGCCGTTCCTCTCCAAGACAGCGTTCAAGAACCCCTATCCCTACAGCGTGTCGGACGCGAAGGCGCTCCTGAAGGCTCACGGCTGGAAGGTGGTCCCTGGCGGCGTCGACACCTGCCAGAAGCCGGGCACTGGCCCAGGCAAGTGCGGGAAGGGCATCAAGAAGGGTGCGAAGCTCAACTTCACATTCGTCTACTCGACGGAGCCCTCGAACCTGAAGATCATCAACACGACCTACGCGGCAGCGGCGTCGTCGGCGGGCATCCGCCTGAACCTCTCGAGCGCGACCTTCAACACGGTGTACGGCGAAGCCACGCCGTGCCCGAAGGGTTGCAAGTGGGAGCTGAACGACTGGGGCGGCTGGCTG
>DAHWNZ010000157.1:0-505 GCA_027339635.1 Candidatus Dormiibacterota bacterium
TGCCACGCCCAGAGCCCCTGTGTTGGCGGTCCCGGGGTCATTGGGCAGGTAGGAGTTGGCGGGAAGTCCGGCGCTGGCCGGAGCCAAGGAGCGAGCCTCGGCCGAGGCGTCGTAGGAGCCGGTGGGCCCGTTCATGGAGAGCCGGTCCCAGGCGTGGGTAGGCATGGGATAGATCTGGCTCAACTCGTTGTAGGTGAACCAGGTCGGGTTGTATGAGGCGTTGAGCTTGAACTCCACGGTGTAGGTGCCGGTCGCAGAATAGCTGACGACGTTCTCAGGAAAGGCGCCGGGAGAGGACGCCCCCCACCCGGGCCCGGGAAGGGATGTCGTCCCGATCTGAGGAATAGTGGGATCGGTGACGGCGCTCAGAAGGTTCATCCAGAAGACGACGTCCCTGGCCGTCACGGGTTTGCCGTCAGACCAGACCCAATGCTTCAGCTTGACCGTGACAACCGTGTTGTTGGAGGAGAACAGCGGTGGGTAGGCCAGGCTCAAGGGCTCGTTC
>DAHWNZ010000157.1:515-860 GCA_027339635.1 Candidatus Dormiibacterota bacterium
CCAGTAGAGCGGGAGGTAAAGAAGCTGGGAGAACTGGGGCAGATTGTTCGTGTTGAGGAAGGCCCCACTTTGAAGCGGCAGGATGAAGTTGGGAGCGGCCCCAGGCTGCTCCGCGAAGGTCACCACGGCTCCCGATCGGTGGACACCGCCGTTCGTCGCCGAGGCGCAGCTGGCCAGAAGTAAGGCTCCACCAAGGAGCGCCGCGGCGGCCGATCCCCGGCTCCTCCAGCTAACAGGGAAATTCATTTGGTGGGTCCTCCCGATTGGACAACGGGGCGCCGAGCTTCAATCAGACACCGCCCGAGGCTCCCCTCTCGAAAGTGAGCGGACCAGATCCAGACGGGC
>DAHWNZ010000158.1:0-585 GCA_027339635.1 Candidatus Dormiibacterota bacterium
CGAGCGGCCCAGGTGCAGCCTCCGGACGCGCCGCACGCGTCGCCACGCCGGATTCTGGTGGAGCCGGCAGGGCCGCGGGGTCACGGCCATGACCGAGGCGCCCGGAACCCCGATGCCGAGCGACGACCTCTCGAGCCTGCGGGTGCCGAAGGCGCTACGGGCCGACGTCGCCGAGATCGCGGCCCTCGTCGACGAGGTGTGCGTCGAGCACCTCGACGACGAGTACGGCTCGCTGTGCCTTCGCCTGCTCGCCAAGCTGGCTCGCAAGCGACCGTCTCCACTGGCGCGCGGCGAGCGGCGCGTCTGGGCCGCGGCTGCCTCTACACCGTGGGCAGCATCAACTTCCTGTTCGACCCGAGCCAGGAGCCGCACCTGCGCTCCGACGAGCTCGCCATGGCCACCGGGGTGGCGAAGTCCACCATGGCCAACAAGGCGGCCCTGATCCGCCGGACGTTGCAGCTCGGGCCGCTCGAGCCAGAGCTGTGCCGCGAAGAGTTGCTCGCCAGCCATCCCTACGCATGGCTGGTTGCCGTCGCGCCGCCCACGTCGAACACCACGCCGTCGTCGAGGCGAAGGGACGCGACT
>DAHWNZ010000158.1:595-850 GCA_027339635.1 Candidatus Dormiibacterota bacterium
GCACTTGGGCCTGCAGGTCGATATCGCGGGTCGGGCGGCGTTCACCGAAGGCAGCCAGGAGCACCCCGCCTTTCAAGACGAGCTGGTCAGCGAACCGGGAGTTGGCCAGGCGAGGGAGGAACGTCTCGAGGACGTAGAGCTGCAACAGCTCGTCAACCGGGCTGCGATCGCCACGAGCCTTGGCCCGCAGTTCGAGGTAGGCCTGACCCGCCTGGGTGACCCGAGTAGGAGCGGTCACAGCAAGACCTCCAGCGC
>DAHWNZ010000159.1:0-841 GCA_027339635.1 Candidatus Dormiibacterota bacterium
TCGATTATCGAGTGGGGGTTTCGCCGGGCAAGCTCCTCGAGCGACGCGGTCGTGAGGATATGCAGCGGGAACACGTCGAAGTACGTGCCGAGCGGCGAAGTGAATTCAAAGATCTCGGGCGGAACGTTCGTCAGGTCCGGCAGCGGCTCGTCGCCGACACGCCCGAAGATCTCGCGCAGTTCCAAATTCATGTCCGGGTTGTCGGGAGCGCCGCGCCGGTAGAAGTCGCGGTTTTCAGGCGGCTGCAGCGGCCAGATGGTGACCGGGCGGCCCAGAAACTCGGAAAGCTTTCGGTTGACCGACTGCGCGTCCGTGGTGCACACGCGCTCGTTCCCGGGCAAAGTGATTTCGACGTGCGGGATGCGACCGGCCGTGGGCTCCTCGAGGTAAACCGCGCGGCACCGCATCAGGCCGCCAAGCTTCTTCGCGCCGCGCACCTCGCCCGCCTTTTCGTCGCGCAGCGCCCATCCGCGATCGCCCGCGACGCCAAGCGCGGCAACCTCGCAGCGCGCGATCCGCTCGCCCGCCATCGACTTGACCGGGTAGCGCCAGAGTTCCCTCACGGTGCCGATCTTTTCCATTGGATTTTGCCTCTTTGCGGCGTGATTCAGGCGACGGATCGATGTATCACGATTTCAAATCGGCCAGAAACTCCAGTATCGCGGTGTTTACCGCCTCGGGTTTCTCCTGCTGGGTCCAATGGCCGGAGCCTTTGACCAGCACGATCTTTCTGAGATTCGGCACCCAGGTTTCCATCCCCTGCGCCATCTCGGGTCGAAGCACGACGTCGAGTTCCGCTGTAATCATCAATGCGGGCGGTTCGACCCGCTGCGGCATCCCG
>DAHWNZ010000015.1:0-40942 GCA_027339635.1 Candidatus Dormiibacterota bacterium
ATGTCAAGAATTGGGAGGTCGCCGATACCGCTGCCCGCCGGGGTCACGGTGACGGTGCAGGGACAGAAGGTGGTGGTAGTGGGGCCGCTGGGCGAGATGAGCCGGGAGCTTCCGTATCCCATCAGCGCGCGCCAGGATGGTTCCGCGGTCTTGGTCGAGCGGCCCACGGATTCTTCCAATCACCGTTCGCTCCATGGGCTGAGTCGCACTCTTGTCGCCAACATGGTCACCGGGGTTACCACCGGGTTCAGGCGCGAGCTGGAACTGCAGGGGGTGGGCTATCGGGCGGCGCTGCAGGGCGCCGATCTGCAGCTGCAGCTGGGATATTCCCATCCCATCCGCATTACACCGCCGGCCGGGCTAAAGGTCGAGGTTCCCGAGCCCACCCGGGTCGCCGTCAGCGGGATGGACAAGGAGTCAGTCGGGCAGCTGGCCGCGAAGATTCGTTCCACCAGGCCCCCCGAGCCCTACAAGGGCAAGGGGGTCCGGTATCGCGGCGAGATCGTTAGACGCAAGGCT
Organism: Candidatus Dormiibacterota bacterium; assembly: GCA_027339635.1. Lineage (GTDB taxonomy): Bacteria > Chloroflexota > Dormibacteria > Aeolococcales > Bog-877 > AG-12. The sequence continues at coordinate 520 of DAHWNZ010000015.1, forward strand.
GGAAAGAGCGGTAAGGGAGCCAAGGGCTGAGATGACCAATCAAGATCGCGCCACCGCCAGGCGGCACCGCCACCGCAGGGTGCGGCGGCGCCTGCAGGGCACCTCCGAAAGGCCTCGCCTGTGCGTCTACCGCAGCCTCAGGCATCTGTACGCCCAGGTGGTGGACGACACGACTGGGAGAACCCTGGTCGCTGCCAGCACGGTGGAGGACCAGCTCGGGGCCAAGGGTTCCAATCGGGCCAGTGCCACCGCCGTGGGGACCGCCATTGCCGAGCGCGCCGTGGCGGCTGGAGTCAACCGGGTCGTCTTCGACCGGGGCGGATACCTGTACCATGGTCGAGTCCAAGCCCTAGCCGACGCGGCCCGCGGGGCCGGGTTGGAATTCTGAAGGCGCTTTTATGAGTATGAATATGGCGCGCTCCGATCGGGATGCGCGTGGTGAGTTTGCGGAGCGGGTCGTGAGCCTCAACCGCGTGGCCAAGGTGGTCCAAGGGGGAAGGAGATTCTCTTTCTCCGCCCTGGTCGTGGTCGGGGACGGGGCTGGGCGCGTGGGCGCGGGGCTGGGCAAGGCAGGAGAGGTACCGGAGGCGATCCGCAAAGGGGTGGATGACGCCAAGAAGCACATGATCACCGTGCCCATGGTCGGGCGGACCATCCCCCACTCAGTCCTGCGCAAGGAGGGGGCCGCCAGGGTGCTGCTGCGCCCGGCCTCACCCGGCACGGGGGTTATTTCAGGCGGCGCCATGCGGGCCGTGGTGGAGCTGGCCGGTATCAAGGACATCCTGACCAAGTCGCTCGGCAGCGACAACCCCATCAACACGGTCAGGGCCACGATCGCGGCGCTTCAAGAGCTGCGGACGGCCGAGACGGTGGCGCGGCTTCGGGGCAAGACCCTGGCGGAGCTCGGGGTGCGGGCCTCGGAAGTGGCCGCCGCGGGGGTGGCCGGCGGTGAGTGAGGCTACCAAGACCCTGCGCGTGAGATGGACAAAGAGCGCGATAGGATACGCGGGCAACCAGAAGCGCACCATAGCGGCGCTGGGGCTGAGGCGGCTCAACCAGACGGTCGAGCACCGTGACACGGCTTCAATTCGAGGCATGATCTCGACGGTGCCCCACTTGGTCACGGTCGAGGAAGGCCCCGACTCGGGGGAGAGCTCCAGGTGAGGCTGGACGAAGTCACCCCCGCCAAGGGGAGCAGGCGGCCGCGCAAACGGGTGGGCCGCGGAATCTCTGCCGGGGGCGGCAAGACTGCCGGAAGGGGCCAGAAGGGGCAGGGAGCGAGAAGCTCATGGAGCCTGCCACGCGGGTTCGAGGGTGGGCAGATGCCCCTGACCCAGAGGGTGCCGAAGCTGCGCGGCTTCTACAATCGCTTCCGTATCGAATACCAGGTGGTCAACTGCGGGAAGCTCAAGAGGTTCGAGGACGGTGCCAAGGTGGACATCGAGTCCCTGCGCGAGGCCGGGCTGATCCGCAGCGCATCTCGGCCGGTCAAATTGCTGGCAGGCGGCGGTGATCCCTCGGGGGTTTCGGTGAGCGTTCATCGCGCCAGTGGCGCGGCGGTGGCCGCGATCGAGAGGGCAGGGGGGTCCGTGACGATCCTGGCGCCCGCCGCGCAAGGCGATGCTCCTGAATTCTCGGCCGGAGGGCAGGACCAGGCGCCATGAACCTGTTCGGTGCCCTTCGCGCCGCCATGCAGGTCTCTGAGCTTCGACGCAAGCTGCTGATCACGATCGGGCTGATCATCGTGTTCAGGATGCTGGCCACGATCACCATCCCCGGCGTGAACGGGGGGGTCCTGAAGCAGCTGTACGACAGCAACAGCATCCTGGGGCTGGTCAACCTCTTCTCAGGAAGCGGTATCAGCACCGGGTCCAACGCGGGAATCTCGATAGTGGCGCTGGGGCTGAACCCGTACATCAACGCCACCATCATCATGCAGCTGATGACCGTGATCTCCACCAGGGTCAAGGAGATGTCCAAGGAGGGTGACCTCGGGCGTCGCCGCCTGACCCAGTACTCCCGCTATCTGACGGTCGGCTTGGCCCTGCTGCAGTCGTTCGGGTACACCCGGCTCTTCGAGACGTACAGCTATCAGGGGCAGAACATCCTGTCTCCCAGCACCTCTTTCCCGGCCACGGTGGGGATCATCATCATCCTGACCGGTGGCACCGTGGTGATGATGTGGTTCGGGGAGCTGATCACCGAGTACGGGCTGGGCAACGGGGTTTCGATCATCATCATGACCGGCATCGTGGCCCAGATCCCCAACGGACTGATCTCGTTCACCAACGGCGGCCACAGCCAGACGTTCACCATCTTCATGTTCGCCGTGATCGGAGTCGTGGTGGCGGCCGGGATCATCTTCGTCCAGCAGGCAACCCGGAAGATCCCAATCCAGTCGTCGCAGCGGGTCGTCGGCAGGCAGGTCTATCAGGGGCGCAGCAGCTTCTTGCCTCTGCGGGTGAATCAGGCCGGGGTGATCCCGATTATCTTTGCCATCTCCATCATGTTCTTTCCCACCCTGTTCGCCAACTTCTTCCTGCCCGCAGTGGGCCAGACGGGGGGGGTGGTGGGGGAACTCGCCACCTGGTTCCATACCTACTGGAACCCGGTGGGGCCGAGTCTGGCAGTTGATATCGGCTATGAGGTCATTTACTTCGCCTTGATCATGGGCTTCACCTTCTTCTACACGGCCGTCACCTTCGACCCGGATGACGCTGCGGACAACCTGAAGAAGAGCGCCACCTACATCCCGGGCATCCGCCCCGGAGCGGCGACGGCGCAGTACCTGGCTCGGGTTATGAGCAGGATCACCCTGGCGGGGGCCATCTTCCTAGGGGTGGTCACCGTGGTGTTGCCACTCTTGACCGCGTTTCTCACCGGCCAGCAACCCAACACCGGCCTCTATCTGGGGGGCACGGCAGTCCTGATCGTGGTGGGCGTGTCCCTGGACACCATGAAGCAGTTGGAGACCCAGCTGCTCATGCGCCAGTATCGGGGCTTCATTCGCTGAGGGGGGAACCATGGAGGGGAAGGGACTGCGGAGGAACCTGATTCTGTTCGGTCCGCCCGGCTCCGGGAAGGGAACCCAGGCCGAGTTGTTGCGGGAGAGGCATGGGCTGGACCACATCGCCCCCGGGGACATGCTCAGGGAGCACCGGGCCGGCGGTTCGGAACTGGGCCGGATGGCCTCATCCTACATGGCGGCCGGGAAGCTGGTGCCGGACGAGGTGATCGTGAGCATGATCCGACACCGTCTGGAGGATGCCTCCGGGGCGAGCGGGTTTGTCCTCGACGGCTTCCCGCGCACCGTGGCTCAGGCGCGCTCGTTGCAGGAGATGCTGGGTCAGATGGAGCGGCCCCTGGATCTGGTGGTGGTCCTCGACGTGCCCCGCGAGGAGCTCGTCCAGCGCCTCAGCCGGCGCGCAGGCTTGGAGCACCGTGAGGACGACCGCCCGGAGGTGGTGACCCAGCGCCTCTTGGTCTACCAGGAGCAGACCGAGCCCGTGCTGCAGTACCTCGGTGACGAGGTTCCCGTGGTCAGGGTTGACGGGACGGCCAGTGTCGAGTCCGTCAACGAGAGCCTGTTGCAGGTGCTCGCTTGATCAGTCTGAAGCGACCCGAGGAGATCGAGCTCATGCGCCAAGCCGGGCACTACCTGGCCGAGGTCCTGGAGATCCTGGCGGCGATGGTGGCTCCTGGAGTGACCACCACGGAGCTCGACCGGGCTGCCAACCGCGAGATCAGGCGGCGCGGGTGCTTTCCCGGGTTTCTGGGCTATGACGGCTTCCCCAAGCACCTGTGCGTCTCGGTCAACGACCAGGTCGTGCATGGCATTCCGGATGGGCGGCGCCTGTTGGAGGGGGATCTGGTGAGCCTGGACTGCGGCCTGATCCATCAGGGCTGGTGGGCGGACGCGGGGCTGAGCGTTGGCTGCGGCGAGCTGGACCCAGACTCAAAGAAGCTGGTGGAGGTGACCAGAGAGGCGCTGCGTCTGGGGATCAACGCCGCTCAACCCGGCAACCGGCTCGGCGACATAGGGCACGCGGTTCAGACTCACGTCGAGGCCAACGGCTTCTCCATCGTGCGCGGGTACACAGGCCATGGGATCGGCCGGGACATGCACGAGGACCCGGACGTCCCGAATCACGGCGCCCCAGGGCGCGGGGTGGAGATTCGCCCGGGACTCTGCTTGGCGATAGAGCCGATCGTGAACCGCGGTGCGCCGGCCACGGTCGTGCGCCCCGACCGTTGGACGGTGGTCACGGCGGATGGGGAGCGCTCCTGCTACTACGAGCACTCCATCGCCATCACCAAGGCGGGCCCGGAGGTGCTGACGACTACCGATCCCCAGCACGTCTGGGTCGGTTGATGGGGACCTGAGGCGGTGGATCCGCTATACTCTTGGCGGGCCGAGCCTCTGTCGGGTTTTGTGTGCCTGCCAACTTGAGTGACACCGGGGCCATCCCGGGTCGGATCCTTGAACCGTTGCCGAACTCGCTCTTTCGAGTCGAGCTGGAGGGCGGTGACAAGTTGGTGGCTCACGCTGCCGGGCGGGCTCGGCTGGCAAGCATCCGCCTACTTCCCGGGGACAGAGTGTTGGTCGAGAGATCGGCCACCGACCCGGGCCGGGGTAGGATCTTGACTCGGGTGGTGTAGTGGCGATGGAATCGGCTAGGAGTGGAAGATGAAGGTCCGGGCCTCGGTGAAGAGGATCTGCGACAAGTGCAAGATCATCCGGCGTTCCGGCACCGTGCGCGTCATCTGCGAGAACCCCAAGCACAAGCAGCGTCAGGGATAGGAGAACGATGGCTCGCATTGCCGGCATCGACCTGCCAAGGGACAAGCGCATAGAGATAGGCTTGACCTACATCTTCGGAATCGGTCCGACCACCAGCAAGAAGATCCTGAGGATCGCCCAGATCGACCCCGGTATCAGGGTCAACGATCTCAGCGAATCGCAGGTGAGTCGGCTGCGCGATGTCGTCGGCAAGGAGCTGCCTGGGCGGGTCGAGGGCGATCTCCGCCGCCAGGTGGCGCTGAACATCAAGCGTCTCATGGAGATCGGCACCTACCGGGGGCTGCGGCACAGGCGCGGGCTGCCGGTGCGCGGCCAGCGGACCAGGACCAACGCCCGGTCTCGCCGGGGTCCCCGCAAGACCGTCGGCGTGCGTCGGAAGAAGGGCAAGTAGGTAACCGGCCCGTGACTGCGGGCGGGTAATAAGCGAGGAGACGGTTTGGCGAAGAAGAAGAAGGTGGTCCGGACGAGGCGCCGCGAGCGCAAGAACATCGCGGTCGGCCAGGCGCACGTGTTGAGCACCTTCAACAACACGATCGTGACCCTCACTGATCCTCAGGGCAATACCATAGCCTCCGGCAGCGCGGGATCGTCCGGCTTCAAGGGGTCGCGGAAGAGCACCCCCTACGCCGCCCAGACCACTGCGGAGAATGCCGCCAAGCGGGCGATGGAGCACGGCCTGAAGACCATCGAGGTGCTGGTGAAAGGCCCCGGGTCAGGGCGCGAGGCCGCCATTCGACAGCTTCAGGCGGCTGGGCTGGAGATCAGCGCGATCATCGATGTGACTCCGGTGCCCCACAACGGTTGCCGTCCGCCCAAGCGCCGGCGGGTCTGAGGAGCACTGAGATGGCCAATCCACACAATCCCGCTTGTCGGCAGTGCCGTCGCGAAGGCGTCAAGCTCTTCTTGAAGGGCGCCAAGTGTGTCGGCGACCGCTGCACGTTCACCAAGCGCAACGCGACTCCTCCCGGGCAACATGGGATGGCCCGCCGGAGAAGGATCAGCGAGTACGGCATCCAGCTGCGGGCCAAGCAGCGTGGTCGGCGCATCTACGGAGTCCTCGACACCCAGTTCGAGAACTACTTTGACAGCGCCTCCGCTAGAAAGGGTGTCACGGGCACCGTGCTCCTGCAGATGCTGGAGCAGCGGCTCGACAATGTCGTCTACCGAGCCGGCTTCGCCTCGTCGCGCCGCGAGGCGCGCCAGCTCGTGTCTCACCGCCACTTTCAGGTGGACGGTAAGACCGTGAACATCCCCTCCTATCAGCTGCGCGCGGGGCAGGTGGTGCAGGTACGGGAGCGCAGCCGGGAGATCGAGCCCATCCGACGGTCGGTGGAGTTCCGCGGGGGCCAGGCCGTGCCGAGTTGGCTCTCCCTGTACGCCCCCGAGTTGCGGGTCGAGGTCACCCGCCAGCCGGAGCGCGGAGAGATGGAGACCAGCATCGACGAACAGCTGATCGTCGAGTACTACTCCCGCTAGCCACCGGGGCCCCCGGGCCCCCCAGTCACGAGGAAATTACTGCAGATGCCAGAGACCGCGATACAGCCGACAGTCCATGAGGTGGCCAGCGGGGCCGATCACGGGCGCTTTGAGATCGAGCCGTTGGAGACCGGCTACGGAACCACTCTGGGGAACTCGCTGCGGCGGGTCCTCCTGTCGTCGCTCACCGGGGCCGCAGTCACGGCGGTCTCCATCGACGGGGTGGCCCACGAGTTCTCCAGCATCAAGCATGTCAAGGAAGATGTCGGTGAGATCCTGCTCAACATCAAGCAGCTCAGCCTCACCTGCCACAATTCCGAAGGGGCGCATCTCACCCTGGAGGCGCACGGGGCCAGGCGGGTGACCGCTGCTGACATCGCTCCCAACTCCGACGTGGAGATCGCCAATCCGGACCTGTACATCTGCACGCTCGACGGAGAGCAGGCCCGCCTGCGGATGGACCTCACAGTGGAGCTGGGGCGCGGTTACACCCCCGCGGAGCGCAACAAGAAGGAGGGGCAGCCGATCGGGGTGATACCGGTTGACTCGATATTCACCCCTGTCGTCAAGGCGAACTTCATGGTTGAGAAGACCAGGGTCGGCCAGGACACCGACTGGGAGAAGCTGGTGCTCGAGGTGTCCACCAACGGCACCATCACTCCGGTGGAGGCGGTGAGTCGGGCTGCGCAGTACTACACCCGGCATCTGGACCTCTTCTCTAGCTTCGACAAGAGCCTCACCGCTTCCACGGAGGCGGCCGCTGGCGGCAACGACCCCCAGGCTCGCCTGAACGCGGTGCCGGTGGAGGATCTCGAACTCAGTGTGCGGGCGCTGAACTGTCTCAAGGCTAACGACATCGGAAAGGTCGGTGAGTTGCTGGCGATGCGCCTGGAGGAACTGCTGGCGCTGCGCAACTTCGGGGCCAAGTCCCTCGACGAGATCAAGCAGAAGCTGGTGGCAAAGGGGTTCGTGGCCGAGGACGAGGTGGACCAGCTCTTCCAGCCGGCGGAGCGCTAGGAGACATGCGTCATCAAAAGGCCGGTAGGAAACTGGGGCGCACCTCCGCCCATAGGATTGCCCTCACCAAGAACCTGGCCACGGCACTGGTGGAGCATGGCCGGATAGAGACCACCGAGGCGAAGGCGAAGGAGGTCCGGCGCTGGGTCGAGAAGCTCGTCACCACCGCCAAGGTCGACGACGTCCACGCGCGCCGCCAGGTTGCGCGAGTCTTGACCCGAGAGGATGTGGCGGCGAAGCTGTTCACCCAATACGCCGAGCGTTTCCGGGATCGTCCTGGGGGATACACCAGGATCATCGGCAAGGGGCCGCGGCCCGGGGATGGGGCGCCGGTGGTGATCATGGAGTTTGTCGAGTGACGCTTGACGTCGAGGAGCGCAGGTTCCAGATGACCCTCGCCTACGACGGAACGGACTACCACGGCTGGCAGGTCCAGCCGGGAGTGCAAACCGTCGCCGGAAGCCTGGCCGGGGCCATCGAGTCCACCTGTGGAGCGCGGCCACACCTGGCCGCCGCGGGGCGGACCGACGCCGGCGTCCACGCTCATGGGCAGGTGGCCGTCGCCACAGTTCCTTGCCCTGTCGAGCCCACGGAGCTGTGGCGGGGTTGTCAGCGCAACCTGCCTCCGGACATCAGGATCCTGCACGCGGCTCCCGCTCCAGATGGGTTTGACCCGCGACGTGACGCCTGGCGCCGGAGCTACCGGTACCTGCTGGTCGCCGGCAGTTGGCTGCCACCGGGTCTCGGCCGCTACGCCTGGGGGGTGGATCCAAGGTTGGAGCTGTCCCCCATGCGGGAGGGCGCGGCAACTCTGCTAGGAGCCCACGACTTCGGCGCCTTCGGCACCAGCCCCGAACCCGGTGGAACAACCAGGCGTCTGGTCGATCTGCTCGAGGTCCGCCGGCGCAGTGGGCTGATCGAGATCGAGGTGCGGGCCGACGCGTTCCTGCGGGGAATGCTGCGCAGCATGGTCGGAGCCCTGGTGGGCCTGGGGCTGAGACGCCTTGGGCAAGGGGAGCTGCGCGAGGCAGTCGCGCTGGGCGCGGGCGCACGCCGGAGATGGGCGCCAGCCCCCGCCAGAGGATTGCATCAATGGCGGGTGGAGTACCATCGGCCGAGCATGTTGGGAGTTCGAGCGTGAGCAGCGCAACAGTACAACGCAGTTTCGTCGCCAGCGAGGCGACCGCCGATGAGCAGTGGTGGCTGGTGGACGCCCGCAACCAGACCCTGGGCCGGCTGGCGGTGAACATAGCCCGCCTCCTGAGGGGCAAGCACCTGGCGACCTACACCCCCCACGCCCTGATGGGCGACCACGTGGTGGTGATCAACGCGGGGGAGATTGTGGTGACCGGGAGCAAGCGGACGACCAAGATCTACGACCACTACACGGGATATCCCGGAGGCCGCAGGGAGCGAACCTACGATGAGGTGGTCAAGAGGGACCCCACCACGCCCCTCCATGAGGCGGTGCGAGGCATGCTGCAGCACAACACCCTGGGGGGCAGGCAGCTTAAGCGGTTGAAGATTTATGCCGGCTCGGATCACCCCCATGTGGCGCAGCAGCCCAAGGCGATCAGGTTTGGCGATTGCGGGGAGGTGGTGTCGCTGTGAGCGAGGAGGAGCAGGCCAGGTACGCGTACGGGACCGGCCGGCGCAAGACGGCCGTGGCGCGAGTCAGGATCTATCCCGGCCAGGGGACTGCGGTGATCAACGACAGGGAGCCCCTGCGCCACTTCGGCCGCAGGGAGTTGGAGGAGGCCGCCCTGCGCCCGTTGCGCCTGACCGGGCTCGCGGACCGCTGCCATGTGACGGTCAAGGTCGAAGGCGGCGGCGTTTCTGGGCAGGCGGGAGCCGTCGCCCATGGCATCGCCAGAGCGCTGTGCGTGCTGGATGCCGACCTCCGGGCGCAGCTCAAGTCGGCAGGCCTGCTGACCCGGGATCCGCGCATGAAGGAGCGCAAGAAGCCGGGCCTGAAGCGAGCCCGCAAAGCGCCTCAGTACACCAAACGCTGATTCCGGGCGAGGTGGCATGGTGCGGTTCATATACTGGCCATGAAGAACTTCAGCGGCCGGTGTTGGGTGACCTCAATTGGTGACGGGACTGCGGGGCAGAGACTTTCTGGCCATCTCTGACCTGACGCCCTCGGAGCTCCTGGGGCTGTTGGATTTTGCGGCCGACCTCAAGCGAGGTCGGGATCCTGGGATCCCCCTGGAGCGGCGCTCGGTGGCGATGGTATTCCTGCGGCCCAGCAACCGCACCAGGGTCTCCTTCGAGGCCGGGATCAACCGTCTTGGGGGCCACCCGATAGCCCTCTTCGATCGTGAGATCGAGTTGGGACGCAGGGAGTCGGTCTCTGACGTCGGAAGGATCCTGGACCGCTTCGTCGCCGGCCTGGTGGCGCGCATCCCCTCGGATCGGGATCTGCGCGGACTGGCCGCAAGCATGGAAGGCCCCGTGATCAACGCCATGACGGATCGTGGGCACCCCTGCCAGATCCTCGCCGACTGCCTCACGCTGCGGGAGATGCGGGGGACGCTGGCCGGCGCTAAGGTAACCTTTGTCGGCGACGGCAACAACGTCTGCAACTCGTGGATCGAGGCGGCCAGGGTGGTCGGCCTCGAGCTTAGAGTCGTCACTCCGCCGGGGTACGAGCCCCGGCTGGGGAGCGGGTCATCAGGGCCGTCTTCTGGGGACCTTCCAGGGTTGCTGGTGACCAATGATCTGGAGCAGGGTCTGGCGGGCACGGACGTGATCTACACTGACGTCTGGACGAGCATGGGCCAGGAAGAACAACACGAGGATCGACGCCAGGATTTTGGCCCCTACCAGATAAACGAGGCCGTGTTGCAGCGAGCCCCGAGCGGAGTTAAGGTGATGCACTGCCTGCCCGCCCACCGTGGCGAGGAGATAACCGACGCGGTGCTCGACGGGCCCCAATCAGTCGTCTTTGATCAAGCCGAGAACCGGTACTGGGCGCAGCTGGCCCTGATGGCATCGATATTCGGTCCGGCGGCCGCCTGATCGCGAAGGCCGAGGACACGCGCTGATGCTGGTGCTGGGCGGATTGAACCTCGGGGAGGCGGTCCGCCTGCTCTTCCAGACGGTGAGCTGGCGGGACGCCGTCGACATCGCGATCATCACCTTCCTCATCTACCGCCTCTTCCTGCTGGTGCGGGGCACCCAGGCCGTGCAGATTCTGGTTGGGCTTTTGGTCATCGGGGCGCTCGGGGTGGTGGCCAAGATCCTGGGGCTGCCGGTTCTCACCTACATCTACAGCAATGGCGGCCAGGTCATCGTGATCGCGGCGATAATCCTCTTCCAACCCGAGCTGCGGCGGGCTCTAGACCAGATGGGCCGGCTCGGCAACCTAAGGCCCCGCCTGCTCGCCCCAGACACGGCCGAGCTGAGACGGATGGTGGATGAGGTGACCCGGGCTGCCATGCGTCTCAGTGAGACCGCGACCGGCGCCCTCATCGTCCTCCAAGGCGACGTCGGGCTGGAGGAGATCGACGCCACCGGGGTGCGCCTGGATGCGCTGGTGAGCGCCGAGGTCCTGGGGACCATCTTCACCTACAAGTCCCCGCTCCATGACGGGGCGGCGGTGGTGCACGCGGGACGAGTGGTGGCTGCGGGATGCGTGCTGCCCCTGGCTGAGCGGGGCGAGGGCAACCACCGCAGCGGGACCAGGCACCTGGCGGCCGTGGGATTGACCCAGATGACCGATGCTGGTGTGGTGGTGGTGTCGGAGGAGACCGGGAGGATCAGCTGGGCCCTTGGTGGGGAACTGGAGGGGGAGCTGGACGCTGACCAGCTGACCAACCGCCTGGGCAGCTTCCTGCACCTTCCCCTTTATGAGCGCCACCGCCGCAGCCTGAGATTCCGGGCAAGGGGACCGCGAACTGCCGACGCGACCCCGGTCCGGAGGGTTTGAGCCAAGTGAAGTTCGCGTTTGTCAGGAGGCACTGGCGGATCAAGCTGCTGGCCCTGGTGGTGGCGTGCGCGATGTGGGTGGGCGTGGTGTACGCCAGCAACCCTCCCGCGATCGCGACCTACTATGTGACGCCCCAGGTGAGTGGGCTCAGCTCATCCCTCCTCCTGCTGTACCCGATTCACAGCGTTCCAATCAAGGTCGGTGGGGTCGAGTCTAACGTCCACAGCTCGACCGTCCGCCAGCACCTCTCCGCTTCCGTGAACCTGAGCGGGATCAAGAGCCCGGGCGTTTATCAGGTCCATCTGAGTACGCAGGTTTCGGACCCCAATGTCTTCCCCTGGTCGGCGCCGTCCACGGTGGCGGTCACGATTGACAAGTGGCAGGAGGCGTCCCTGCCGGTCAGGGTTGTGGTTCCCAGCAAGGATCTGCCCCAATCCGGTTACCAGTTCGACTCCAAGAAGACCACCGCGACCCCGGCCGACGTGACGGTCCGAGCGCCGGCGAGCATCATCTCTCAGCTCCAGCCGGAGGCCACTGTGAACCTCTCCAGTTGGAAGGCAAGCGTCGACCTCACGACTCCTGTGGTGGTTCCCCTGCCCAAGGGAGTTCCTTCCGGGGACGTCACATTCAGCCCCCAGGTGGTGACGGTTCACGCCTCCATCACCTCGGTCAGCAACCAGGTGACCCTGCCCGTCGACTACATCCTGAGCGGGCAGGTCGCCTCGGGCTACGAGGTGACTGGTGCCCAGGTGACCCCGCTCACGGTGACCGCGACGGGTCCTCCGGGGACGGTGGATGGGCTGGCCGCCCTGGACACCCAGGCCATCGACATCTCCGGGATCAGCCGTGACACGACCTACCAGGTGAGCCTTAACGTCCCGAGCGGGGTCACGACTTCGGTGGCGACCGTGACCGTGGTTGTGAGCGTGGCGCCCCTGCCGACGGCAACCCCAACGCCCACACCCTCGCCGACTCCCTGATACGGTTTCGCAGAACTCACAACCGGACGGCGGCAACCGGCCTCTGTAACCTGGGGCCAGGGCTCGACGTTTGTCCTCGAGAAGGCGGCCAGGGACCGGGGAGGTGTTAGCGCGTCATGTGCGGGATCATCGGATACATGGGCCGGCGTTCGGCGGCGCCCATCCTCATGGACAGCCTGCAGCGCCTGGAGTACCGCGGGTACGACTCGGCTGGGGTGGTGGTGGTGGACGCCCAGGGATCCGCCACCAGCGTCAAGTCCGCCGGCAAGGTCGAGTCGCTGTTGGCTCGCCTGGACGGGGAGGAGATCGTCGGCCAGGTCGGGATGGGGCACACGCGTTGGGCGACACACGGACGGCCGAGCCATGAGAACGCCCATCCGCACTGCGACTGCAGTGGGCGCTTCTACGTCATCCACAACGGGATAATCGAAAATTTCGCCGAGCTCCGCCAGGAGCTGGTGGGGACAGGCCACCAGTTCAGCTCTGAGACCGATACCGAGGTCCTCCCGCACCTGATCGAGGAGTACTACAAAGGGGATCTGGTGGTGGCCGCGAGGTGTGCGCTTGCCCGCCTCAGAGGCGCGTACGCGGTGGTGATCCTGAGTTCCACGGACCCAGATACCCTGATCGGTGCGCGGCTGAACGCTCCTCTGGTGGTCGGTGTCGGAGCCGAAGAGTGGTTTTTGAGCTCCGACCTCACGGCGATCATTCCCTACACCCGCCAGGCCATCGTGCTCGGCGAGGGCCAGATGGCGGTGCTGACGCCCGTCGGCCCTGTGGTCACCTCGATCACCGACGGTTCCGAGGTTGTGCCCCGAGTCGTTCGCGTCGAATGGGACGTTATCCAGGCCGAGCGCGGAGGGTATCCGAACTTCATGTCCAAGGAGATTCACGAGCAGCCGGCCGCTCTCGAGAACGCCTTCCGGGGCCGGCTTCTCAGTGACGGGAGGGTGGAGTTCGCGGACTGGGACATCGATGACGCCCGGCTGAGAGAGATCCAACGAGTCCAGATAGTCGCGGCCGGCAGCGCCTACTACGCCGGGGTGATGGCCAAGTACGCTCTGGAGGACCTGGCCCAGGTTCCGACTACGGTGGAGGTCGCCTCGGAGTGGCGCTACCGGCCCCAGCCACTGGACCGCTCCACCCTCACGGTGGCGATCTCCCAATCGGGGGAGACAGCCGACACTCTGGCTGCCGCCCGAATGGCCCGGGAAAGAGGCAGCTTTCTGCTCGCCCTGACCAATGTGGTCGGTAGCACCCTGGCCCTGGAGGCCGACGGGGTGATCAACCTGCACGCTGGGCCGGAGATCTGCGTGGTCGCCACCAAGACCTTCACCAACCAGGTCGCGTGCGCCGTGCTGCTGGCGATGAGGATGGCTCAGGCTCGTGGAACCAAGGATCAGGGCGACCTCCGGGAACTCGCTTCGGAGCTCCGCTCGGTGGCGGCGGCCCAGAGACAGCTGCTGGCCCGTGATCACGAGTTTCAGATGCTCGGAGCGTGGCTGGCCGAGCACTCGAGCGCACTTTACATGGGGCGTGGCTACAACTACCCGGCGGCGATGGAGGCGGCCCTGAAGTTGAAGGAGGTCGCCTACGTTCACGCCGAGGGATATCCCGCCGGAGAGCTCAAGCATGGCCCGATCGCCCTGCTGGACGAGTCCATGCCGGTCGTGGCATTCGCCACCGACGCCAAGACCAGGGAGAAGGTCAGGAGCAACATCCAGGAGGTTCACGCACGACAGAGCCCGGTGTTGGCGGTGGTCAGCGCGGGCGACAGCTCCCTGACTGATCAGGCGCGGTTCACGGTCGAGGTTCCCAGGGTCCCAGAGCTGGTGTCGCCCCTGGTAACGGCTCTGGTGGGACAGTTGCTCGCGTACCATGCGGCGATGAGCCGGGGCTTTGACGTCGACCGCCCCCGAAATCTGGCCAAGTCCGTCACCGTCGAGTGACCGTCCTTCCGAGCCAGCAACGCCGATGACCAGAGGGGGCGCAGTCGGGGTTGATGTGACATCGGTGGAGCGCATCTCTAAGCTGACGCAGCGGCGGCCCGCCTTCGCCAGCAAATTGTTCACTCCGGAGGAGGTGAGCTACTCCGAAGGACGGCCGGAGAGGCTCGCCGCGCGCTGGGCCGCGAAGGAGGCGGTGCGGAAGGTCTACGGCGGTCTCGGCCTGCCCATACCTCCCTACCCAGCCATCTCTGTCACCCACCGGCCAGGCGGAGCCCCTGTGGCACTCATCGGTGGGGCTGAGGTGCCCGGACTCGAGCTGAGCCTGAGCCACGATGCCGGTCTGGCCATCGCCATGGCGGTGCTGCTCCCCTCCCCTGGGGCCGGCGATCTCGGCTACCTCCCATCAGAGCTGGTGCTGCCGGAGAGAAGCCAGAGTGGAAACAAGGGAACCTTCGGCACCGTTCTGGTGATCGCGGGCAGCCCCACCTTCCCCGGGGCCGCGGCTCTCTCGGCGAGGGGGGCGCTCAGGGGTGGCGCGGGCAAGGTCAAGGTCATCGTGGCCGAGGGCTCACATGGGCAGGGGTTGTCTCCCGAGGTGATCAGATTCCCGGTGCCGGCCGAGGCCGGCGCCTATGGCGAGGCAGCTGCACGAGCACTGGCGGGAGAGTTGGTCACCGCCAAAGCCGTCGTCTGCGGCCCCGGCCTCGGTGACAGCCTCGCCACTCACGGTCTCATGGCGGAGATTCTGCGAGCCATGGCAGGCAAGGGTGGACGGCTGGTCCTGGACGCCGATGCCCTCAACGCCCTTGCGCGGTGGGAGGATCTGCGGGGGATTGTGCCCGCCGGATGCGTCATGACCCCGCATCCGTTGGAGGCAGCGCGGCTGTCCCGCGCCGAGGTGGGTGAGGTGCAGTCGGATCGTCCCGGTTTCGCGCTTCGTCTCGCTGCGGAGTTCCGCTCATGTGTCGTCCTCAAGGGTCCGGGAACTGTCGTGGCGGAGCCAGGCGGAACCCTGTGGAGAGACGACCACGCCACATCCGTCCTGTCCACGGGCGGCACGGGTGACGTGCTGGCTGGCCTCATGGGCGCTCTTTTGGCCCAGGGCTCATCGCCGGCGGACGCGGCCAGGGCCGGGGTCTTTCTGCATGCCGAGGCCGGCTCATGGTTGGGCCGGGCACGGGGTCGAGCGGGGATTTTGGCGAGCGAGGTTGCCGACGCGCTGGTGGAGGTGCAGGAGGCCGTGCGCCGGCGCCAGAGCGGCACGGCTGGGGACTGATGCTGCGGCTCTCCGACCTGGTCGAGGCAGCTTCCCCGCTCGGTCCGGAGCTGATTCGGGCCGACCGGGAGGTCTTCTCCGCGGTGGCGCACGACTCCCGGAATATCGAAGGTGGCGAGCTCTTCCTGGCGGTGCGTACGTCCCACGGTGATGGCCACGCCCATCTTGGGGATGCCGTCGCCCGAGGAGCGGCCGGGATCCTGGTCGAGTACGACCTCTCGGAGTCAGACCAACTCCGGGCGGGTGCCGGATCGCCAGGCGCCCTCAGCGTGCTCCGCGTCAGCGATACGGTTGGGGCGCTCCGGCTGTGGGCCACCAGGAGGCTCCGTGGATGCCGCTGCGTTGTGATTGCGGGCAGCCTGGGCAAGAGCACGACTCAGCACCTGCTGGTAAGGAGCTGGCAGGAGGCCTCTGGCCGGGCGGTCGTGGGCGTGGGCGACCGCAATGACCCGTTCGGGATTCCCATCGCGGTGGGAGGTTTCCCCGAGGCCGTGGACCAGGTGGTCCTGGAGGTCGTGGCCGCCAACTCCAGAGAGACGCTCCAATTGGAGCAGATGCTCACACCCGAGGTCGTCTGTGTCACCTCCGCCACTGATGCC
Source organism: Candidatus Dormiibacterota bacterium (assembly GCA_027339635.1). Classification (GTDB taxonomy): domain Bacteria; phylum Chloroflexota; class Dormibacteria; order Aeolococcales; family Bog-877; genus AG-12. The sequence continues at coordinate 16,549 of DAHWNZ010000015.1, forward strand.
CGGGAACTCCACTGGGAGTCCCGAAGCGGCTTGGCCGACAGCGTCAGAGGTCTGGTCAAGCAGGCGCACCACTTGGTGGCACCGATCTCCGACCCGGACCTCATCTCGGAGTTCTCGGGCGCCCAGCTGGTGACCTTCGGACCCCTCGGGTCGGGAGCCACCGTCGAGGCCGGTCCGGAGCCGAGAGGTCAAGAGGGCGGTTGGCCGGCGGACTGGACGTGTCTGGTTCGCTTCAGGGACCGGGAGTGGGGCCAACCGTTGGCGATGCATCCAGAGTTGGGGGCTCCTGGCCTGGCGGCGGCTAATGCCTGCCTTGTGGCGCTTGGCCTTGACCCCCGCCCTTTCGGCCGCCCGAGCACCACCTTGGGCGGCCTTCCGGGAAGGCTTCGGGTGTGGCCGGGAGGAGGAGGTGGGCTGGTGCTGGACGACACGATTGACGCAACCTCATCATCGACCGAGCTGGCCCTGCGCGCGCTCTCCGAGCTGCCGGCGCCCAGGCTTGCCTGCCTCGGCGCGTCTGCCGACGTGCTCCTAACCCGTCGTGGTGAACGCTGGCTCGACAGCTCGGGACCTGCCCCCCTGATCCTGGACGGCGGACCGCCGAATCGGGGGGGCGGCACCAGCCAGAAACTGGAGCGAGTGCCCCTGAGCACCATGGCCGTCAGGGCCCGGCGGGTGCTGGAGGAAGGCGGCAGCGTTCTGGTCAAGGGCCGGTCATCAGAGCGGATGGAGCGCCTCACCCGCAGGTTGCTGGACGGGACAGGGGAGCTTGTACGTCAAGATCGCGGGCGTCGCCTCATGAGCTTTCGATCCCTGTTGAGGCCCACCTGGGTTGAGATCGACCTCGACGCCCTGGCCGCCAATGTGGCGGAGGTCGCGAGCGAGCTCGGAAGCGTGCAACTGATGGCTGTGGTCAAGGCCGACGCTTACGGTCACGGGGCGGTCCAGGTCGGCCGGACGGCGCTCACCAGCGGGGCTCGCTGGCTGGCGACCGCCACCCTGGCCGAGGCTTCCGAGCTGCGTGAGGCTGGCATCGCCGCTCCGATCCTGGTCCTGGGATACACCCCGCCCGACCGGCTGCGCCAGGCACTGGCGCTGAATCTGGTCCTCACGGTCTTCGACAGGGAGGTCTTGGCCGGACTGGACGCCGCGGCCGAGGCGCTGGCCCTGCGGGCCAGAGCTCATCTCAAGGTCGACACCGGGATGTCCAGGTTGGGGATCGCCCCGTCTGAAGTCGGACCGTTCCTGCAGCTCTTAAGACAGTTCCCGTCGGTTGAGGTGGAGGGCATCTACACCCACTTCCGCAAGGGAGAGGATGAGGAGGCGGTAACCCAGCAGCTGATCGAGTTCAGAAGAGCCCTGGGGGAGGCTCGGACGGTCGGTCACAGGTTCCGGCTGCGGCACGCCGCCAGCAGCAGCTCCTGGGCTTCCAGGCCGGAGGCTCGCTTCGACATGGTGAGGTGTGGCGGGGAACTGCTGGGACTGCGCACCGGCGATGGCCGGCACCGCCGGCCGGTGCTGGCCTTCAAGACAACCGTGGCCCAGGTGCGACACATCTCAGCTGGAACCCACGTCGGCTACGGAGACTCCTTCACGGCACCCCAGGACATGACGGTTGCAACCCTGCCCGTGGGATATGGCGACGGGTTCCGCAGAGGCCCCAACAACTTTGGCGAGGTGATCATCGGGGGCCAGCCCCGGCGGCTGATCGGCGACGTTTCGATGGACATGTGCATGGTGGACGTATCCTCGCCGCCGCTCGTGAGCAGGGGCGACCAGGTGGTTCTGATCGGCGCCCAGGGGAGTGCCAGGATATCGGTTGAAGACGTGGCGGCGCGTCTTGGGACGATCAACTATGAGGTGGTGACCCAGATTTTGGCCCGGGTGCCGCGCGAAGCTGTCGCGGGGGATGCTGCCGAGCTCTGAATACAATTGAGCCATGTCCCAGCAGCCGGCCGAGTTCGGTGGTCTTTCCACAGGTAGCGACCGCCGGCGGCGGCTAAGGGCGGCGCGCCTGTACCTGGTCAGCGATGATCAGACCCCGGACCACGAGCTGCCGCGAGTCCTGGCCGCGGCCATAGAGGGGGGGATCGACCTGTTCCAGCTGCGCCGCAAGGGGGTGCCCGCCCCACGGCTGGGCGAGCTGGCCAGGGCGTGCTCCGACATCTGTCGCGCTGCCAATGTCCTGTTCATCGTCGACGATCACGTGGAGTTGGCCCAGGAGGCTGGGGCGGATGGCGTGCACCTGGGTCAGGAGGACACACCCCTCGAGCGGGCCCGGCAGTTGCTGGGTCCGGAGGTCCTGCTGGGCAAGTCAACTCACAACCGGGACCAGGTGCTGGCCGCGGTGAGGGAGGGCGCCGACTACGTGTCGGCGGGCCCGGTCCATGAGACTCCCACCAAGGCCGGTAGGCCCGCGGTGGGGTTCGAGCACGTCTCGATCGCCGCGCGCCAGGCGAGCGTGCCCGTCGTTGCCATCGGCGGCATGGGCCGGGATGAGGCCGCACTTGCGATAGAGAGCGGAGCGGACATGGTGGGCGTGGTCCGAGCCATCTGCTCGGCCGCCGACCCGAGGGCGGCGGCCGCAGAGATTCGCGGCGCCATGGCGTCAGCCCAGCCCTGGTCATGGATCGTGATCAATGGCACGGCTCGCAAGTGCCGTCCCCAGGAGCACCTCGGTGAGCTGGCCGCAGCCCTGGGTGTTGCGGAGCAGGGGGTGGTGGTGGAGGTGAACGGTGAGATCCCCGCTCGGGAGCGGTGGGACGAGATCGAGCTCCGTTCCGGAGACCGTCTGGAGATGGTTCACTTTGTGGGAGGGGGAAGCCGTGACCGCTGACGAGCAACTGAGCCTGGGGACCCTGACGCTCAACTCGAGACTGATTCATGGGACGGGAAAGTTCGTCTCGTCGGAGGTCCTGGCCGCGTCCATCGCCAACTCCGGGGCGGAGATGATCACCCTGGCGGTCAGGCGCCTGCACCTGGACGGTGACCGCCGCTCAGAGCTGGAGGGGGTGGACCTCGCGAAGTACCGGCTGCTTCCCAACACGGCGGGCGCCAAGAGTGCGGACGAGGCGGTCCGCCTGGCTCGCCTGGCGCGGGCGGCCGGGTTGTCGGACCTGATCAAGGTGGAGGTCGTGGGAGAGGCTGACACCCTGCTGCCAGATCCGATTGGCACTCTGGAAGCGACCGAGAGGCTGGTGGCGGAAGGGTTCACGGTCCTGCCCTATGCCAGCGATGACGTGGCCCTGGCGCTGCGGCTGGCAGAGGCGGGAGCCACGGCCGTCATGCCCGGCGCCGCGCCCATAGGGTCCACCCTCGGGGTGCTGAATCCACACAACATCCGCCTCATCATTGCCAAGTGCCCCGTCCCCGTCATCGTCGACGCCGGGCTCGGGGCGCCATCGGACGCTGCTCGGGTCATGGAGTGGGGGGCGGCCGGGGTACTGGTGAACACGGGGATCGCCAGGGCGAGGGACTCGGTCGCGATGGCCAAGGCCTTCTCCCTGGCGGTGGCCGCCGGCCGCCAGGGTTACCTGGCCGGACTGGCGGAGACCATGGGTGCCGCCCCCAGCTCACCGCTTGAGGGATTGCCTCAGGCGCAGGCATAGGCGCACCTGCTTGGCCAGTCGCGCCAACCGCTGGTTGCGCGAGATCAGCTGGGACCCGTCCGGCGGGGGTCAGCTGGCGGAGCTCGGGGAGGAGAGGATGCTCGAGCGGCTGATCAACTTGGCCGACCGGGCTGGCGACATCGTGGTGCCACCTGGGGACGACGCCGGCGGCTGGGTGCCCAGGGGACGGCAATCGCTCATTTCGACCGACAGCATGGTGGAAGGGGTCCACTTCCGGCGTGAATTTCAGACCCCTTACCAGGTCGGTGTCAAGGCCTGGGCGCAGGCGGTTTCCGACCTGGCCGCGATGGGGGCCATGCCCGAGGTCGGGGTGATCGCGGCGGTGCTGCCGGCGGACACCCGAGTGGCCGTGGTAGAGGCCATTCAGCTCGGCCTGGTGGATCGAGCGTCAGAGGACGGCGCCGTTCTCTTGGGAGGGGATCTCAGTGCTGGACCGGCGCTGAGCCTGTCCGTCACCGTGGTCGGCGGTACCGGGGCTGAGGATCCGGTGAGGATTGGGGGAGGGAGGGCCGGAGACCTTCTGGTGGTCACAGGGGAACTGGGCGGGGCGTCGGGGGCGCTCCAGCTGCTGCGGGCGGGTGGGGTTGAGGTACCCGAGAGCTTGATGGGCCGCCTCATCGCGCCACCATCCCGGCTGGCTGAGGGAGACCGGCTGAGACGCAACGGCGTTTCGGCGATGACCGATGTCAGCGACGGTTTGGTCCTCGACGCCGGGCGCCTGGCCAGAGCCAGCGGGGTGCAGGTAGAGATCTGGGCGGACCAGCTCCCCCGACCGGTGGGATTCAGGGAGCTGCTGGGCGACGCCGCTCTGGGGCTGGCCCTCTCGGGAGGCGAGGACTATGAGCTGCTCGCATCGGTCGCCCCTGAGAAGCTGGAGGCACTTCTCGGCTCGTGGCCGGTCGAGCTGGCCCCACTAAGCTTGGTCGGAGCGCTGGTGGCCGGTGAGGGCACCAGAGTGCTGACCAGCCGGGGAGGTCGGGAGATTCCGCTTGACAGAGAAGGTGGGTATCAACACTTCCAGGCGATGTGACCCTCTCAGGCTGAGCACCGGCTCCCCGAAGGAGACAGCGGCCTTGGGAGAGCAGATAGGCGCCCAGCTTCGCGCGGGCGACTGCCTGGGATTCAGTGGGGATCTGGGAGCGGGCAAGACGACCCTGATCCAGGGGATAGTGCTGGGCGCGGGGGGGGACTCCGATGTGCGCAGCCCGACCTTTCTGCTCCACGCGGTGCACCCCGGGCGCATCACCGTCCATCATCTGGACCTCTACCGCCTGCCAGAGGGCGTCGACCTGACGTCACTGGGGCTCGAGGAGTTCCTGGAGACCGGTGCCGCCGTCGTCGAGTGGTCGGAACGGGCCGACGAGCCCTGGTTCACGGGAAGGGTCCGGATGGAGGTCACGGGAACCGCCACCAGGTCCATAGCGCTGTGGCTGCCAGCGCATCTGCGGCAGGGCATTGGTGGCTGACACGGAACGGGCAATCCTGGCGATCGACCTCTCCGCCAGGGGTGAGGGGATGGCGCTGGTCGCCGACCAAGCGGGGAAGGTCCTCGCCCTCCAAGAGCGCATCACCGGGGTTGCGGGGCTGGTGGGCGCGATGAGCTCGTTGCTGACCGTTCCGGGCCTGCCCCTGGCCCAGGTGGTGGTCGCGCGGGGCCCGGGATCTTACATGGGTGTGCGTTCGGCTCTGGCGGCAGCCGTCGGTGTCGCTCAGGCAAGGGGCCTGCGCCTCGGTCTGGTGGGCAGCCTCGAGGTGCAGGCGAATCGGGTGCCCTTGGAGGCGGACTCGCTGCTGGTTGTGGTTCCCGCCGGCCGTGGGGGGTTGTACATCCAGCGCTTCCTGCCTCTCGCCAAGGAGGGGCCCGGGGCCTGGGTTCCGGATTCCCCGGCGATGCTGACCAGGGACGCTGCTGGTTCAGCTGAGCTCCTACCGCCATGCGCTTTGGTCTTCGATCAGAGCGGGGGCCATGAGGATCTCAGGGGGCTGCCACCTGGTGCCGTGAGATCCGGCGCCGGGGCTCTGGCGCTTCTCGCCTCCTGGGGCCGGTTCGACCTGAGCGGCTACGATCTGGTCAGCGCGGACTATGGCGTCAAGGTCGGAGAGAACACTTGATCCTAATCGGGCAGCGGCTGGCGATCAGACCGATGGTGGTGGAGGATATCCCCGCGGTGCGGGCGATCGAGCTGGACGTGTTTCCCACCCCCTGGCCGAGCAACGCCTATCACCGCGAGCTGACCGCCAACCGCTCGGCGCATTACTCCTGCCTCTGGAACGAGTCTGACATCGTCGCCTACGGGGGCCTGTGGAGCGTCGGGGAGGAGGCCCATGTGACCACGATCGGCGTGCGTCGCAGCGACCAGGGTCGGGGATTGGGAAAGATGATGTTCGCCGCGCTGGTGAACCAGTCCTATTCCCTGGGGGCTAACTTTGTGAGCCTCGAGGTGCGCCCCACCAACGAGACCGCGATCCGCCTCTACGAGACCTTCGGCTTCAAGGTCATGGGCAGACGCCGGGGCTATTACACGGACAACGGGGAGGACGCCATGGTCATGTGGTCGGACCTGATTCACGCGCCCCGCTTCAAGGAGAGATTCCTCAGGCTGGCCGGGCAGCTGGAGGTGGAAGGGTTGGGGCCCCTGCCTGCTCCGGAGTGGCCGAAGGCTTGAGGCTGCTGGCGATTGAAACCTCGTGCGACGAGACGGCCGCCGCAGTGGTCACCGACTCCTTCCTCGTCGAGAGCTCGGTTGTGGCGTCCCAGGCCCAGGCTCACGCCGCCTACGGGGGGGTCGTTCCCGAGCTGGCGGCCCGCATGCACCTGGAGCGCATCGCCGGGGTGGTCACGGCGGCCATGCTTCCTCTGGAGCAGAACTGGGGGAAGCTGGACGGGATAGCCTTCACCAGGGGCCCAGGCTTGGTCGGCTGCCTGGCGGTGGGCGCGGGGTATGCGCAGTCGTTGGCCCTCGGCTTGGGCATCCCGGCGATCGGAGTTAACCACATGACGGGCCACGTTCTGGCCGCAGCCCTGGAAGACCCCTCCCTATCCCCACCCTTCGTCGCCCTGGTGGTGAGCGGCGGGCACACGGACCTGATCCACTACCGCTCCCACCAAGACGTGGAGCTGCTGGGTGCGACCAGGGACGACGCCGTTGGCGAGGCGTTCGACAAGGTGGCAAGGATGCTGGGCCTTCCGTATCCCGGGGGGCCCGAGATCGACCGGGTGGCGGGCAGCGGGGACGCCGCCCGGTTCCGCCTGCCCCGACCGATTCTCCCCGATTTCGGCTTCTCCTTCAGCGGCCTCAAGACCGCGGTGCTCTACCTGTTGCGGGACTTGGGGGAACTGGACGACCAGACGCGGGCAGATGTGGCGGCCTCATTCCGATTGGCGGCGGTGGAGACCCTGTGCATGCAGCTTGAGGCCGCGGTCGAGCACACGGGGGCCCACCAGGTCGTGCTCGCCGGGGGCGTGGCGAGCAACCGCCTGCTGCGCGACACGGTGCGGCAGCGGCTCGAGGGGCTGGCCCAGGTAACCATTCCGGCGCCGCAGCTCTGCACGGACAATGCCGCCATGATCGGCGCGGGAGGGATCGTCCGCCAGCGCGTGCATGGTTTCGATCGCGCGCCCGTGGACATCGACCCGGGCCTGAGAGCGTACGCGTAGGGCGGACCGAGAGCGACCCGGCTCAGCCGAGCGCCGGGGGCGCTGCGGTTGACCGCTGGTCCGCGACGCTCTAGGCTCCCAGAAAGGGCCAAACAGCGCCCGGCGTTCGCCGCTCAGGAGGACTTCCATGCCCGCTCGGCCTACCCGAGAGAGTGCTCCCAACATGCGCGACTATCAGTCGGCCAGAGCTCAGTTTCAGCTCGAGGTGCCCGAGCGCTTCAATTTCGTGACCGACGTGCTGGAGCCGCTGGCCGCCGCCCGAGGCGCGGACCTCGCCCTGCTCTCGCTGGGAGCGGGTGGTGAGGTGGTGGGACGGCATAGCTTCGGGGAGATGGCGGAGGCCAGCCGCAGGATGGCCAACCTCTTCACCGGGCTGGGGGTTGAGAGGGGCGATCGAGTCTTCGTGATGCTGCCGCGCATACCGGAGTGGTATTTCGTGGTGCTGGGCGCGATTCGGATCGGCGCCGTGCCGATGCCGGCCACCATCCAGCTGACCGCTCGTGACATCTCATTTCGAGTCCGCCAAGCGGAGGCCCAGGTGGTCGTGATGGACGAGACGGGGGCCCAAAAGCTAGACGAGGTGCGGGGGGAGCTGGACTCGTTGCGTCACTCTCTGGTCTTGGGCGAGAGGGCAGGCAGGGACTGGTTGCCGCTCAGTGCACTGATGTCCCGGGCCTCCAGCTCGGCTGAGTCCCGGTCCGTCACCAGGTCCGACGATCCGATGCTCATCTACTTCACCAGCGGCACCGTGGCCCACCCCAAGATGGTGCTGCACACCCAGGCCAGCTACGGCATCGGCCACAGAATCACGGCCCGCTACTGGCAGGACCTGAGGCCCGGGGACCTGCACTGGACCATTTCCGATACGGGCTGGGCCAAGGCCGCCTGGGGGAAGCTCTTCGGACAATGGTCTGAGGGGGCGGCGGTGGTGCAGATGAACATGGGCAAGCCGGACCCCGATCTCCTCCTCGACGTCATCGCCCGCCACGGGGTGACCACGTTCTGTGCTCCACCGACCATCTATCGATCCCTGGTGCTGGCCGACCTCAGGCGACCGGACCTCTCCCGGCTGCGGCACTGCATGGCGGCCGGCGAGCCCCTGAACCCCGAGGTCATCAGGGCCTGGGAGGAAGGGGTCGGGCTCCCGGTCTATGACGGCTATGGCCAGACCGAGACCATCAACGTCGTGGCCAACTACCGCTGTCTTCCGGTGCGCCCCGGATCGATGGGAAAGCCGGTCCCCGGCTTCGAGGTGGACATCGTCGACGATGAGGGAATTCCAGCTTCGGACGGGGTGGAGGGCAACATCGCGGTGAGGGCCCGGCCGGAACGCCCCACGGGTCTCTTCGCCGGCTACTACCGCGACGAGGAGGCCACCCAGGCCGCCTTCCGCGGCGACTACTACCTGACCGGCGACCGGGGCAGCAGGGACCACGACGGCTACCTGTGGTTCTCCAGCAGAGCCGACGATGTGATCACCTCGTCGGCCTACCGCATCGGTCCCTTTGAAGTCGAGAGCGCCCTGATCGAGCATCCGGCGGTTGCGGAGGCGGCGGTTGTGGGCAAGCCTGACCAGCAGAGGACCCAGATCGTCACGGCCTTCGTGATCCTGGCTCCTGGCTATGTCGGCAGCGATCAGCTGGCGCAGGAGCTGCAGGCCCACGTGAGGCAGGTGACGGCTCCATACAAATACCCCCGCGAGATCCACTTCGTGACCGATCTGCCCAAGACTGTCAGTGGGAAGATCCGGCGGTCCGAACTGAGGCGGCGCCTGACCGCCACCGCCGACTGATCGGGTCCTGCCGTCGGGCCCGATGGGGCCTTAACCCGTTCCTAACCGCCGCCCCAGAAAAATGGAGATGCAGATGACAGCCACCTGGGGAGGACCGATATCGGGCAGTCGCAGGGCTAGGAAGGATGGCCGACCTGCAAATGACGTGGGTCATGACCTGCGGTGGTGGCAGCCGCCGCAGCTACAGCAACCAATTGTTGTCAGCGACAGTTAAGGAGTCTTGATGGCAGACGGCCGCGGCAATTCGAACGGCACCAACGTGCTCTACGGAGCTCTCGACAACGCGACCCTCAACCGGCGCCACTGGTACACCGTGCTGACAGCGGGCATGGGCTTCTTCACCGACGCCTATGACCTCTTCATCATCGGCACGGTCACGGCGATTCTGACCCCGATCTTCCACCTGACGCTGGACGAACTCTCGCTACTCAACTCGATTTCCCTGCTGGCTTCGGTGGTCGGAGCCCTGCTGTTCGGACGCCTGATGGACGTCTTCGGGCGCAAGGCAATTTATGGAACCGAGATGGCTCTGCTGGTGATCGGAGCCCTCGCCTCCGCCTTCACGGGAGACTTCCTCGCCCTGTTTCTGTGCCGGATCGTGGTTGGGATCGGCGTCGGTGGGGACTACGCCACCTCGGCGGTCATCACCGCGGAGTATGCCAACCGCCCTAACCGGGGCCGCCTGATCGGCACCGTCTTCGCGATGCAGGGATTCGGGCTCCTGGCGGGCCCGCTCTTCGCATCGGTGCTGCTTGCCACCGGGGTGCCGGCCAACCTGTCGTGGCGGATCATGCTTGCCTTTGGGGCCGTACCAGCCATCTCAGTCATCTACCTCCGCCGCAGGATCAAGGAGACTCCTCGTTTCAGCCTGGCGGTGAAGGGTGACCTGGCAGCAACCGAGGACGCCGTCAAGTGGACCACGGGTCGGTCGGTCGGGGTCCAGCCTGAGGTGAACGGGTCGGCGCTGCCCAGGAGCCGTCCAGTCATCACCAACCCCGTGTTCATCAAGCGGCTGATCGGTACCGCGGGCTGCTGGATGTTGATGGACATGGCCTTCTACGGCAATGGGGTGTCATCCCAGGTCATCCTCAAGGCGCTCTTCGGCAAGGCCACACTCCTGCACAACACGATCGTCGCGGCGATCATCTTCGCGGTCTTCGCCGTGCCCGGCTACTGGGTCGCCGTGTGGCTGATGGACAAGATCGGCAGAAAGCGGATCCAGTGGCAGGGATTCCTGATGATGGCGATCGGGTACGGCCTGATCTGGGTGGTGCCTGGAATCGTCAAGATCCCCGTGCTGTTCCTTGTGATCTATGGGATAACTTACTTCTTCGTGGAATTCGGGCCCAACGAGACGACCTTCGTCTATCCGGCGGAGATCTTCCCCACCGCCTTCAGGGGCTTTGCTGATGGCATATCGGCGGGGGGCGGTAAGTTCGGCGCCTTTGTGGCCGCGCTTTTGATGCCAACGGCCGTGAAGGCCCTCGGGCTGTCGGGGAGCCTCGGGATCCTGGCGGGTGTTTCGGTGGTGGGTGTGGCGCTGACCCTGTGGGCTCTGCCGGAGCCGAAGGGCAGATCGCTCGAGGATGCCGGCCTGGAGAGCTACGCGACTGTCTCGGACGCGGAACCTCAGGCTGCTGCGGTCTGACCCCTCTGTGCGGGCGGGGCGTCTTCTGCCCCGCCCGCACCCTCCAGCGAAGGAGGAACCCCCGAGGACAGGTAGCCCCTTGCACCGCACTGGTCTCTGATCGGAGCGGTTATTTTGTTGGCGGCTCGGGGGGTAGGCGGGCATCTGATGGGGCGGCGAGGTTCGCCGCCGCGTGGACCTGCTTCCCAGTTTGTCAGCCAGGGCCCGTCCGGCCGCGTATCAGAGTCGGGCGCGCGCCACGTTCTCCGAGTTGCGCTGGCGATCCATTTGGGGCTACACTCTTAGCACTCGGTACGGTTGAGTGCTAATCAGAGGAGGAGGTTGCAATGAGCCTCAAGCTACGGCCCCTGGCAGATCGCGTCGTCGTCAAGCCCCTCGAGCGCGAGGAGACCACCAAGAGTGGAATCGTGCTCCCGGACACCGCCAAGGAGAAGCCCCAGGAGGGACTCATCGAGGCGGTGGGCAATGGCAAGTACAACGAGCAGACCGGACAGCGTGTCGAGCTCGACGTCAAGGTTGGCGATCGGGTGATCTACGCGAAGTACGCAGGCTCGGAGATCAAGATCGAGGAGCAGGACTACCTCATCCTTTCGGAGCGGGACATCCTGGCGGTCGTCAACCCCAACGGGAAGGCCTGAGGATCTGAGCGGCGGGCTCGCGGCCGCCGCCGGCGGCGGCCGGCGAGCCCCGGCCCTCGGCTCCATGGAGGAACGCAAAGAAGATGTCAGCCAAGCAGCTCAAGTTCGACGAGGAGGCGCGCAGCGCCCTTCTTCGGGGTACCGCCCAGGTGGCGGCCGCGGTGCGCCCGACGCTGGGACCGAGAGGTCGGTCCGTGGTGATAGATCGCAAGTACGGCAGCCCGCAGATCTCGACGGACGGCGCCACCATCGTTCGGGACATAGAGCTCGCTGACCACTTTGAGAACATGGGTGCCCAGCTGCTGGCTGAGGCGGCGCGCAAGGCCAACGACAGGGCCGGTGACGGCACCACCACTGCGGCGCTGCTGGCGGAGGCGCTGGTCGTCGACGGGGTCCGCAACATGAGCGGCGGGTCTTCCGCCATGGGGCTCAAGCGCGGGATCGACCTGGCCACCTCGCGGGTTCTGGCGGAACTGGACAGGCAGAGCCGCCCTGTTGAGGGGAGGGCCGACATCGCCCATGTGGCCACCATCTCCAGCGGCAGCTCGGAGATCGGCGAGATGATCGCCAGCGCCATGGACAAGGTTACGGCGGATGGGGTCATCACCGTCGAGGAGTCGTCGGGGCTGGAGACCGAGGTCAAGGTGGTCGAGGGCATGCAGTTCGACCGGGGCTTTGTGTCCCCCTACCTGGTGACCGACCAGAAGGCGATGGAGGCGGTGCTGGACGATCCCTGGATTCTCATCACGCCGCGGAAGATCTCTGCGGTCAAGGATGTGGTTCCGGTCATGGAGCTTGCCGTCAAGGCCAGCCGCCCCCTCCTCATAGTGGCTGAGGACGTTGACGGCGAGGCGCTCGCCACCCTGGTGGTCAACCGCCTCAAGGGCACGCTCACATGTTGCGCGGTCAAGGCCCCAGGGTTCGGGGACCGCCGGACCGCGATGCTTCAGGACCTTGCCATCATCACCGGAGCCGAGGTGATCTCTGAGGAGTTGGGACTGACCCTGGATGGGGTGCAGGAGCGGCAGCTCGGGTCGGCCCGGCGGGTGGTGGTGACCAAGGACGACACCACGGTTGTCGAGGGCCGGGGCGCCGCGAACGCGGTCAGGGCCAGGGTCGAGGAGATCCAGCGCCAGATCGAGGAGACCGACTCCGACTGGGATCGGGAGAAGCTCCAAGAGCGCAAGGCAAGGCTCGTGGGTGGAGTCGCGGTCATGAAGGTTGGGGCTCCGACCGAGACCGCTCTCAAGGAGCGCAAGGAACGGGTGGAGGACGCCCTGGAAGCCACCAAAGCGGCGGTCGAGCAGGGGATTCTGCCCGGCGGTGGCAGGAGCCTGCTGGCGGCTATGGCAGTCCTTGAGGGGCTGGGAGCGGATGAGGACGAGCGCACCGGGGTTGACATCGTCCGCCGCGCGCTTGAGATCCCGATCCGGCAGCTGGCCGCGAATGCTGGTTTGGAGGGATCGGTGGTCTGCCAGAGGGTGGCGGAGATGGGTGCCCACGAGGGGTTCGACGTTGACAATCTCGTCTACGGGGATCTCCTCAAGATGGGTATCGTCGACCCCACCAAGGTCGTCAAGGCCAGCCTGGAGAGTGCCTCGTCCGTGGCGGGGATGCTGCTTACAACCCAGGCGGCGGTGGCCGATCTGCCCGAGCCGGAGCCGGCCCCGATGCCCGGAGGCGGTGGCGACCCGATGGGCGGCATGGGTGGAATGGGCGGCATGGACCCGATGGGCGGCATGGGTGGAATGGGCGGCATGGACGATATGGACTTCTGACCGTCCTGGGGACGGACAATGAGTCCATGGCAAATGGAAGCGTTCTGCGGCTGGGACTGTGCCAGTACTCCCCCCGTGTGGGGGAGATGGACCTGAATCGGGAACTGGGTTCCAAGTGGATAAGAAGGGCTGGCGACCAAGGGGCGGACCTCGTCATCTTGCCCGAGCTGGCCGCCTCGGGTTACACATTCCAGAGTGAGGACGAGGCGGCCGCCTGTTCCGAGGAGGCAATGGGTCCGGCCCTCCTGGAATGGTCGGACCTCTGCCGCGAGCGCGACCTCTATGTGGTCTGCGGCTTCTCGGAGCGAGCCCAGGGGAAGCGCTTCAACTCGGCAGCCCTGATCGGCCCCCGGGGGGTCATCGGGGTCTATCGCAAGGCCCACCTGTTCAATGACGAGAAGAGCTACTTCTCGCCCGGGGACAATGGCTTCCCTGTGTTCGACCTGCCCTTCGGAAGAGTCGGGATGCTCATCTGCTACGACCTCGAGTTTCCCGAATGGGTGCGCGGTGCGGCGCTGATGGGCGCGCAGCTGCTGTGCGTGCCGACCAACTGGGTGGCCAACTTCAGGCGCGAGCCGGCGGACCAGCGGGGTTGGACGATGGGAGACTATGCCTGCGTCGGGCTCGCCACCCAGAACCAGGTCTTCGTGGCGGCGGCCGACCGCATTGGTGAGGAGAGAGGTGTGCGCTTTGTCGGGTGCAGCTGTCTGGTCGGGCCGGACGGCATCATGATGGCCGGTCCCGCCCCGGTTGACGAGGAGGCGCTGCTGGTCGCCGAGGTGGACCTTTCCAGGGCACGCCGCGCCAGAAGCAGGACGCCGCGCAACGACACCATCCGGGACCGTCGGCCGGAGCTGTACTCGGAGATCGTCGCGGGATCGGACCCAGCGGCGCTGTGACGGTCGTCGGAGAGGTAGTAGAACAGCTGGAGGCTGACCGCCTCCTGATCGGCCTGAACCAGGCCCAGGTCGAGGCGGTGACCGCCCCCGACTGCCCCGTGCTCGTGCTGGCGGGCGCGGGGTCGGGTAAGACCCGGGTCCTCACGCACCGGATCGGGTACCTCATAGCGACGGGACGGGCCGAGCCCTCATCCGTGCTCTCCGTCACCTTCACGAACAAGGCTGCCAGGGAGATGCGCTCCCGCCTGGGAGCGCTTCTTGGGGGCGACCCCAAGGGCATGTGGCTCGGGACCTTTCACGCGTGTGCCGCCCGCATGCTGCGGCAGCGGGGGGAGCTGGCGGGGGGGCCTGCCGACTTCGTGATCTACGACGAGGCCGACCGCCTCGCCGTCCTCAAGGAGGCCATGAGGCTGGCGGGAGTGGAGGAGAAGCGCACCAGCGCGGCGACCGTCGCCGCCGAGATCTCCAGGGCCAAGAACGACCTGCAGGACGCGGTGGCCTACCTGGGCCAGGCTCAGGGCTACGTTGAGTCCCAGGTCGCCAGGGTCTTTCCGCGCTACGAGGCTCTCCTGGCGACCAATGGGGCCCTCGACTTCGACGACCTCCTGCTGCGCAGCGTCCGGATGCTGGAGCAGTCGGACGAGGCCAGGGCCAGGTTCCGGGCGAGGTTTCGGCACGTGCTGGTCGACGAGTACCAGGACACCAACCGTGCCCAGTACATGCTGCTGCGGCTTCTGGTGGAGGAGCACCACCGGGTGACGGTGGTGGGCGACCCCGACCAGTCGGTCTACAGCTGGCGGGGCGCCGACATCCGCAACATCCTGGAGTTTCAGCGCGACTACCCCGACGCCCTGGTGATCCCCCTCGAGCAGAACTACCGCAGCACCGCCGCCATCCTGCGGGCCGCTGGAGCCGTGATCCAGGAGAACTCTTTGCGAGTGGAGAAGAGCCTCTGGACAGACGGCCCCGAGGGCCAGCCGGTGACGGTGGCGCAGTTCTACGATGAGCGCGAGGAGGCAGGGGCGGTGGCGCGCGAGCTCGCGGGCCTGGTGGACAGGGGGGAGGCTGACTTCGGCGACGTGGCCGTGCTGTATCGCACCAACGCCCAATCCCGCTCCTTCGAGGAGGTCCTGTTGCGGGCCGGCATCCCCTACCGCCTGGTCGGTGGGGTGCGCTTCTATCAGCGCAAGGAGGTCAAGGACGTGCTGGCCTACCTGCGCCTGCTGGTGTATCACCAGGACCGCGTCGCCTTCGAGCGGGTCGTCAACGTCCCCAAGCGCAA
The DNA here is from genome assembly GCA_027339635.1 of Candidatus Dormiibacterota bacterium. Lineage (GTDB taxonomy): Bacteria > Chloroflexota > Dormibacteria > Aeolococcales > Bog-877 > AG-12. The sequence continues at coordinate 31,873 of DAHWNZ010000015.1, forward strand.
GGTGGGCGCGCAGTCGTTGCAGCTGTTGGTCAGGTCGGCTCAGGAGCAGGGCATGCCCTTCTGGGACCTGCTGGCGGATCCGGGCCAGGTCGGGGTCAAGGGGGCGGCGGCACTGGGCCTGATTCGCTTCGCGAGAACCCTGGAGGACCTGTTCGAGTGGGGCTTCTCCAAGCCGCTGGTGGAGGTCTTCGACCGCCTCGTGGACGTGACCGGGTACCGCACCCATGTGCGCGATGGGTCTCCCGACGGCGAGGACCGCTGGGCCAACGTCATGGAGCTGCGCGGTCTTGCCGCGGAGCTGGGCGACCTGGCGGCGGCGGAGGCGCTTCCAGCGTTCCTGGAGCAGGTGGCGCTGGCCGGCGAGGGAGACCAGCTGGAGGATGGAGCCAGGGCGGTCACCCTGATCACCCTGCACCAGGTGAAGGGGCTGGAGTTCCCGGTCGTCTTCGTGACCGGAGTCGAGGAGGGCCTCTTGCCTCACAGCCGCTCTCTGGACACCGTGGCAGAGCTGGAGGAGGAGCGCCGGCTGCTGTATGTCGGCATGACCAGGGCCAAGCGTCTCCTCTACCTCAGCCATTGCTTCCAGCGCCATCTGTACGGAAGTCCCAAGGCGGCCATCCCATCCCGTTTCCTCGCGCCTCTGGGGGGTGAGGGTGGGGCGGTCGCCCGGTGGGGGATGAACCAGCCCCAGGCACGGCGGCCGTACGTCTCCCCGGTGGCGAGCCGGGGCCAGCCGGCCCCGCTGATGCGCGCCCGGGAGTACTCCGTCATGCGGACAACCGGCCCCGGCCAGGCGATTGGGACAGAGCAGCGCTTCGCGGCCGGGGACCGCGTGGAGCACGCCCGTTTCGGAAAGGGAACCATTGCGGCCAGTGAGATGACCAGTGGCGGTGAGGAGGTCGTGATCAATTTCGACACCTCGGGGAGGCGGCGCTTCGCAGTCACCGACGCCGTGCTCCGCAAGCTGGGTTGAGAAGGTGCCCGACCCCGCTCCCCCAAGAGAGGCTCGCGGCAGGGCGGCGGAGCTGCGGCGCCAGCTCACCCACCACAACTACCTCTACTACGCGCTGGACGCTCCGGAGATCCCCGACGCGGAGTACGACGCGCTGTTTCGAGAGCTCGCAGAGCTGGAGGAGAGATATCCGCGGCTGAGAACCAAGGATTCGCCCACCCAGCGGGTTGGGGCGGGCATCTCGAGCCAGTTTCGCAAGGTCCGGCACCTGGTGCCGATGCGCTCTTTGAGCAATGCGTTCGACCTGGTGGAGGTGGAGCAGTTCCGGGGGCGCCTGCGCCGCGCCCTGGGCACGGACCCGGATCTCGCGGCGGAGCTCAAGATGGATGGCCTCGCCGTGAGTCTCACCTACAGCGATGGGGCTCTGGTGCAGGGGGCGACCCGGGGCGACGGGGAGACAGGAGAGGAGATCTCCGCCAACGTCCGGGAGGTGGAGGGCATCCCAGAGCGGCTTCCCACCTCCGGGCAGGCGCTCAAGGGCGGCTTTGAGATCCGGGGCGAGGTCTACATGCGCAAGGAGGTCCTTGAGGAGCTGAATCGGCAACGGCAGGCGAGCGGGTTGGACCTCTACGCCAACTGCCGCAACGCCGCCGCGGGGAGCCTGCGGCAGCTCGACCCGTCGGTGACCCGAGCCAGGCACCTGAGCGCCTTCTTCTACGCCTGTGACCCCTTTCCCCCCGGCGTCTCGACCCAGATGGAGCTTCTAGGTTGGCTCGAGGCGATGGCTCTGCCGGTGAACCAGGAGCGTAGGCTCCTGCGAGCCGGCGAGGGCGTAGAAGAACTGCTTCAAGAGTGGCAGGGCAAGCGCCATACGCTGCCGTACGAGATCGACGGGGTTGTGCTCAAGGTCGACCAGGTGCGCTGGCGGGAGGAGCTCGGCGCCGACAGCAGGGCGCCCAGGTGGGCCATAGCGTTCAAGTTCCCCCCGGAGGAGCGGCAGACGACCGTGCTGGAGATCCAGGTGAGCGTCGGAAGGACCGGAGCCGTGACCCCCTTGGCGGTCCTCGCGCCGGTTCTGGTCGCGGGGTCGGTCGTGAGCCACGTCACCCTTCATAACGAGGATCAGGTACGCGCGAAGGATGTCAGGGTCGGCGACCTGGTCGTCATCCGCAAGGCCGGGGACGTGATCCCTGAATTGGTGAGGGTTGTGCTGGCGGAGCGCCCACCAGATGCGGAGCCGTTCCAGATGCCTGCCGCCTGCCCCTCCTGCGGGGCGGAGCTGGTGCGGGAGCAGGGTGAGTCCGTGACCAGGTGTGTGAATCCCCTCTGCCCGGCGCAGGTCCAGCGACGCCTGGAGCATATGGTGAGCCGCTCCGCCCTGGACATCGACCGCTGCGGCCCCGCTATTTTGGCGGAGCTTGTCAGCCGCGGGCTGCTGAAGAGTCCGGCCGACCTCTTCTCCCTGTCCGAGGCTGACCTTCGCCAGTTGCCGAGGATGGGTGAGCGGTCGTCGCAGCAGCTGGTGGCTGCCATCCGCGCCCGCCGGGCGCCCACGCTGGCGCGATTCCTGTACGCCCTCGGGATCCTGCACGTGGGTGAGCGAACGGCCGAATTGTTGGCAGCGCACTTCGGGACCCTGGAGAGGATCCTGGAGGCCTCTCCGGAGGAGATGTCGGAGGTGGTCGGCATCGGCCCGGTGCTGGCCCAATCCGTGCATCGCTTCCTGCACGCCGCGGGCGGGCGGACGCTCATCTCCCAGCTGCTCTTGGCCGGTGTCAAGCCGCTTGGCGCGGTCCGGACGGAGGGCCCGTGGCTCGGGCTCACGATAGTCCTGACGGGGACCCTGAGCCGCCTCAGCCGCCAGCAGGCCGAGGCCGAGGTAAAGCGCCTCGGCGGCGTCGCCTCCAGCAGCGTCTCCCGCAAAACCACGGCCCTGGTCGCCGGTGAGGCAGCCGGTGCCAAGCTGGAGCGCGCGGAGCGGCTCAACGTACCGGTGCTCTCGGAGGCGCAGTTCCTGACCTGGCTGGCCGAACCTCAGCGCAGCCTGGCGGAGATCCTGGGTCCCGGGGGGGCACAGAGCACCGAGTCGGCGGGGGAGAAGGTCACAGGAGCGCCGACTCCTCCAGCGCCGTGAGCGCCTCCCGCAACCGGTGGATCCTCGCCGTCGGCCGATCGGATTCCTCCATTGCCGCTGCCAGCGCCCGCCTGGCGGCGGCGACCGCATCCTGAAGGGCAAGCGACGCGGCTGCCCTCCCCATGAGCGCGGACAGGGCGTGGGGCTCCACATCGCGGTCCGCCGCCAGCCCGCGGGCCAGTGCCCCCCAACGGTCCCTTGCCTCCTCCAGATCCTTGGCCGCTGCCTCGACCTTGCCCTGGGCCTTGTTGCTGGCCCGCCGAGCGCCGGAGATGGCCCTGGTGCGGGTGACGGTGTTGGCCCCCAACCGTCCCGGGGTGTCGAGCAGGATGCGGGCGTCGCTGGCGGCGACGAAGGCCAGAACGGCTGCCTCCATCGCCGCCAGGACTGGGTCGGCGTCGTCCGGGCCCGGTTGCGACGACTCTGGATCACTCATCCCTCTTCTTATAATCTCTGATCAGTGGGAGTTGAGAGCACGGGGCCCGGGGAGCGGCAGGGACCAGGGGGCCACGAGGTTGCCAGGTTGAGTCGGCTGGCCAGGCTGGGGCTGACTGGCGATGAGCTGGCCGAGTTGGAGGCCCAACTCAAGGACATAATCGAGGCCGTGGGCAAGCTGTCTCAGGCGGACATCAGCCAGGTGGACCCCACGACCCAGGTCGGCGGACTCAGCAACGCGATGCGGGACGACGTGGTCGTGCCCGGGCTCAGCGCCGAGCAGGCGCTCGCCAACGCGCCCACCACCGAGGCCGGGCTCCTGCGGGTGCCGGCCATCCAGTGAGCCTGCTCGAAGAGCCGATCGCGGAGCTGGGCCGCAGGCTGCGCCGACGGGAGGTCTCGGCCGTGGAGCTGGCTCAGGCGGCCCTGGGCGCCATCCACGCGGACGATGAGCGGCTGGGTGCCTTTCTCAGGACCACAGAGGAGTCGGCGCTGGCGCAGGCCGAGGCTGCCGACCGTCGGCTCCGGGAGGAGCCTGACGGAGGCGGACCCCTGTTGGGGATCCCGGTCGCCTACAAGGACGTGCTCTGCACCAAGGGGGTCGAGACCACCGCGGCCAGTCGGATCCTGGCCGGGTTCATCCCGCCCTACAGCGCGACCAGCGTGCGGCGGCTGGAGGAGGCGGGCGCGGTCGGATTGGGGAAGCTCAACTGCGACGAGTTCGCCATGGGAAGCTCCAATGAGAACTCGGCGTATCAGCCAACTCGCAACCCCTTCGATGTCGGCAGGGTGCCCGGGGGCAGCAGTGGCGGGTCGGCGGTGGCGGTGGCTGCTCGTTTCGCCTGTGCCACCCTGGGCAGCGACACAGGGGGTTCCATCCGCCTGCCCGCGTCCTTCTGTGGAGTGGTCGGGGTCAAGCCCAGCTACGGCAGGGTCAGCCGGTACGGCCTGATCGCGTTCGCCTCCTCTCTGGACCAGGTGGGGCCGCTCACGAAGACGGTGGAGGACGCCGCCCTGGTCCTGCAGGTCATCGCCGGCCGCGACGAGCGGGACAGCACCACGAGCCCCGCCCCGGTGGGCGACCTGCGAGAGCTGTTGGCCGCTGGGGTCGCCGGGATGCGGCTGGGCGTGCCCAGGGAGTATCTGGACATGAAGCTTGACCCCGGTGTGCGTGCGATCTACGAGACGGCGGCAGCGGGGCTGGAGGAGGCGGGCGCGACGCTGGTGCCCGTGTCGCTGCCGAGCACCGAGTATGCGCTGGCGGCCTACTACGTGATCGCCCCGGCTGAGGTGAGCAGCAATCTGGCGCGCATGGACGGGGTGCGCTTCGGCCCGGGATTCGCCGCGGCCACGGACCTCACCCAGGCGTACGAGGAGGCTAGGCACCGAGGATTCGGTGACGAGGTGAGGCGGCGGATCGCCCTCGGGACCTATGTTCTCAGCAGCGGCTATTACGACGCCTACTATCTGCGCGCCCAGAAGGTCAGGACCCTGGTTGCGCAGGACTTCGAGCGGGTCTTCCAGGAGGTCGACGCGATCATTTCACCGACGGCACCGACGCCGGCATTCGCATTGGGGGAACGGGTGGGGAATCCCCTCGCGATGTACGCCACCGACATCCTCACCCTGCCGGCGAATCTGGCGGGAATCTCTGGGGTCTCGGTGCCGGCAGGATTCGCCGACGGTCTCCCCGTCGGACTCCAGGTGCTGGGGCCATACCTGGGGGAGGCAACCTGCTTCAGGGTCGCCGCCGCAGTCGAGGAGCGGGCCGATGTCTGGCGGGTCTTGCCGGCGCTGGGGGGCTCGGGATGAGCGCGCCATGGGAGCCCGTTATCGGGCTCGAGGTGCACGCCCAGCTCCTCACCAAGAGCAAGATGTTCTGCGGGTGCCGTGCCCAGTATCTGGGGCTGCCTCCCAACAGCAACACCTGCCCCGTCTGCCTCGGCCTTCCCGGCACGCTGCCGGTGATGAACTCCAGGGCGGTAGAGTTCACGATCCGGACCGCCCTTGCGCTCAACTGCCGCATTCCCGAATTCACCAAGTTCGATCGTAAGAACTACTTCTATCCGGATCTTCCCAAGGGGTACCAGATCTCGCAGTACGACCTGCCGTTGTCGGTCGACGGCTGGCTGGAGTTCGAGGTGGGGGACAGATCGGTGCGGGCCGGGATCACCAGGGTGCACCTTGAGGAGGACGCTGGGACCCTGCATCACGCCGGCGAGATCCACACCTCGCCCTTCTCTCTGGTGGACCTCAACCGAGCCGGCGTCCCCTTGATGGAGATAGTCGGCGAGCCGGATCTGCGAGCCCCTGAGGAGGCGCCCGCGTACCTGGCGGCTCTGCGCCAGACCCTCATGTATCTCGGGGTTAACGACGGGAACATGGAGGAGGGCAGCCTGCGCTGCGACGCCAACATCTCCCTGCGCCGCCCGGGCGCGACCGCTCTGGGTGCCAAGGTGGAGGTCAAGAACATGAACTCGTTCCGCAGCATTCAGCGGGCCCTGGAGTACGAGTGCAAACGGCAGGCGGACCTGCTCGACAGCGGGCAGACGGTGGCGCAGGAGACCCGCGGCTGGAGCGACCTGGAGCAGGTCACGGTCTCGCAGCGCAGCAAGGAGGAGGCTCAGGAGTATCGGTACTTCCCCGAGCCCGACCTGCCACCGCTCTTGGTGTCCAGGGACCAGGTCGAGGAGCTGCGACGGGGACTGCCGGAGCTGCCCCAGGCCAAGCGGCTGCGTCTTAGGGAGCAGTATGGGATCTCGGCCGACCAGGCTCGCATCATCGCCGAGCAGGCCGGGGATGCCGACTACTACGAGCAGGTGGTGGCGGCGGGTGCCGGCCCGGCGGCGGCCGCCAATTGGCAGGTGCAGAACCTCCAGGCCCTCTGCAATGCCGCCAGGGTGCGCGTGGGGGAGTGCAAAGTCCCAGCCGTGGCCCTGGCGGAGCTGGTCAAGCTGGTGGAGGCGGACAGGGTCAGTGGATCGGTTGCCAAGGAGGTGCTGGCGGAGGCCTTCGCCAGTGGCGCGAACCTGATCGACCTGGTGGTGAGGCGCGGGCTCACCCAGGTGAGCGACAGCGGTGAGCTCATGAAAATGGTGGAGCAGGCACTCATGGGCAACCAGAAGGCGGCTGCGGACTATAAGGCTGGCAATGACAGGGCGCTCGGGTCACTGGTGGGGGCGGTGATGGCTCTCTCCCAGGGCAAGGCGAATCCCAAGGTGGTCAACCAACTCCTGAGGGAGCGGCTGCCGCGCCCGTGAGCCCGACCTCGTGACAGGCGGTCCGGAGGCGATTTCGCAGACGACCAGGCTGGGATCCGAGATCAGGGTCACGTGCGAGCGGCTGGTCCATCGTGGGCTGGGTCTGGCGCATCTGGAAGGGCAGGTGGTGTTCCTCTTCGGAGCGCTGCCCGGGGAGGAGGTCAGCGCCACTGTGACCGAGACCCACCGCCGCCACCTATTCGCCACCGTGACTGAGGTGGCCAAGCCCTCGCCGGACCGGGTGACCCCTCGCTGCCCCTACTTCGGCGAGTGTGGCGGCTGCCAGCTCCAGCACGCCTCCTACCCTCTCCAACTGCGATCGAAGTGGGAGATCCTGATCGATGCTCTGTCCAGGAGGGGCATCCCGTGGTCGGGCCCACCAGACATTTTGGAGTCCCGGGACCAGTGGCACTACCGCTGGCGCGGCGAGTTCCATCTTGCTCGAGACGAGCCTGGCCTCGGCTTCACCAGGCGCGGAGCCTACTCGGTCTTGGGGGTCGCAAGCTGTCCCATCCACCACCCCGCCATCAACAGTGTGCTGGCGCCGCTGGGAGCGGCACTTCGGGGCGGGCCGGGACAGGCGAAGACCGTGCACCTAACGGTCGGGCAAGGAGGGGAGGAGGTGCTGGTTCAGAGCCGGCCGGACCGTGCCCCGGGGCACCGGCTGGTGGGGGCACATCCGGGCCCGCTCCCACCCCGCCTCACCGACGAGTCCACGGCTCTCGAATACCGGGGCCGGGGCTTCAGGGTGTTCCCGGACTCCTTCATCCAGGTGAACCAGGGGTCGGTGGACCTCCTCTACGAAACGGTCGTGGACTGGCTTGCCGGGGATCTCACGGGTGCCCGATTGGTGGATGCCTACGGAGGGTCTGGTTGGCTGAGCCTCCGCCTCGCCGAGGCGGGGGCCCGGGTGACCGTGATCGAGGAAAGCCCGATGTCCGCGCGGCTCAGCCAGCTTCACTCGGAGATGCACATGCCCGGTGCACTCGAGGTCCTGTGCGGGGAGGTGGAGAAGCTGCTGCCCACCGTCCCGACGCCTGACATCGTGGTGGTGGACCCACCGCGGAGCGGATTGGCGCCCCAGGTCAGCGGGTGGTTGGCGATGGCTGGGCCGAAGCTACTTGTCTACCTGAGCTGCGAGGTGTCCGCCCTGGCCAGGGACCTGGAGGCCCTCTGCCGAATCGGTCCCTACCACCTCGAGCGAATTCGGATTGTGGACATGTTCCCGCAGACGTACCACTTCGAGACCGTCAGCCTCCTCTTCCGCGAATGACCGCGGGGAGATGGTGGCGCCGTCAGGTTGGCGATGGAGCCCGGTCGACGTGGGCGGCGAGGAGCGGGCCTAGGCACCCTCTCCTGGCCGGCGCGATGACGGGACGATGCCCGATACTGGACCGGCGTCGTAGGCCCCCGTTGAACTCCTGAACAGAGCAATGCCCGCAGTCCAATTCGCCCATCTGCACACCCACTCCGAGTACTCCCTCCTGGACGGCGCCGCGCGCCTGCGCAACCTGGTCGCGCGGGCCAAGGAACTGGGCCAGACCTCGATCGCCGTGACCGACCACGGAGTGCTGGCGGGAGCGATCGAGTTCTACGAGGCCGCCACTGAGGCTGGCATCAATCCCATCATCGGTTGCGAGGTTTACATGGCGGCGAGGGGACGCCTGCAGCGGGAGGGCCGGGTCGACCGAGATCCGTCCCACCTCATTCTGCTGGCGAGAGATGGCCAGGGATACCAGAATCTGATGAAGCTCGTGAGCCTGGCGCATCTCGAGGGTTTCTACTACAAACCGCGCATCGACAGGGAGCTGTTGGCCGAGCACTCCAACGGGCTCATTGCGCTCTCCGGATGCATCGGTGGCGACGTGCCGCAGCTGGTGCTGGCGGGGGACCTGGCCGGCGCCCGCCGACTGGCCGAGCAGTACGGGGAGATCATGGGCCGGGACTCCTACTTCCTGGAGATTCAGGACCACGGGATGGAGGAGGAGGAGCGGGTCAGGGAGGGGCTCTTGCAGATTTCCCGGGACACCGGGATCCCCCTGGTAGCCACCAACGACTGCCACTACGTCGACAAGGACGACGCGGAGGCGCACGATGTGCTGCTGTGCATCCAGACGGGCTCCCGGGTTGAGGATGAGAAGCGGATGAGGTTCGCCGGGCCGCACTTCTATGTCAGCTCGGCGGAGGAGATGGCTGCCCGGTTCTCCTACTGTCTGGAGGCGGTCAGCAACAGTCAGGCGATCGCCAGCCGGTGTCACTTCGAGCCTCAGCTGGGCCAGCACCTGCTGC
>DAHWNZ010000160.1:0-838 GCA_027339635.1 Candidatus Dormiibacterota bacterium
GTCCTGTTCTGGTTGAACATCTGGCATCAGAAGCCGACACGCTATGCGGGGTGGTTCCCGGGCGGCTTGTCCATGCCGACAAGCGTGACGAACTTCACGGTCACAAGCCCGACGACCTTCACGATCGACTTCAACCGGTCCTTCAACACTCAGTGGCTCCTCAGCGACGAGCTGTCCACGATCGTCCCGTTGCCGCTCGCGTGGACACGGACGTCAACGAGCGCGCCCGCCGGATCGGCGCACTGCGCCACCGCGCCGTACGGCACCGCGGATGCCGCGTGCAAGGCCGTGTACACCTTCCTTTCCGAGCAGTCGGGGCTGAACCCGACAAATCCGAGCGCATCGACCAATGCGTTGTCGACGTACGCGTCCAACCCGCTGTGGCAGGTGGTCGACGGCCCCTGGAAGCTGAAGTCGTTCGGGGTGACAGCGCCGATCGTGATGATCCCGAACCCGGCATACTCGGGCCCGAACAAGCCCACCTACAAGGAGTTCATCGAGGAACCGTTCACGACAGCGTCTGCCGAGTACCGGGCCCTCGTCTCGGGGACAGTCGACGTCAGCTACTACATCCCCAGGACAGAGATCACGTCGCCCGCCAAGGCGCCGTCGCGTCCCACACAGACACTGAAGCCCGGCGCCAACAACCCCCGGTTGGCCAGCACATACACGCTCGAGCCGGTGTACGAGTGGGGGTTCAACGCGATCGTGGAGAACCAGCGCTCCACCGCCAACCACGGGACCGCCGGCGCCCTGCTTCGCCAGCTCTACGTCCGCCAGGCGTTGACGCACCTGATCGACATGAAGACGATCAACGACAAGATCTGGGGCGGCCTCG
>DAHWNZ010000161.1:0-786 GCA_027339635.1 Candidatus Dormiibacterota bacterium
TGCCGTACGGCGGGGAGATTCGCTGGCAAGGCGCGCCGCTCAACGACGCCAAGCCGAGTGCGATCGCCCGGGCGGGGATCATCCACTGCCCCGAGACCCGCGAGCTTTTCGGCGACATGAGCGTGCGCGAGAACCTCGACCTGGCCGCCTACCATACGCCGGCATCGAAGGCCGCCGAGCGCGAGCGCTGGCTTTTGCGCCTGTTCCCCATCCTGGCCCGGCGCGAGCGCCAGGCCGCCCGCACGCTTTCGGGCGGCGAGCAGCAGATGCTGGCGATTGCGCGCGCCCTGATGCCGCACCCCAAGCTGCTCATCCTGGACGAGCCGACGCTCGGGCTGGCGCCGGTGGTGCTCGAAATGCTGTCCGAGGCGATGGCGGCGCTGCGCCGCGAGTCGGGCCTGACCATCCTGCTCGGCGAACAGAACCTGACCTTCGCGCTGCGCCACTCGCAGCGCCTCTACCTGCTGGAAAACGGCCGGATCGCCTGGCACGGAGAGCCCGGCCGGTTTGCCGAGCAGGCCGGCGCCCGCTACCTCTAAGCCGGCTGGGCCGGATCGTATTGCTGTCTGTCTATCTGTCCCGCTGTCTTAGCGGGGCAGGGTGGCGAAACCTCGGTCAAGCCGCGAAAGGATTCTGGACCGCAAGCGTCTCGATGACCCGCCCGTGCTGGAGGTCTTCCGTGTAAAGAATCGCGGCGCCCCCGCGCAAAGCCGCCTGCACGATGAGGCTGTCCCAAAAAGAAAGCCGGTAGCGTCGCATCGCTTCGATCGCCTTCAGGACCATCTC
>DAHWNZ010000162.1:0-761 GCA_027339635.1 Candidatus Dormiibacterota bacterium
GGACATCGGCCTCGAACCCCCGCGCCGCCCTCGCCACTTTGGCAAGTCTATCCTTGCCCCTTGCCGGTTCGGCGCTCCCGGCGCAAGCGTGGAGCATCTCAAGCTGACCCACTACCGGCTGCTCCTCTAGCCGGTAGCTCCTCACAGGGGGCGCCCCTTGATCAGCGTGTGGCAACGGAATGGCAACACACCGTGACAGACGAAGTGCATCCGCGCGGTCTTGAAAACCGCTGAGGCGGCAACGCTTCCGGGGGTTCGAATCCCTCTCCCTCCGCCATTTTGACCCCTGTGTACAATCGGTGGGTGGTGCCTACGAGGTAGAGACCTCGACGACACTTGGATGCGAGAATTACCGCAGGCTCCCCAATCCGCGATCTCGAATCGAGAGTAAGGGGCAGTGCCCAGTGGGGAGGCTCTGGTTGGTTGGCGAGAGGCTCACCCTAACACCCACCGATTGTACACAGGGACATTTTGATCTCAATTTGCCCCTTAGAGAGGGTAGCACGGCTAGAGCCGGGCGGGACCTGACAGCAAAACGACAGCAATCCACTTCAGGCCCCCCGAACGACGCCCTCCAGAATGTCGGCTGCCTCGCGATGCATGGGCTCGGTCGAGTGAGAGTAAAGGTCCAAGGTGATCGCGACCGTCGAGTGACCCAGCATGTCCGCCGCGACCTTCGGATGGACGCCGTGCCGAAGCATCAGGGTAGCGGCCGTGTGCCTCAGATCGTGAAACCGGATCCTGGGCAGGCCGGCGGCGGC
>DAHWNZ010000163.1:0-761 GCA_027339635.1 Candidatus Dormiibacterota bacterium
GAGAGCGCGCCTCCGGGAAACCGTCGTGGCAGGACGGGCTCCCATGAGCCACCCAACAACGATACCGTGTCGTAGTTAGATCGGCAAGGGCCTCAGGCTGCAAGAAGGTGCCGGGCACCGGCATCACCGGGCTGCGGCGGCTCCTGCAGGGCGGTGTCGCCAGGGAGGTCGCAATGGGCAAGGCCAGCGTGCTGGTGGTGGACGACGAGCACAAGATCCAAGACGTGGTCCGTACCTACTTGGAGCACGACGGCTACGCAGTGTTCATCGCCGGAAGCGGCCAGGAAGCACTGGAGGCCGCGGCACGCCTTCGACCGGACCTGGTCATCTTGGACCTCATGCTGCCCGACCTGCCTGGCGAGGAGGTCGCCCGCTCGTTGCGGGCGATCTCTGAGGTGCCGATCATCATGCTCACCGCCAAGGCCTCCGAGGACGACCGGGTGGCCGGGCTGCGCCTCGGCGCCGACGACTACCTGGCCAAGCCCTTCAGCCCTCGGGAGCTGGCGGCTCGGGTCGAGGCGGTGCTGCGCCGGGCGAGGGGGACCGAGGCCGAGGTCGCCTCCTTCGACCGAGGGGCGCTGCGGATCGACAGGGCCAGTCGTGAAGTGTCCGTCGGGGGCCGCCCGGTCAGCCTCACCCGCAGCGAGTTCGACCTGCTGGTCACCCTGGCCGGAAGGCCGGGGCGGGTGTGGTCGCGCTACGAGCTGGTGACCCGGGTCCAGGGGTACGACTACGACGGCTACGAACGCACGATCAACGCG
>DAHWNZ010000164.1:0-733 GCA_027339635.1 Candidatus Dormiibacterota bacterium
GCCACCAGGCCGGCGGTGAGCCAGATCAGTCCGCGCACCGGGTGAATGGAGCTCCGGGTGGCTCGCCGGGCAATCGGCTGCAGGCCACGCCGAAAGGCGGCAGCGACCACGGCCCCCAGTAGGGGCGATAGCAGGACCGCCGCCAGAGTCCCGATCACCCCATACGGGCTCAGTCCGTGCAGTCCACCCCACCCCACGGCTCGCCACCCGCCGATAACTGCTGCGGCTCCTGCCAGACCGCCGACCAAGCCGATGCTGGCGCTGACCGGGATGCCCCGGCGTGTGGCTGCAAGAGTGAACACGATCGTCGCCAGTCCTCCAGTCAGGTAGGTGAGGGCCACGCGGTTGGCGGGGACGTGGACGATCGTGATCATGGTGAGGGCCACAGCTTGGCCGGCGAGCAAACCGCCCAGCACATGGAAGGCAAACGCGAAGGCCATGGCATCGCGATAGGAGGTGGCACGTGCCGCGATCAAAGAGGCGCTGGCGTTGGGGGCGTCCGAGACACCGAGCATGAAGGCGAACCCCAAGAGCACGATGAGCGCAGCGACCGAGAGCAGGTTCACCGCCCTCTTCCACCCTGGGACAGGACCGCAGCGGACAAGCCGAGACGGGGCACGTTTGAGGCCCCTCTAACGATCAGCTGCCACCGCCGCATCGGCCCGGCCACTCCGCCCGGCCGCACCGGTCGCGGGGCCGAGGGCCGCCGGCCACCTCTCGACTCCACGCCCGC
>DAHWNZ010000165.1:0-727 GCA_027339635.1 Candidatus Dormiibacterota bacterium
CGCCGAGCGCCGAGCTGCTCCTCGATGGCCTCTCTGGTCAGCTCCGAGACAGTCGTGCTGCGGCGCGCGACCTCATGGCGCAGACAACCGGACAGTGGCATGCGCGCGATCGGTCGTCAGCCGCTGACCAGGCAGAAAGGATGCCCGGCCGGGTCCACGTAGACGCGGAACGTTCCGGACTCCGAAGGTTGATGAGCGTGCAGTAGGGCTCCGGCCGCGAGGACCGCGGGTTCGGCCGCGGCGATGTCAGGGACGGCGAGGTCGGTGGTCCCGGGGCAGCCGCCCGTCAGATGACGTTGGGTGTGTCGTGGGAACCTGCTGCAGCGAGCGCTGGCACCAGGTTGCCTGCGTTCGGCGTCCCGAGGCCGGTCACCGGGTCCCAGCCGGTCCCGGCCGAGTAGCCGCCCGGGCCGAACTGTGTCCCGGTGGTGACGTCGAAGAAGTATGTGCTGGCCTTCGAGCTGCTCGCGAGCTGATAGAGCGTCGGGTTGACGAGGCCCAGGTTCTCGTGCGCGTACTGGTCGGCGATCGCCACCATCGCCGCGAACTCCGGCGACGCGGCCGACGTGCCGCAGATGCCGTAGTAGCCCGCTGTGATGCCCGGGATCGAGATGTAGACCCACAGGAACGTCCCGCAGGAGGCGTCCCAGGAGACGTCCGGGACGCCGCGCATCGACCCGATCGGCGTCGAGCCCGCAGGCAGCGTGTCCTGGTACGACGGCTTCGG
>DAHWNZ010000166.1:0-716 GCA_027339635.1 Candidatus Dormiibacterota bacterium
GGGGATGGGCGGGACGAAGACGTCGGCTCCGGTCGCGATGACGATCTGGTCTGCGTGGTAGGTCCGAGAGGCGCCGTCGGAGGACACCTCGACGCGGTGGGCGTCGAGCAGGCGCCCGGACCCGCGCACGAGGCGCAGGCGCTCGGCGGCGTGGTCGAGCTCGGCGGCGTGCTGGCGGTAGCGGTGCTCCTGCACCTCGTCCTTCCAGGCGACGATCCCGGCGTAGTCGACCGATGTCTGGAGCGCTCCGAGCGCACGCTCGACCGGTGCAGCCGCCATCCGGCGTCGCAGCTCCGCCATCTCGTAGACGGCCTTGGACGGCACGCAGCCCTCGGCCAGGCAGTTGCCGCTCATCACGCCTTTGGGGTCCACCATCACCACGTGGCGACCGGCATCGGCCAAGGCGAATGCGCCAGGGTACGCGCCGCCACCCGCTCCAAGCGTGATGACGTCGACATGCTCGACATGGTGTCGTGTGCTCATGGGCTGTCACTTTCTGGCAATTGAAGGGGACGGGCATTGAAGGGGACGGGTACAGGTCGATGGGACGAGCAGGGGCGTGCGGGGGAGGTGACACGTGTCACGTCGTGCAGGTCACCGCGTGGTCGATCCCCTCCCAGCCGGAGTTGTCGTATCGGCGGGTGAAATTGACGACCGTGCCTGGCAGGAGCTGGGCGGCGTCGAGCCGGACGCCGTGCATGCCCAAGCCGAGGGGC
>DAHWNZ010000167.1:0-713 GCA_027339635.1 Candidatus Dormiibacterota bacterium
GGTCGCGGCGTGACCCTGGCGGTGAAGTAACGGATGCGATGGATCGAGTCCTGAGGTAACAGTCGGCGACTGAGCGCCTCGAGATCCAGCCACCTGTACGGCGTCCCGCGAAGGCAGCCGTAGTACAAGTTGAATCCGTCCACATAGACATTGCTGACCACGAGCCGGAAGCTTACCTGACCTCACTTGGCTCCGAGTGGCCGATCTGGCGTCCCTGAGGTGCTCAGCCCAACTCATGCCGCTGGTACAGGCTGTAGGGGTCACGTCAAGGGTGTCGATGGCTCATCCAGCCACCCAGAGATCATCGCGTGACTGCAGACCCACTCTGTGGCCATATCCGCTTACTTTGACTTGGCCACGGACACGAAGTCGAGACCACAGCGTATAACTTCCAATGCATGCCAAGGAGAAGGTCGCGGGTTCGACCCCCGTCTCCCGCTCCACTGATCTCGGGGGATGGACGCGGCGAGGCGTTCCGGGCCGCCGCGAGACCTGCGGTGAAACGGTTGCCGTGGCTCTCGGCGGCAACGGCAACGGCGTCCAGGGACTTGCTGGCCGCGTCTGAACCTATCGGGCTGGGTCAGCCATGTCGCTGCGCGAGTGAACGAACGCAAGCCAGCCCACGGTGAGTGGGGGCATCCCTCCGGGCCCACTCACCCCGCTACACCAGCCGCCGCTGTCAGTCGGGCAGTTGGGGAACGTGCAAGGGAGGC
>DAHWNZ010000168.1:0-701 GCA_027339635.1 Candidatus Dormiibacterota bacterium
CACTCCGGTCGTGACCAACGTCAAGAGCATGGATCTCTTCATACGGTACTTTTCTTGGGGTGCTTTCATAGGCGGCGTCATCGTATTAGCAGCCGTGGTCTTGGCGCTACTCCACGAGATTTCGGGCGGCTGGTCGCTAGCCATCGGCTTCGCGGGCCTGCTACTAGCGGCCATGAGTATTAGAGAAGTCCAGCGCGGTCGTCGCATGAGAGCCAAACGCATTCAATCCGAAGAGTTATGAGGTTAGGCAACGTTAAAGGGCGCGCGACATGGGTAGATCGGGTCAGGCAACTGCGGCCTGTAACCCGCTCTCCGCACATCTGGGAGGGCTTTCAGGCCCCCAGATGTGCGGAGAGCGGGTCTGTAAGAGGAGCCACTTCCAGATTCCCTCAGCGGCGCGGTGACGGTGGCGGCCGGAGTTGACCACAGCATCGCGGCCACCGACGGGGCGGCGGTCTGGGACTGGGGGAACAACCAGTACGGCCAGTTGGGCAACGGCTCCACCAGCGAGTCCGCCGTGCCGGTGCAGCCCACCGGCCTGGGGTCGGTCGACACCCAGACCACTGCCACCTACACCTACGACGGCACCGGCTTCGGGCCACCAAGACCGTGAACGGCACGACCTCGCACTTCGCCTACGACCTGAGCTCCGGGACCCCGCTGATCCCAGACCTACTGACATAGCGAGGCAGTTGATGTAA
>DAHWNZ010000169.1:0-698 GCA_027339635.1 Candidatus Dormiibacterota bacterium
TTCGCTGCATACCCGCTCGATCACGTCCAGGGCCGGCAGGATGATGTGCTGTTGGCGCAGCAGCCCGACCATCGCTTCGGCGAGCACTATGCCCCGGTCGGTTTGCTTGGCGAGCTCGGCGAGCTGGCGCACGAGGCGCCGGTGGTCGGCGGCAGCGAACGGTGCCAGGCCCAGCCACGCTTGCAGTTCCGACAAGTGCTCGCGTCTCGTCTCGGGGCGCTGCGCGTACTGGGGCCAGGTGTCAGGCTCGATGCCCAACTGGTGGCCGACGACCCTCAGCAGGGACCTCGGCGGCTCAGCTTCGGTGGGCAGGGCGAAACCGGGATGGCGCAGGTAGCACAGCTGCACTGCGAAACCGAGCCTGTTGTGGTCGCCGCGCCGTTGGCGTATGGCCGACAGGTCGGGCTCGGAGAAAGTGTAATGGCTGACGAGCTCCTCGTCGGTCGAGGGAAGGCCGAGCAGGGCGACGCGCTCGGCGGGTGTCAACAGGCTGCGGCGCGGCACGCTCAGCCCGCCGTCCTCAGGTACTGGTAGAGCGTTTCGCGGCTGATGCCGAACTCGCGGGCGAGCTGGGCCTTCCCTTCGCTGGACGCCCGGCGGCGCAGCTCGGCCGCCCGTTCGGGCGAGAGAGCCTTCTTGCGGCCCCGGTAGGCGCCGCGTTGTTTCGCCAGCGCGATGCCCTCACGCTGGCGTTCACG
>DAHWNZ010000016.1:0-40334 GCA_027339635.1 Candidatus Dormiibacterota bacterium
GGCGAAGGCATACAATCGCGACGTCCTACCCGGCCTGCTGGCAAGGTGGAATCGGTCCTGGTTCTGCCGGCGGTGTGGGTGCATCTTCGAGGCGACCGCCAACTCAGCCTTCTGAGCCCAGCCGCCAGCTGGGGTACGGCCGCGACGCCTCGCAGGGGCTAGCCGGGGCCGCGGTCGCCTGCGGTCAGGTCGGGGTGACCGCCGCCGCTTTGGGCGCAACTTCCCCGGGCGTCCCGGCATCGCTCTTGAGCTCGGTCGCCTTCGGCTCCGGGGCGAGCCACACCGTGAGGACCAGGCCGATGAGGTCGGCCACCCCAAAGGTGATGAGCGCCGGACGAAGGCCCACCGAGGAGACGAACACGGGAAGCGCGACGATGCCCAAGAACGCTCCGATGCGAGAAGTGGCCGTGGCCAGCCCGTGGCCACTGGCCCTAACCGACGTGGGGAAGATCTCGCCGGCGAACAGATACGTCGTAATCCCGGGCCCCTGGTCGGAGAAGACGACCACCACGAAGAAGATGGCCAAGAGCAGGAAACTCGGGTTGCTGATGAAGCCGAGCACGATGAAGGCGATCACCAAGAGCCCGAAACCGTACACCTGGATCGGCTTTCGCCCGACCCGGTCGACGAGCATGAAGGTGATGGCGATGCCGATCAGCCCGATGAATTGCACCCCCCCAGAGACCAGCACCGACCCGGTCAGGGTGCTCCCCTTGATCTTGTCCAGCAGGGTCGGGGTGAAGACGATCGTCGCGTAGTTGCCGATGTCGAAGAGCATCCACGTGACCGAAGCAAAGATGGTGAGCCGGACCAGGTCGCGACTGAACAGGAGCTTCAGATCACCCAGTTTCACCGAGCCCCCGGCCGGAACCCGGCTGCCGAGCCCCGGGTTGGCCTGGTCCAACTTGTAACCAGCGTTGCTGGCAAGGGTGGTCGCGATCTTCAGGGCACCCTCACTGTCCCCGCTCTGCATCAACCAGCGCGGGGACTCGGGGATGGACCGGCGCAGAAAGATGACCACGATGGCGGGTATCGCTCCGGTCGCCAGCATGAAGCGCCACGCGTCCGAGCCCGTGTGGAGAAGTGCGAGAGCAACCACGTAGGAGATGAAGGCCCCAGCGGTGAACCCACCGATGGTCAGCACCAGGTTTCGTCCCCGCCGCAGGATGGGAGAGAACTCGGCAGTGATCGTCGACGAGATCGGGTAGTCGGCACCGAGCCCGATCCCCAGAAGAAAACGGAACGCTATCAGCTCCCAGATGTCCTGGGACAGCGCCGCCAGAATCGCGAACACAACGAAGAACAGCAGGTCGAGCAGGTACATCTTGCGGCGGCCCACCCGGTCGGTCAGGTTGCCGAGCACCAGGGCGCCAAAGAACATCCCGGCCACGGCCGCCGCCCCGACGAACCCCACCTCGAAGGAGTTGGGATGGAATTGAGGTGTCAACAGCACCAGGGCTACCGAGATGATGGATAGGTCGTAGCCGTCGAGGAAGACTCCGGCAGCCGAAAGGATCGTTAGCTTGCGGACGAACGAGCTGGGCGGCAGCTCTCCGAAGGTGACGGTCTGCGGCATCTTCTCCATCAGCCCCCTCCAACGCCTGCCCACGGCCACGCACGGGAACGCGCATGATGTGGCCTTCTGAATAGGGCACCCTAGCACCGTGGTTCACGCCGGGTCAAGGATGGGGCCGACCCACCGAATTCAGCGCTTGGGAGCACCGTCGGCCACCGAGAGGCTCCCCTCAGGCGTACGTTCGGCGCGGCTCGATTGAGTGGGTGGATCCCGGTATGGGCACCACCATCGCGCTCACGACCGCTTGCACCCTGCGGCGAAGTGGCGGGCGACCGATGGCTGGGCGCTGCCGCCGCCCCGTGGCAGGCCCGGACCAGAAGTGCTCCTCGCCCTTGCCACGAGTTGCCGCGGAGGCGGCCTCCCGGGGGGGGCGATATGGCAAAATCGCCGACAACATGTGCCCCGGACTGTCCCAGAGCGCCACTACCGGCCATCCGGCCCCGGCCGGCGGCGTCCCGTCAGCGAGACCGGCGGTGCTGATCGCCAGCGGCATTGAGAAGCGGTTCCGACGCAAGGTGGTGCTGCGAGGCGTTGATCTCGCCGTAAGTCCCGGCGAGACGGTGGCTCTGGTCGGCGAAAACGGCTGCGGGAAGACGACCTTGATGAGAATCTGCGCCGGACTGCTGAGCCCAGACCGAGGTTCGGTCAGCGTCTTGGGGAGGGTCGGCTACTGTCCTCAGGAGCCCGGGCTGATCGACCTCCTGACTGCCGACGAACATCTCGCCTACTTCGGGGCGGCATGCGGCATGTCCAGTGCCCACTCCATTGCCAAGGGAAGAGCGATCCTGGACTCGTTCGGTTTCTCCCGCCACGAGAGGGGGGTCAGTCGCAGGCTCTCCGGGGGGACCAGGCAGAAGTTGAACCTGGCGCTCGCCCTACTCAACGACCCGGCCGTGCTTTTATTGGATGAGCCCTACCAAGGATTCGATCGCGGGGTGTACATAAATTTCTGGGACCACGTCGACGCCTGGCGGGCGGAAGGCCGGGCCATAGTCATAGTCACCCACATGCTGGCGGAGCTGACCAGGGTCGACCGAGTCGTGGAGCTACCGGCGCCGGACGCAACTCAGGGATGACGTTCCTGCGCCACTCGCTCATGGCTGCCCAGATGCAGGGCCGTCAGCTGGGACGGCGCCGGGTCGCTCTGGCCATCGTGGTGGTGCTCCCGGTCGCCCTCTACGTCAGCCAGGACGCGAACAGCCCGGAGAATGCGATCTCATTTGGAGCCCTGGGGGCGGCCTGGGCTCTGGCCACCACCGCTCTGTTTGCGGCCCTCTCCGCGCGCGAGTCGGAGCCGAGGCTCATTCTGGCCGGGTACACGCCCACCGAGTTGATCCTGGGAAGGGCACTGGTCCTCCTCTTGGGCGGAATCGTTCTCTGCGCCGGAGCGGCCGTGGCCATGGGCCTAATCTCGAAACCCGTCTCGGACGGGGACCTGCTGGCGGCCTGCGCCCTGGTGGCGGTCATCAGCGTGCCGCTGGGCTTGGCCGTGGGCTCCCTGGTGCCCAGTGATCTGGAGGGTACTCTGATCATCATCGGAGCGGTGGGAGTTCAGCTCTCGCTCCCCCAGAGCTCCCCGGTCAATGTGATCCTGCCCCTGGATGCTCCGATCCAATTCGCCTCAAGAGCCGGAGGATTTAGCGCCAGCTCCCAGGAGGCGATGGTGTTCCAGGCAGCCATCTACACCGTCTTCCTGTTGTTGGTCGCCTCCATGGCCTGGTCCCGCAAGGTCGGGCGCAAGGGGAGGATCAGGGTCGTGGATGCGAGCCCGCAGCCATGAGCCCGCCCCATCCGCCAGGCCCCCGCGCGATGCCTTGTCCCAAGCTCGCCCATCCCTCAGCTGAAACCATCCGGGTCCCCAACCGGCCGGCCCGGCATGAGGGGAGAGCCCGGAGCCACAGGTTGTCTGGGCCCCCTGTGCCGCCTCTGGAGCGCCGCCCGTCTTACGTCAACCAAACCAGCCTTCAAGAATCGGTGGAGTCCGTGGTAACTTGGGGCCCGAGAGAAAATTTGACTAGGAGAGGCGTCGTGGCAGAAGCACCCGTCGACTACAACGCACCGATAATCGAAGAGTTCCGCGCCAACCGGGGGAGACTCGGAGGCAACTTTGCGGGAGCGCCGATGCTGCTGCTCCACACCACAGGTGCCCGTTCCGGCCTCGAACGGGTCCACCCGATGATGCACCTTGACTTCGAGGGGCGGCGCTTCGTCTTCGCTTCAAAGGCGGGAGCCGACACCAACCCTGATTGGTTCCACAATCTGGTGGCGCATCCCACCGTCAAGGTCGAGACCGGAGAAGAGACCTACGAGGCTACCGCGAAGCCCCTTGAGGACGAGGCCGAGAGGGGGCGCATATACCAAGAGCAGGTCAGCCGGTATCCGGGGTTTGGCGAGTACCAGGAAAAGACGGCCCGAAAGATTCCCGTGGTGGAACTCATCCGAATTCCCTGACGGTACGCGCGGAAGGAGCGCCGATCGACCCTGGCGCTGGTTGATGCCCGATGGCCGCACTCTCGATCGATGGGATCCCTGCTCAACCTGCCCACCGCTTTCTTGGTCTCCGCCCATCCCACCCGAAAGTGTTGACAGGATGGCGCCTGGGAGTTAGGCGGCAACACCACGCCGAACCACAGCCCGTGCCCCTGGCACCAGTTGAGGAACCCCGCGCTGTGGAAGCCACTGTTCACCCGCAACCGCACCTCCCCGTTTCCCCGGGGGCAGGGTGCGCTCGCCCTCAGCAGCAGGCGGGAGGCGATCGGCTTGTCGGAAGCTCATCCTGACCGCAGCCCCGCCGCCGGCACCCGGCCGGGCTCATCCTCACGCAGAGCATCCCGGTTCGCCAGACTGGTGCCCCCGCCCAGGATCCACTCCCCAAGGCAGCCCGGCGTGACCAGTGAGGCTGGAGTCATCGGCGCCGCAGAGAACGGTGGGGACGGCTGCGCTACTCTTCACTCGCCGAGTGCCTCCCGCTGGGAGCCGATGGGAGCGCGACAGTCCCCGTTTTCCAAGTCAGCGAGACACTTCTGCTACCTGCCCCCAACTCTCCTTCCTGTCCCTAACCACTCATTTAGGACAGAGTCCCCGCTGCCGTGCACGGTGTCGCCGAGCGCCTGGCCGGCCGGCCGCGGCCGCAATCTTCGCCGAGGACCCCTGCATGCGGTGGCGGTCCTCCGAGGAGACGACGAAGGTGGTGGGCCGGCTCTTGCCCGGATCACCAACGAATGCGACCACAATGCTCTGCGGGCGGATGGGGCCAGGGGCCCTGACCGGCTGATCAAGCTGCCCTGTGGACCGGTCTGAGGCGGACCCCAGGGTGGATGCCGTCGCCCGCTCCGGTCCTCTGCGCGCTTATCATCCGACACCGTGATGGGCGACAGGGACGATGCGGGGGCGACCGCAGCGGGAGTGCCTCGGGTTGCCCTGATCACCGGAGGCAGCTCCGGGATAGGGCTGGCGACCGCCCACCGCCTCGGCCGCGACGGCTTCAGGCTCGTCCTCACCGGGCGAGACCGGCCACGAGGGGAGGCGGCGGTGGCCGGCCTTGTCGCCCAGGGTGTGGAGGCGCACTTTCTGGTGGCGGACTCCCGCGACGGATCGGCGGCGGTCACGGTCGTGGACTTCGTGGACCGCACCTTCGGCCGGCTCGACCTGCTGGTCGCCAACGCCGGGGTCGGGGTGGTCGCGCCCCTGATCGACACCCCGCCGGAACAGCTGGAGCGGCTCCTGGCGGTCAATGTGCTGGGCTACCTGATCCAGGTCCAAGCCGCTCGTGCGCTGTTGGCCAGAACCCGGGCCTCGGCGATCGTACTGGTGTCCTCCGACTCCGGAGTCCGCGGGGATGTGCCCCTGGGCGCCTACTCGGTGTCCAAGGCGGCCGTGAACATGATGGGGCGGATGCTGGCTGTGGACCTGGCTCCCCAGGGGATCCGGGTGAACGTCGTTTGCCCGGGTGACACCCTGCCCGGGATGCGCTACATGGGAACGCTGCAGGAGCCGGAGGCTAGTGCCGAGGACCCGGCGCGCTGGACCGCCTCGCCGATAGGGAGATTCGCAGAGGGCCGGGAGGTGGCGGAGGTTATTGCCTTCCTCGGCGATGAGCGGTCCAGCTTTGTGGATGGGGTGGTGATGCTGGTCGACGGCGCGGCCGCGGCCGGACATCCCTAGTTCTCCGCTCGCCCGTCGGCGCCTTGGCGAGCCAGCTCGGATCGCTCCCGGATGGGCATGGGCCCTGTCCTCTCACTGCCACTCCCCGCCGCCCGACCCTCGGTGTCATTCCTTGGTGAGGGAACGATCGCCCCAGGGTGCGATTCTCGGTGACTCAATGTGGGGCGTTGACAATCGGCGCCAAGCCGGTTAACCTCGGCGAACAAGCTACTTGCCTCGGAAGGGATCTGCCTGACAATCGGCAACCCTCAACGCGGCGTATCGGTCTGAAATTGACGTGAATGGAGCGCCCTCTTCTGGCCATCGTCCAGGTGGGAGGTCGAGGCCAAGAGAAAGGAGAGGCGGTGTCATATCTCAAGCGGACCGAGGGGATCCTCAGACGTCAGCCCAGGGCATTGGACCAGCCGTCCTTGCCGCCGGCCTCGAGGCTCCCAGGACGGGTCTCAATCCTGCGCCGTAGAACGGGAATCCGGGGCATCCGGGCAGTCGCGGCCACAGTCGGCATGGCGGCTCTTCTCGCCGGCTGCGCCTCCGCCGCTGGCAACTCCGCCAGCAGTTCCACAGGCAGCAAGGGCGGCATCGTCACCTTTGCAGAGCTGCCCAACACGCCACCCAACTACATCTTCCCTCTGACCGGGCCCGCCTACTTCGATGTTGCCAACGTGCCCAACTTCACCGACATCATGTACCGCCCCCTGTACTGGTTCGGGACCAGTGGCGAGCCCACTCTCAACCAGCAGCTGAGCCTGGCCCAGCCCCCTGTCTTCTCAGACGGCAACCAGGTCGTGACGATCAACCTCAAGCACTGGAGGTGGTCTGACGGGACCCCGATCACCGCCCGCGATGTGGTGTTCTGGATGAACCTTCTGGAAGCCTCGATATCGCCCGCTGCGGCCAGCGTCGGGTCCAGCAGCGCCCCGGGGCCGGGGTGGGGCGCCTACGTACCGGGCTCGACCAACTTCCCGGGCAACGTCACGAGCTACCGCGCGACCGGCACCTACCAGGTCGTCTTCCACCTGAACGGCAGTTACAACCCCACCTGGTACACCTACAACGAGTTGAGCCAGATCAGCCCCCTGCCCCAGCAGGCGTGGGACAAGACCTCCAGCTCCAGCCCGGATGGGAACTACGACACAACCGTGCCAGGCACCGCGACCACCGGCGCCCTTGGGGTCGCGGCCTATCTCAACCAACAGTCCCAGGATCTCTCAACCTACGCGACCAACCCGCTGTGGCAGGTGGTCGACGGCCCATTTCGCCTGAGCGAGTTCACCACCAGCGGCTTCGTCAAGATGGTGCCGAACAAGGAGTACTCGGGGTCCCCGAAGCCCAGCATCAGTGCCTTCGAGGAAGAGCCCTTCACATCCGACGCGGCGGAGTTCGATCAGCTTCGGTCGGGAGCGATCACCATCGGATATCTGCCCAGTCAGTACCTCTCCCAGAAGGCTTCGCTGACGAGCCACGGCTACACCTACGCGCCCTGGTATATCTTCGGGTTCTACGGCTACCCCTACAACTTCAGCAACCCCACCATGGGACCGGTCTTCCGCCAGCTCTATTTCCGTCAGGCGTTTCAGTCACTGATCGACCAGCGGGAGTGGATCTCGGCCTTCCAGGATGGGGTCGGAACCGTCGACAACGGCCCCGTCCCCACCTACCCCGCCCATAACCCCGACGAGAGCCCCCTGGAGGCCAACGGCACCAAGGACGGCATGGTCTACCCTTACTCGCCGAGCAGGGCGGTCAGCCTGCTCAAGGCGCACGGCTGGAAGGTCGTGCCGGGCGGCACGACCACCTGCGCCAGGGCCGGGACCGCAGCTGACGACTGCGGCCCAGGCATCCCGGCCGGGCTCGCCCTCAATGTCCAGGTCCTCTACGCCAGCGGGATCACCAGCATCGCCAACGAGATGCAGGCGCTGCAGTCCACCATGCGCTCCCAGGCGGGGATCGACGTGCAGCTGACGACCGGCACCTACAGCGACATAATCGGCACGGTTTTCGCCGGATGCACCCTGACCGCTCCCTGCAGCAACTGGGAGATAGCCAATTGGGGGACCGGCTTCTCGTACGACCCCAACGTGCTGCCGACAGGTGGCGAGTATTTCGGGTCGGGCGCTCCGACCACGGCAGGGCTGCTGCCCGGTTCCAAGGCCAATGCCCTGATCCAGGCCGAGCACACAGCCCCGACCAGGGCCGCCGAGTTCGCGGACCTCTTCAAGATGCAGGACTACATCGCCCAGCAGTTGCCGATGGTGTTCATGCCCAACGGGCCGTATCAGCTCACCCTGTACAAGAGCGACCTTCAGGGCGTCGTTCCCCAGGGAATTCTCAACGAGTTGAACCCGGAGAGCTACCGCTACTGAGAAGCCGCCGATAGGGGGAGCGAGAGGCCCATATCAACAAGAGGGTCTCTCGCTCCTTTGCCCTCCGGGTCAGGACTCGGCCGCTGCCATGAATTCCCGCAGGGTCGCGATGCACAGTTCCCGCTCCTCGTAGAAGGGCATATGGGAGCTGTTCTCGAACACCACCAATTCGGAGTTCGCGACCTCCCGATGCATCATCTGCATGTGCTCCGGGGTGCACTCGTCGTAGCGGCCGGCCACGAACAGGGTGGGCACCTGGATCTCGTGGAGGCGGCTCAGAATGTCCCACTCCTTGAGGTTTCCGGTGACGTTGAAGTCACTGCTGCCGACCATGGCCGAGTAGATGTCCGAACCCTGGCCGGCGAAGCACTTCTCCAAACCCTCGGGCCATGGCCTGACCCGGCAGATGTAGCTCTGAAACCAGACCGCGATCGCCCCTTTGTACTCGGGGCAGTCGAAGAATCCATTGGCTTCATGGAAGTCGATGGTCTCCTGGACCGCCTTCGGCAGTTCCCCCTTGAGCCGCCGGGTCTCCTGGCCCATGAGGGGCATGCTGGCCAGACTGTTGGAGACGATCAGGCTCGCCAGATCAGGTCGGCGGTCGAGCACGTACTGCTGCACCAGCATCCCTCCCCAGGAGTTGCCGAACAGGTGGTGCCGGGTGAGCCCGAGTTGCCGCCGGACCGAGTCGACCTCCTCGAGCGAGCGCTCCATGGTCCACAGCGACTGGTCGGTGGGTCGGTCGGACCGCCCACACCCCAGCTGGTCCCAGAAGACAACCCGCCGCTCGTCCGAGAGGTCCGCCAGGGGGATCAGGTAGTTGTGGGTGAAACCTGGGCCCCCATGGGCAACCAGCAGCGGTGCCCTCTCCCCCTGCCCAAACGCCCGATACCAGACCCGGCCTCCCGGAACGTTGATGAACCCCTCCTCCACGTGCTGCGATGTGGTCATGCGGCCTCCTTGAATCGCTGGTTCACGGTCATGAACTTGCAGTGGTCTGAGGGCGAGCGAGCGCGCGATGCGGCTCTGTCGCCATGAGAACGACTTCCTTCGCCCACTTGCGATACTGACCCACGGCAAATGGATGCAGAGCGCTGGTGGGGACCTGGAGACGCTGGCCAGCTGGGACGCCGCCAACCAGCACCTCAAGACTCGCTGCTGTTGCCGAGGTCAGAGGTTCGACCCTGCCGGGCGATCGTGCGCGCGCCTTCCCTGGTTCTCGATGAACGTGTCGATCACGTTCTGCAGCACGTCCAGGGGCACACACCCCCCGTCAAGCACGGTGTCGTGGAAGGAGCGCAGATCAAAGGCCGACCCCAGGGAGCGCTCTGCTCGTTGCCGCAGCTGGCGGATCTTCATCTCGCCAAGGTAGTAGGCGAGTGCCTGAGCGGGCCAGCTGATGTAGCGGTCGACCTCCGTCGTGATCTCCTGGTCCGGGAGCAGGCTGTGCTCGCGCAAATACTCGATGGCCCTGGCTCGACTCCACCCCATAGCATGGATCCCGGTGTCCACCACGAGCCGCGCCGCGCGCCAGCTCTGGTATCCGAGCATGCCCAGGACATCGGTCGGTCCACGATAGACAGCCATCTCCTGGCCGAGCCACTCGCAGTAGAGCGCCCATCCCTCGCCGAAAGCGGAGAGGTAGGTGTGCCTGCGGAAGTCGGCCAGTTCCCGCTGCTCGAGAGCCAGGGCCATCTGAAAGGCGTGGCCGGGGTCCGCCTCGTGAAGGGTGAGCGCGGCCAGGTTGTACAGGGGGCGCTGTTCCAGACGGTAGGTGTTGACCAGGTAGACCCCGGGGCCGCCCCGACCGGAGGTGTAGAAGGGGGCTATCTCGTCGGGCACGGGCCGGATGGTGAACCGCGCCCGCGGCAGGCGGTCGAAGAAGCGATCCAACGCCCCGTCGACCACCTTGGCGATCCACGCCGCTTGGGCGAGCAGCTCCTGGGGGCTCCCCGCACGGGAATTGGGCAAGGCGTCCAGGGACGCCCTGACCGTCGGCCACTCCTCACCCAAGGAATTGGCGGAGGCGACCTCTCTCATCTGGTCTTCCAGCTGAGCAACCTCAGCCAGGCCGATCTCGTGGATCCGCTCGGCGTCCAGCTCCAGGGTGGTGTTGACCCTGATCAGGGAGTCGTAATAGGCCTCCCCGTCCGGCAGATCGCGAGCGGCGATCGTGGTACGGCAACTGGGGATGTACTCCGCGGTCACAAAACGGTACAGCTCGGCCAGCGCCGGCTGCACCGTCTCCTGGATCAGGGCTCTGGCCTCATAGGCGAGTCCTGGCGCGAGCGCCGCCATCCTGGCCACCGACGGCTTGGTGAACGGCTCGTACAGCGCCGTCTCCTCAGGCGCTCGGTCAACCAGGGCCTGGAGGGACTGAGCCCGCCCCTCAAGGCTCACCTGGGGAGGCGTGAAACCGCGCGCCAGCCCCTGGCGCATCGCGACCATCTGCTGCCGCACGTAGGCGGGAATGCAACGCAGCTGCTCCACCCAGTTGCTGTAGTCCTCCGCCCGGCGGAACTCCCTTCGCGCCGTGTAGGTGAGCTCCATCCAGAAGCTCGTGTCCGAGTTGAACGGCATCTCCTCCTGATGGAACCTCTGAAGGGCGATGAGGGAGCGGAGCTGGGCTCGGTACACGTCGAAGTCAACCTGGCGACCCGACGACAGCGAGTCGCGAGGGATCTGGTCCAGGGCCAGGAGCGTCCCCTCCCAGCGCCTGAGCCTTAGATCCTGACCGGCCGGGCTGACGTCCGGCAGGTAGGGGGCTATGGGACGCTGGCTGTCCTCGGCGTCCGGCAGGACCGTCTGGCGCCAGGCCCACTCGTCGCTGTAGAGGGCGACCAAGCGGTCGTCCGCCGATCCCGGCATGCCCGCCGCGCTCATCCCATCCCGGCGAAGCCCGCCCTCGTCCCGGCCGGCAAGGGAAACAGGGGATGTCCGGCCAAACTTCCGGACCGCCTACGGTCATATCGACTCCTGCCTGGCAAATTCTCCCCTTCTGACTGGCCGGCTCCGGTCCACCCGGGGTGGGCCGCTGCAGACTCGTTCAATGCTAGCCGCCAAGGGACACGGGCTCTGGGAGATAGGAGTTCGAGATGGCGGGCCGGGCCATGGTCTGTCGCCGGAACTCGCGAAGCCCGGCCGTACCGAGAAGCACCGGTTCAGCCCACATCAGCGCCGCCGGTGCCAGCTTCGCTTGACAGCCTGCCCGCGACGGACCGCGCCGACCCGCCCCGAGGACGAAGTCAAAGCCGCTCCTAGCCCACACAGTATGATCCGAAGGACGATGAAGCCTCCCGCCTTTTCCTACGCCCGCCCGACCTCCCTCGAGGAAGCACTTCTGATGCTCTCCGAGAACGGGCCGGACGCCAGAATTTTGGCCGGGGGCCAGAGCCTCATTCCCATGCTGAGCTTGCGACTCGCACGCCCGGCCCTGCTGGTGGACCTGGCCCGCATTCCGGCACTGGATGGAATCGAGTTGGGCAACGACTCGGTTTCCATCTCGTGCATGGTCCGGGAGTCCCAGGCGGAGCGCTCGGAGGCGTTGCTGCGGCGAATCCCAATCCTGCGCGACACCCTCCCCTTGATCGGCCATGAGGCGATCCGCAATCGCGGCACCCTGGTGGGCAGCCTTTGCCACGCGGATCCCGCCGCCGAGTTGCCGGCGGTGGCGCTGGCGCTGGATGCGGTGGTCATCGCCCGCAGCAGCGCAGGGGGAACCCGCAGGATAGCTGCCCGCGACTTCTTCCTCGGGCCCTACACAACATCCCTGCGAGAGGACGAACTGGTGACCGCAGTGGAGCTCGCGGACCGGCCCTGGCAGGGCGCCTGCTTCCTGGAGGTCTCGCGGCGCCGGGGAGACTTCGCCATGGCGGGGTTGGCCGCATTCCTAACCCTCGAGGGAGGCGCGATCCGGCGGTTGCGGCTCAGCTTCTGCGCGACCGGAGACCGGCCTACGCTCTGGACAGAGGAGGACCTCCAGGTCGGGGGCTTGGACCTGGACGACGGGGTCGTCGAGCACCTGGCCAGGGTCACATCCACCGCCCTCGAACCCATCGCTGATGTGCACGGCAGTGCCTCGTACAAGAAGCAGCTGGCTGCGGTCCTGGTCCGCCGGGGGCTCCGCCTTGCCCAGTCCAGGGCCAGAGCCGGGGCAACCGCCGAACCTAGCGGCGCACGGTGAGCGCATCGATGCCACACGAGGAGAAGGCGTTGTACGGGCCGGACGAAAGAGTTGAGATCCAACTGTCGGTGAACGGCACGCCGCGTCGCGGAGCGGCCCAGCCCCGCCGCACCCTGGCCGACTTCTTGCGCGACGAGCTCCAGCTGACGGGAACCCACCTGGGATGCGAGCACGGCGTCTGCGGAGCCTGCACGGTAATGGTCGACGGCGACCCGGTGCGCTCCTGCCTGATGCTCGCGGTGCAGGCGCACGGACGGGAGGTGGTGACCATTGAGGGCCTGGCCGGGGACGGGACGATGGGCCCCCTGCAGGAGGCGATGTGGGAGGAGCACTCCTTCCAGTGCGGCTTCTGCACCCCCGGCATGCTGATCCAGTTGAGCCATCTGCTGCAGTCCAACCCGACCCCCAATGAGACCGAGGTGAGGGACTCCATCTCCGGCAACCTCTGCCGATGCACCGGCTACGAGAGCATCGTCAGAGGAGCCATGGCAGCGGCCAAGAGGCTCTCAGATGCCGACTGAAGCGGACGCTGTGCCCGGTCACCGCCCCGCCCCTGTCGGAGAGCGCTTCACGGGCAGCTCCGTCAAGCGCATGGAGGATCCGAGCCTGCTCACGGGGCGCGCATTCTTCGTCGCGGACGCCCGCCTGCCAGGGATGCTGCACGCCAGTTTTGTCCGCAGCCCCCTCCCCCACGCCCGGGTCCTGAGCGTGGACGTGAGCCGCGCGCTCGCGGCGCCGGGGGTGGTAGCCGTGCTCGACGGTCCGCAGATGGCGAAGCTGGCTGCGCCCCACGGGGTCACCGGGGAGTTGGGTCAGGCCGAAGATGGGCCGGCCTTCAGCATCCTCGCGACCGACAAGGTCCGCCTGGTGGGGGACCCGGTCGTGCTGGTGGTCGCCGAGGACCGCTATTTGGCGGAGGACGCCTGCGACCTGGTCGAAGTCGATTACGAGGACCTACCCCCTCTGGTGACGGCGGAGCAGGCGCTCGCGCCCGGTGCCGCCCTGGTCTTCGACAGCCTCCAGGGAAACCTGGTCTCGGCCGGCGAGAGGCAGGAGTTCGGCGATGTCGCGAAGGCCTTTTCCCGGGCCGACCTGGTGGTGTCAGCCGAGATCCGCCAGCATCGCCACCAGAACGTTCCCATGGAGGGTCGGGGTATTGTCGCAAGCTTCGACAAGGAGAGCGGCTCGCTGCTCGTCAACGCCGCCACCCAGGGAGTCAACACCACCAGAACGGCGCTGGCGGAGCAGCTCGGGCTGCCCCTCGACAAGGTCAGAGTCCAGGCCTTCGACATTGGCGGTTCGTTCGGGCTGAAATTCGGTGCCAGCAGGGAGGAGGTGGCGGTCTGCGCGGCCAGCATGATGTTGGCAAGGCCCGTCGCCTGGATCGAGGACCGCTACGAAAACCTGAGCGCTTCTGGCCAGGCTCGCGAGGAGAGCTTCCGCGCGCAGGCCGCCGTCACCCGCGAGGGGCTGGTGCTCGGCCTAACCGTCGAGATGCTCATCGACGCCGGCGCCTATCCAGGGCTCGCGGCGATGGTGGTGCCGACGGTCAGGGAGATGGTGCCAGGGCCGTATCGCATGGAGGCTCTTGCCTTCCAGGCCACGGTGGCGGCCACCAACAAGGCCAGCTACGTCGCCTACCGGGGGCCGTGGGCATCAGAGACATTTCTTCGCGAGCGGCTGATGGACCTCATCGCCGGGGAGCTCCGGGTGGAGCCCCTGGAGCTGCGCCTGCGCAACGTCGCCCAGCGGGGCCAGAATCCTCTGCGCATGGTGACCGGACCCTCCCTGGCGGGCCTCACGACCAAGGAGTCCCTGGAGCGCATGGCGGAGCTGGTGGACCTCGCCGACTTCCGGCGCCGGCAGCGAAGCGCGCTGGAACAGGGGCGGCATCTGGGTATCGGGTTCGCGACGTTCATCGAGCCCGCTCCTGGGCCCCGCGCTCTCGACAAGCCACCCGACCCGGAGGAGATGGAGCACGTGCGGGTCAGCCTCGAGGAGGACGGACGCCTGCTGGTCTTCACCGCTCAGATGCCCCACGGCCAGGGTCACCGGACCACGCTGGCTCAGATCGCGGCGGATCAGTTCGGGGTCGGCCTCTCGCAGGTCACGGTCGTGGTCGGAGACACCGAGTCGGCACCCCCGGGGTTTGGCACGGGGGGGAGCCGTTCCGCCACCATGACCGGTGGGGCTACCCTTCACGCGGCCCGGCGCCTTCGAGCCAAGGTGCTGGAGGTCGCGGGACAGCTGGTGGATGTGAGCCCTGACCGGTTGGAGATCCGAGATGGCCAGGTGTTCCGGGCCGGGATGCCGACCGGGCTGCTCACAGTGGCGGAGGTGGCCAGGGCGGCCAAGGACGGCTCGCGGCTTCCGGACGGGGTGGACCGTGACCTGGAGGAGACAGCCGTGTTCGACGGCGGCGAGGGGGGCTGGTCCGGGGGCACCCACTGCGCCCAGGTGGAGGTGGACCGCGAGACGGGCCAGGTGGAGGTCCTGCGCTACTTGGTGGTGGAGGACTGCGGAGAGCTAATCAACCCGGCGGTCGTCGAGGGCCAGATCCGAGGCGGGGTCGCCCAGGGCATTGGGGCGGTGCTGCTGGAGCGCTCGGTGTACGACGATACCGGTCAGTTCCTCTCGGGGACCCTGATGGACTACCTTCTCCCCACCGCCCATGACATCCCCCCGATCGAGATCCACCATCTGCAGAGCGTTCTGCTGGATCAGGATGTCAACTTTCGCGGCGTCGGCGAGGGCGGGATGATCGCCGCTCCGGCCGCCGTCTGCAACGCCATCGCAGATGCCCTGGCCCCGCTCGGGGTTGAGATCAAAGAACAGCACCTTCCCCCAACCCGGATCCTGGAGCTGATCGCGCGGGCTCAGGGCTGACGGGTGGCCGGATCCTCCTGGCCAATGCTGCGCCCTGACGATTTTGCCTAGTGGACGTGGCTTCGATCGGTTTTGCGACCGACCTCGCAATCCTGCGGCTCTCCGGTTCGGAGGTCATAGACCATGGCGACCTGCTGGTGATCCGGACCCCAGCCAACCCAGACTACTACTGGGGCAACTTCATCCTGGTGGCGGCGAGCGTTGAACCAGAGGCTGCCTCCAGATGGGTCCACCGCTTCTCCCAGGAGTTCCCGGCAGCCCGGCATATCGCGATCGGGATCGACATTGGTGAGGGGTGTGAGGCTGACCTGCCGGCCCTGGCCGCGGCCGGAATGTCGCGCTCACTATCCAAGGTTCTGACGCTCGATTCCCCAGTGCCCCTGACCGAGCCTGCCCTGGCAGTCGAGATCAGAGCGCTTGGTACACCCCGGGATTGGGACCAGCTTCTCGAACTGCGGACGGCTCTGGCGGCTGAGGAAGGTGCTCCGATCTCGGATCAGCTGCCGTTCCTGAAGCTCAAGGTGGCCCAGGAGCGTCATCTCGCCGAATCCGGTCGAGCCCGGTACTTCGGCGCCTTCCTCTCCTCGGGCCTCGTCGCCAGCCTGGGGATCGTCTGCCTGGCTGATGGGATCTGCCGCTATCAGAACGTGGAGACAAGGATCGAACACCGCCGGAAGGGACTGGCTACCGCCCTGCTTGGCACCGCGTCCGCCTGGGCATATGGGCGGTCCCCAGTTCAGGAGCTGGTCATCGTCGCTGACCCCGGTGGACCCGCCATCGGCCTCTACCGGACCCTGGGCTTTGCAGACCGGGAGTGCCAGGTCCAGTGGCAGAAGGAGCCTGGGCCGGAAGGGCCGCTTGGGGCGATGGCGGACACGGTGGGCCCGTCGGCTGGCTCCTGACTTGCTCAAAGGCCCGTTCCACCGACTAACCTGCACGTTCGACGAGATCGGCTGCGACCGACACCGCGGGCGTCTCCGCCTGTAAGACCGCCTGGACCCTCGCCGCACGGACTCGCATTCCCGGGTCGAGCACAGCCCGAAGACCGCCCTCAAGTCTCCCCTCGGTCAATCTCGAATAGGGAATGTGGGCCCCGACCCCCAGGTCGCGAAGGCGCTCTCCCCAGAAGGGCTGGTCCGCGAACACCGAGCAGACGAGCACGGGAAGACCAGCCAGTATCCCGGCGGCGGTCGTCCCCGCGCCGCCATGGTGAACCGCGGCGCGGCACATCGGCAGCACCACGTCGTGGTTGAGGGGACCGGTGACCCGTATTCGCTCAGCGTCGACCAGGTGGCCGCTCGAGCCAAGATTGGCCCACCCGGAGCTCACCAGACCTCGGATCCCGAGCCGACGGCAGACCTTCGAGATCATGGCCAGCGTTTGCTCGCCGTCACGCACCGGCATCGAACCGAAACCGAAGTACACAGGAGGCTCGCCCGCTCCTATCCAGTCCGAGAGCTCTCCTTCGCAGCCCCCATCTCCGAGAAGAGCCCTGGTGGAGTGGTCCACAGTCAGGAAACCGATGATCGGTCTGAGCGGGGGATAGTCCCTGAGGCGTGGGACCAGGGATCTGCTGTAGGCCTGTATTTCCGGAGAACGCATTTCTGCCAGGCGTTTGGGGGTGCGCCGCGACGAGGGCGAGACGCCCAGCTCACGCCGGAAGCGGCCGACATCAGCTCGGACCCTCCTCCACCACGCCCACTCGAAGAGAACCCCGGTGGCCAGGTTGATCGGACCCGGGAGGGATCTCGTCGTCACCAGGCAGTTTGGATACCCCCGGGTTGGGCGCAGCGGAGCGGTGTGGATGGCGACCACCGGCAGGCGCAGTGCCTCCCCGACGCACGCGACCCCTTCCTCGGTCAACGGTCCCGTGATGAGGAGGTCCGCTCTGCGACCCAACGAGAGCAGCTCTGTCCCAAGTTGGGGAAATGCCTCGCTTCCAATTCGGCTGAGAGAGTCGATGAAGGCCCTGACGTTGCCGGCGGCGAGCCACCGCTGGCCCTCCTCGGAAAGGAGCAACCGCTGCGTGTCAGGTCCGACGGCCTCAACCTCGAGCCCGGTCCTGGCGGTGAGCGCCACGAGGTTCGGGGGCACCCCAAGGATGGCCCGATGTCCCCTTCGCCTCAGTTCCGCTCCCAGCGCTATCAGCGGCTGGACATCCCCCCGGCTACCGGCGGTCACCAGAGCTACCCGGATTGGTCGTCCTCCTCGCCTGTGCGGCCCCACGGGGCTCCCGCGGGCAGGGGGACATGGTACGTCGTCAAGCGGCAGGACGCCCACGGGGACGCGGCCTCACCCACAAGGCCTAAGAGCGACCCACTTGCGCTGCGCAGACGGTTGCGGGCGGCCCTTGACGCCAAGGCCAACCACCTGGAGGTCTGCCGGTGGCCCGAGAGCGATAACTTCGTCAAGCCGTCTGCACCCTCCTGTCAGGGCTCTGAGGATGCGACTTGGCGCACTGAACCCTGTCTGGCGTGGTCACGGTCCAACTCATCGTTCGCAACAAACTCGAGATGCACGGCCAAGGCCGCTTCTTGCCAGCATGTTGGTGCATGGCCGAAACCCGAGACCACCACCCCGGTCGCCCAAACAGTCCGCGCTGGTCGCGCCGCTTCCCGCCTCAGGTGCTCCGTGAGTACTCGCTCCTGGCAGATGGCGAGCGGGGCCTACTAGTCGGCCCGCGGGGCGACTTCGCTTGGATGTGCGCCCCGCGATGGGACTCTCCCGCCATCTTCTCCTCCCTGATCGGAGGCGGGGGTCTCTATGCGGTGTGCCCCGAGGACGAACGCTTCGTCTGGGGCGGCCACTACAGCTGCGGCTCCCTGGTGTGGAACAGCAGGTGGGTCACCTCGGCTGGGGTCACCGAGTGCATGGAGGCGCTGGCGATGCCAGCGGATGCTGATACAGCGGTCGTGCTGCGGCGGATTCGAGCGGTCCAGGGCCGCTCCTCGGTGCGGGTGGTCCCGGATCCTCGCGCGGACTTCGGTCGCCACGGTATGACCGAGATGCGACGGGAGGGCTCGCTGTGGTCGGCCAGGTGTGGAGAGCACCACCTACGCTGGCAGGGGCCACCTCGCATCCGGCGCGACTCATCCGGCGCGCTGGTGGGCTTGGTACGTCTTGAGGCGGGCGCACACTGCGACACCGTCCTGGAGATATCCTACTCGCCGCTGCAGAGCCCGCCGCCCGACCCCGCAACCGCCTGGTCGAAGACGCAGGCGGCCTGGCAGCAAGCGGTCCCCGACTTCTCCAACACCATCGCTGCACGGGACGCGAGACACGCCTACACCGTCCTGCGGGGTCTGACCAGCGCGGGGGGCGGGATGGTGGCGGCGGCCACCATGTCGCTGCCTGAGAGGGCCGAGCAGGGACGCAACTACGACTACCGCTACGCCTGGATAAGGGATCAGTGCTACGCCGGCCAGGCGGCTGCCGCCTCCCAGCCTCTCCCACTTCTCGATGAGGCGGTAGCCTTCATCTCGAACCGGATCATGGCGGACGGCCCCGGCCTCAAGCCCGCCTATCGCGCCGACGGGGGTCCGGTGCCCGACGAGGTCCGCCTAACCCACCTGCGCGGGTACCCGGGCGGGGCCGACAAGGTCGGCAATTGGGTGAACCGACAGTTCCAGCTGGACTCGCTCGGCGAAGCGCTCCTTCTCCTGGCCGTGGCCGGCAGGCACGACCACCTAGCCAGCGAGCACTGGCGGACCGTTGAAACGGCGGTGTGGTCCATCGACAAGAGGTGGAGGGATCCCGACGCCGGCATCTGGGAGTTGGACGACCAGCACTGGGCCCACTCCCGCCTCACGTGCGTCGCCGGCCTGAAGGCGATCTCCCACCTCGCCAGCCCGGCAGATGGTGCGTCCTGGAACGCGCTCGCCGACTCGATCCTGGCGGATGTCAGCCAGGACTGCCTCCATGCCAGCGGGCGCTGGCAGCGGGCTCCCGGGGACGCCAGGGTCGACTCGGCGCTGCTCCTCCCTGCGATCCGCGGTGCCCTGGAACCGGATGACCCCCGCTCCACCGCGACCCTCGAAGCGGTCACCCGAGACCTCAGCAGCGACGGCTTCGTCTACCGCTTCCGTCAGGATCAGCGGCCGCTGGGTGAAGCCGAGGGAGCGTTCCTCCTCTGTGGCTTCGTAATGGCGCTGGCAGAGCACCAGACGGGGAATGCTGTCGGGGCCAGGTCATGGTTCGAGCGCACCCGTTCGGCCTGCGGTCCTCCGGGTCTGCTGACTGAGGAATTCAGCGTCAGCCAGCGGCAGCTGCGCGGCAACATCCCGCAAGCGTTCGTCCACGCCATGCTCCTGGAGACCGCAGATCGCCTCCGGGAACACTGACCCGCCCCGCCGCCCAAATCCGACGCCGACGAGAGCAGCAGCGGTGCTCTTCCAGCGCCCGGAACGGGCATCAACCTGAGGCTAGCTCCAGGAGGCTGGTCCGCTCGTTCAAGGGGTAGTCGAAGCGCAGGATGTCGAAGGGACGGGCCTGCACCCACTCAAGAAAGGTCACGTGCAGGGGGTGGACCAGGTAGGCCGCCAGCGCTTCCGGGTCCGAGAACTCGGTCAGAAGGCCGAACTGATAACCGTCGGACCTGCCGCCGGTCTCAGCCCCGAACCGCAGCCGCAAAAGGCCAGGGATGGCACCGGCCCAAGGGCGAATCAGCCGCCGCATCTCGTCCTCCAACCCCGGGTCCGGCTGTTCCCGCAATCGGAACAGCACCAGGTGTTGGATCGGCTCATCCATCGGCTCTCACCTCAGAAGAACTCGAAGTACTCATGCTGCTCCCAGTCGGTCACGGTGGCAAGGAAGCGGGCAACCTCGGCTCGCTTCATCATGATCATGTAGTCGACGATCTCCCGGCCCAAGGACGCCCGGTAGAAACCGTCTCGGTCCAGGGCGTCAACCGCCTCCCACAGGGATGCTGGCAGAGCGGGCGCATCCTGGCTGTACGGGTCGGCGGTGACCATCTCCGGAGGCACCAGCTCCCTGCGGATGCCGTCGAGGCCGGCCGCGATGTTGGCGGCCATGTACAGGTAGGGGTTGGCGGCCGGCTCTCCCAGGCGGTTCTCCAAGTGCGCGCCGGCGTCCCCAGGCTGCCCCTGGACCCGGAGCATGGCCCCCCTGTTCTCCAGCGCCCAGGTGACCCGGTCGGGCGCAAACGAATAGGGGCGAAAGCGCTTGAAGCCATTGATCGTGGGAGTGGAGAAGACGGTCATCGGCACCGCATGCTCCAGAATGCCCGCCGCAAACTGCTGACCCACCGGGGAGAGGATCTGGTCGGGGGCGCCCCTGAAAGCGCTCTCCCCCCCGTCCAGGCTGCGCAGCGACTCGTGCAGGTGCCAGCCGCTGGACGAAACGTTGGGCAGCAGAGGTCGGCTCATGAAGGTCGCGTGGTACCCGCGGTCGTGACAGATCTGCTTGATTGCCGAGCGCATCAGGATCATCGCGTCGGCTGGGTCCAGCCCCACCATCGGGTCGAAGGTGATCTCGGTCTGACCGGGGCCCCACTCGTCCTCGATGCTGCGCAGCGGCAGTCCGATCTCCTCCAGGTTGTCGCGAAGCGGGTCGAGGATGTCGCTCAGCTGGGCGAGCCGGATCTCCGAGAGATACTGGTAGCCTTGGGCGACCACGCTGACCGGGGGAGCTGGCGGTGGCCAGCCCGTCTCGTCGGGCCTGATCCGGGTCCACTCCCGCCGGGTTATGTAGAACTCCACCTCCAATCCGGCCACGTACTCGAATCCCATCTCCCTGGCCTGCTCCAGCTGCCGGCGCATGACCAGGCGGGTCGAGAGCGGAACTTCCTTGCCGTTACCGAAATACATGTCGCACAGGACCCACCCCGTGGAGTTGGCCCACGGGAGAACCCTGAAGGTCGTCGGGTCCGGCACCAGCACCACGTCCGGAAAACCCGTGAGCTCGGGAATGCCAAGCCCGCCGCCCTCGGCGAACAGCGGGGGGAACACATGGTTGGCCGAATCCATGCTGAGAAGGGCGCCGGAGAAGTCCATGCCGTTGCGCTGGGTCAGCAGGTAGTCGCGCGCTGAAACGAACTTCCCCCGCAGGGCCCCGTGCTGATCCGCCCACATCACCCGCACGGTGCGCAACCCTTGGTCGGCGATGATGGCCCGCGCCCGCTCGGCGGCCTCCAGTTGCGCTTCCGAATGAAGCCCGTGCTCCATCACAAATCCCGTCTTGCCCATGGCCAGGTCCCGAGACGAAACTGTCCCCATCCTACCTCCTCATCTGCGGCGAACTGGCCGCTTCCTTAACTGCTAGCAGGGCCAAGGTTGCTCACCGCGGGCCGGGGGATTGGTCCCTCGGCCTGGTCCCCGTCAGCCCTGACGACCTCCGCCACCTCGGCCGGCATCAACCTGCGCCTACCCAGGGCGTCCGGGAAGCAGAGATCGAATAATGCCTCGTCACTGGAGTGAAGGCCGGTGGTGGCAACCTCCGCCCCATCGAGGCGGAACCGCCAAACCTGGTTGGCGGGGGCCCCATGGTAGATGAGGGGCGTACCCGTGGCCGGCAGGAGCGCCAGATTGGCACTACCCTCGAGCTCCCGGTGCGTCGCCACCAGAGCGGCCCGCGGGGATACTCCCTGAGCCCGCAGGGACGCGAAGAGCTGAAACCCGACCTCGCTGTCGGCCCTGCCGAAGAGCCGCCCGGCAAAGCGCCCCCGCATCTCCTCCGCCCTGTCGAACCGACCGTTGTGCGCGAAGGCTAAGCCCGCCTCAGCATCGACGAACGGCTGCGTGTCCGCGAGTTGGATCGTGCTGAGCTGGGAGGGGCGGCGCAGATGGACCAGGTACCGGGTCGACCGAACCGAGGAGAGCTGGCTCGCGCCCCGGGCATCCTCATCCAGCCTGCCAGGGAAGCGATGCGCCACGATACGCCCCCCTTCCAACCAGGCGATCCCCCAGCCGAAACCGCCGAGGCCAAACCGCTCAAGCCTGCCGGCCCAGTCGAGGACGGTGGGCGCGGGTTCTGGGTCCGACCACACCGCCAACAGAATCTCACACACCGCAGTGCGCTCTCATCGCCCTGGACTCCCCTGCCCTTCAGCCGACCCGCGAGGTGGGCGCCTCTGCGGTCAACGATTCGGCCAACTCCAGGTCGAACGCCTTGGATGCCCCCTCGCCGAGACAGATCAGGGTCTCCGTGCGGTGCACCCCGGGGACCTTCCACAGCCCGTCGAACAGGCAGCGCCGCAGGTGGTCCTGGTCGCGCACGCGCAGCCGCACCAGCAGGTCGTAGGAGCCGGTGACCACCTCCACCTGCTCCACCTCGGGAAGTTTCAACAGCGCCCCGACCGTCTCGTGCTGCTCCCACCCCTGGACCCCGGTCACGGACACATAGGCTGTGAGGCCGTATCCGAGTCGGCTCCAGTCAACCACGGCTCGGTAGCCGCCGATGACGCCACTGCGCTCCATCCTACTCATGCGCTCCGCCACCGCCGGCGCGGACATGCCTACCGCCGCCGCGATGCCTCGCACCGAGCTGCGGGCATCCCGCAGGAGATGTATCAGGATCGCCAGGTCGATGGCGTCCAGGACGCTGCGCCCTGGACGGTCGTTGTTATCCTCAAGGACCGAAGCCTTCCCGTTGTTAAGGTGTCCTGCCGTCCGCGCTGTCACTTCGCGTACTCGTCTAGCATGTTTATCCTCACATCATAACCCCCGCTGATATAATCGCGTGTTGTGTGGTCCCGAGTCAGGAAGCCTGGCCCCAGTGGCCCAGAGAACATGGCGGTCCGCGTCGCGGCCCCACAACCAGGGGGAAAATACCATGAGTCTGGCCGATCAATACTTCACCCAGGCCGGTTCCGGGCGGGCGCCGACCTCTCCCGGGCGCTTTGTCGACCTGAAGGGGTCGGACGACAAGGTCCAATTCGTGGAGGGGCTGGAGTTCCGCTACCTGCTTGGCGAGAGGACCATGCTGATGGCGGTTCACTTCGACCCCCACACCGAGGCCCCGTCGCACGTCCACGATGAGGAGCAGATAACCCTGGTCGTGGAGGGGGAGTTGGAGTTCGAGTTCGAAACCGAGACCCGCATCCTGAAATCCGGGGAGGTGGCCGTCATCCCCGCCAACGTGAGGCATGCCGCCCGAACCAGGGACGTTGCCTGCTTGGAATACGACGTCTTCAACCCGCCCCGAAAGGCTCTCTTGGATCTGGCTGACCAGGCCAGAAGAGCTAGGGAGTAGGCGGCTTTGGACCTGGATCTGAAGGGCCGACGCGCGATCGTCACCGGAGGGTCGAAGGGGATCGGGTTCGCGATCGCGAAGACGCTGCTGGCGGAGGGGGTCGCCGTCTCGATCTGCGCCCGCGACCCAGATGAGGTCACTTCGGCCACGAGTCTGCTCGCCAAGAACGGAGCGACCGTGTTGGGGCAGGCTGCTGACGTGACCGATCCAGCTCAGGTTGAGGCCTTCATCTCAAGTTCCGCCAAGGCCCTGGGCGGCCTGGAGATCCTGGTCAACAATGCCGGTCGCGCCCACCCTGGCGACTTCTCCACCCTGACCGACCGGGACTTCCAAGAAGATCTGGACGTGAAGCTCTTCTCCCAGATCCGCTGCACCAGGGCGGCCCTGCCCCATCTGCGCGGTGGGCGGGGGGCCGTGGTGATCAACATCAACGCGATCTACGGCCGCCAGGTGGACCCCGCCTTCTTCGCGACCACCGTGGACCGGGCCGCATGTCTCGCCCTGAGCAAAGCCCTTGCCATGGAGCTTGGCCCGGAGAACATACGGGTCAACAGCGTGAACATAGGGTTCGTCAGGACGCCGCAGTGGGACGCGATCCACCAGCGTAGGGCGCCGGAGCTGACCCGGGACGAGTTCTTCTCGAACACGGTCAGGGGTGAGGTTCCCCTGGGACGGTTCGGGGAGCCGCAGGAGGTGGCGGGCCTGGTCGCCTTTCTGGCAAGTCGGCACGCCAGTTACATCACCGGCGCATCAATAGATGTGGGCGGGGGCATGGGGAGGTACGTGTGAGCAACCAGGGTGACATCGTCTATTTCCAAGGGGCCTTCACCGGCCGGGAGCAGGCCAGGGTGCCTATCTCCACCCACGCCTTCAACTATGGAACCGGCTGTTTCGAGGGGGTTCGCGCCTACTGGAACAGCTCCAAGGAGGAGCTCTATGTGATCCGGCTCCGGGAGCACATGGAGCGGCTGCTGCGGTCCGCACGCATACTGCACTTGGAGCCCGACCCGGCGCTCGATCGGGAGACCCTGGGTTCGATCGTGCTGGAGCTGCTGCGGAGAAACCGCTATCGTCAGGATGTCTACATCCGTCCCATCCTCTACAAGTCCGGCACCACCATCAAGGTGACCCTGGGGGGGATCGCCACCGACTTCTGCTGTTTCACGGAACCGTTCGGCGATTACGTGGACATCCACCGTGGCCTGCGGGTCATGATCTCGGCCTGGCGGCGCATCGACGACAATGCGATACCGTCCCGGGCGAAGCCGACCGGCGCCTACCTTAACGCCGCCCTGGCGTCGGATGAGGCCAGGGCACGGGGATTCGACGAGGCGATCCTGCTCACCGGTGATGGCCACCTCTCGGAAGCGTCCTCCTCCAACATCTTCCTGGTCCGCGACGGGGTCCTGATCACGCCTCAAGCCACCGACGACGTCCTGGTCGGCATCACCCGCGACTGCGTCCTGGGCCTGGCCAAGGACCTGGATGTGCCAGTTGAGGTGAGGCGGGTCGACCGCAGCGAGCTCCTCGGCGCCGATGAGGCCTTCCTCTCAGGTACGGGGGTTCAGTTGGCCCCTATTTCCAATGTGGACGGACGCGACCTCGGCGGTGGATCCGTGGGTGAGGTGACGATGAAGTTGCAGCAGCGATACCTCCAGATAGTCAGGGGCGAGGTCGACGACCATTCCGAGTGGCGCACCGCTGTGCCCAAGGCGGCAGCGGAACAGCTCTCGGAGCAGGCCAGCTGACATGGCGCTGGTGAAACTTGTCGACGAGTCCGAGGCGACAGGCCTGGTCAAGGAGGTGTACGACGACATCCTCAGGTCGCGCAATTTGGCCCGGGTGCCCAACTACTGGAAGGCCCTGGCGCACCGCCCAGAGTACCTCAGAGATACTTGGACCAAGCTGAAGGACGTCATGAGTGAGGGGTCTCTTGACCGCCGCACCAAGGAGATCATCGCGGTGGCGGTGTCCGCCACCAACAACTGTTCCTACTGCCTCTCAAGCCACACCGACGCCCTGCGGGCGATGGGCTTCACAGACTCCGACCTGGTCGAGCTGATGGCGGTGGTCGACTTCTTCAACGGCTCCAATGCGGTCGCCTCCGGCCTGAAGGTGGAGTACGAGCCACCGGTGCCCGCGGCCGGGAAGCCTTCGGACGATCAGGATTGATGGTGGCCATCCCGGATTCTCACCACCCTACGACCATCCGGCCGATCACCGAGGGAGGACAGGCGTGATCGACAGCCACTGCCACCCAATCACCGAAGCGGGTGGGATTCTTGACCTCTCGTCGATCCATATCCAGCTGCCAGCCAACGATTGGGAGCTGTCAGAGCGCCAGAGGACGGGCCCATCGCGGCTCAGCCAGGAGATGATGACAGTCCGATTGGCCCAGCACCTCGCCTGCGCCCCAGAAGAGGTTGAGGTGGCGCGTCAGGAGGCGAGCCGGGACTGGCCGGCATATGTGCGCAACCTCTTTTCGGCAGCCGGTCTCAAGGGCCTGGTCCTGGACCCCGGCTGGGACCTTGGCGCCACCACGGCGGAGGCGGGCAAGTTCTCTGAGATGGTCAACCTGCCGGTGCGGCCGATCCTGCGGCTGGAGCCGATCATCGACCGGCTCATCGCTGCTGGGGCGGGCCCCAAGGAGATCCGGGACGAGATCGACGAGACCATGCGGGCGGCACCGGCCAGCGGCTACTTCGGCTTCAAGACCATCATCGCGTACCGCACCGGGCTGGCGGTTGATCCGTCTGTGACACTCGACCAGGCCGGGGAGTCTCTGCGCCTGAGCGAGGGCCTGCCGGTGCGCCGCCGCGGCAAGGCCCTGCGGGACATGCTCCTGCGCCGTGCTCTGGGCATCGCCGCGGAGCTGGGGTTGCCCTTCCAGATCCACACCGGATACGGTGACTCAGACATCCGTCTGGTCGAGGCCAATCCGATTTTGCTGGAGGAG
The DNA here is from genome assembly GCA_027339635.1 of Candidatus Dormiibacterota bacterium. Lineage (GTDB taxonomy): Bacteria > Chloroflexota > Dormibacteria > Aeolococcales > Bog-877 > AG-12. The sequence goes on from DAHWNZ010000016.1 coordinate 26,337, forward strand.
CTGCTGCGCAGCAAGGAGGGCTGTGCCGCCACCATCCTGTTGATCCACGGCTCCTATCCCTGGCATGACGAGCTCGCCTACCTCACGGTCGCGAAGACCAACGTGTACGCGGAGCTCTCCCAGTTCAACATCTTCTCCCCCGCCACCATCGCCGACCGCATGGAGAGGATTCTCGAATTCGCGCCCACCGCGAAGGTCCTGTGTGGCACGGATGGCCACGGGGCTCCCGAGACCTACTGGTTCGCAGCCCTCATGATCCAGGAGGCCTGGAGCCGGGTCAGGACCAAGTGGGCCTCCGCGGGCGCCAGACAGAGCTGGCTGGAAGAGGTGGAGGGGGCAATCTTCGACGGCAATACCTCGCGGATGTATCGCTTCTAGGCAGCTCATGTTCTTCTGGAGGAGCGCCGGCCCTCAGCCAACCCTGGCTGGCTGAGCGATGTGCAGGGAGGCCCCGGCCCAGCGCCCACCAAGCGTCTTGGCATTGCCGAGCGGCGAGACCGGGTGCCGCGTCGACGTGGTCCGGGATGGCTCACCAGTGAGCCTCCCCCGTACAACTTCTGCCGGGAGACCTGGCCGAAGTCAGAGGCCAGAGTCGGTGTTATGAGCACGCGGGTACCGGCGCCGGGTGGTCAGGTCACCCCGCCGGGAGAGCCTGCGCCTCGGCTGATCCAACCATCACGACGGTGTCTTGGAGCCCGCGCCAGGGAACCTTGGCCCGGCGCTCGGATGGGCCGACCAACACCAGCGTCGCGCCAAGCTGGCCCACGACAGCGTCGGCTGCCCGGCAGGGACCTTCACCGTCGACGGTGGCCGACCCTACCTCTTTGGCCCACCCGGCCGCGGCCGCCTGCTAAGTCCCTGCGGTCGGCGGTTCCCCTCCCGCGTCTCGGGGGGTACGCCCCAGCATGTGGAACTCCTCGTTGGGCTCGATCTGGAGCGCCAGCGCCAAGCGGTTGGACAGGGCGAAGAACGCGACGATGGCCGCAATATCCCAGAGGTCCTCGTTTGTGAAGCCCGCCGCACGCAGCGCGGCATGATCCTGATCCCCCACGTCCTCGGGGCGGGTCGAGAGCTTGACGGCGTACTCCAGCATCGCGTGCTGGCGCTCGGTAAGCGGAGCCATTCGGTGATTGACCGCTACCAGGTCCGCGATCCTCGGGTCGCGGGCCCTGATCCTGAGGATCGCCCCGTGGGCCACCACGCAGTAGGTGCAGCTTCTGGTGGCGCTGGTCGCGACCACAATCATCTCGCGCTCCGCCTTGCTCAATCCGCCCGGCCGCTCCATGACGGCGTCGTGATAGGCCATGAAGGCTCGCAGCTCATCGGGTCGGTGCGCCAGGGCCAGGAACACGTTGGGGACAAACCCTGTCTTGGCGGCGATCTCGCGGATCCGATCCGCCAGATCCTGGGGCAGGCTGTCAAGCTCAGGAACTGGATACCGGCTGATCACCTCGCGCCAACCCCAGCAGAGCCCGGCCGCGAACAGCCCCTGCGGCTCAACACCTTGGACCCCTGCCGCTCATGGCGACCCCCTGCCACGACCGCAGGCCTGATAGCGAGCTTCCCTCGTGGACCCAAGACCCCGGTCCACATCTGTTCCGCGCTACTGAACACCATGTCCCGGGTCCTCCATTGGACTGGCCGGTGACCCAGGTCATTCAATCGGATCACCCTCGTCCACCGCCGAGAGGGTGCCTTCGTCTGAAGTCGGAGGCGATGTCCTCCATGGTCGACCAGGTGACTCCCTCATGACCGCTGATGTACTGGATTAGCCGTTCCAGCATGAGCAACACCTGGGGCCGCCCGCTCACGTCCGGATGGATGGTGAGGGGGAATACCGCGTAGTCCATCTCCCGATACACCCAGTCGAACTGGTCTCTCCAGAGTTGCTCCATGTCCCTCGGATTCACAAAGCCGTGGCTGTTGGGCGACTGCTTGATGAACATCATCGGAGGCAGGTCGTCCAGGTACCAGTTGGCCGCTATCTCCACCAGGTCGACTGCTGATCCTCGCCGCAGCGGATGCATCCAGGAGCTGGCAGGGCGGTCGTAGTCGATCTTGGTCCAGCTGTCGCCGACCCGGGCGTAGAAGGGCAGGAAGTCGTGATATCCCTGGCTGTTGTCGTAGCGGAAGCCTCGCTGCAGCAAAAGCTCAGCCGTGTGCTGGGACATCTCCCACCAGGGAGCCACATACCCGCGGGGTCTCCGGCCGCTCACCCTCTCGATGAGCTCCACACAGCGGTCCAGCACATCCGCCTCCTGGGAGGGGCTCATGGCGACTGGGTTCTCATGGGAGTACCCATGGGCGCCGATCTCGTGGCCAGCGGCCACGACCTGCGCCACCTGGTCGGGAAAGGTCTCTATGGAGTGCCCCGGGATGAACCAGGTGGTGGGCAGCGAGAGCCTCGCGAAGAGGGTCAGCAGCCTGGGTATGCCGACCTCCCCCGAGAACATGCCGCGCTGGATGTCCGACGGGGAGTCCTGCCCGCCGTAGGAGCCAAGCCAGCCCGCGACAGCGTCGACATGGATCCCGATCGCGCAACGGATGTCCTTGCTCACACCGTCAGGATATTCCCGCCGGTCCCCCACCGCCCAGCCACTGCCGCCAAGCACCTGCCGCTCATGCGGGCACGGCATCCTCTGTGATCGAGGTCCCGGTCCAGTGGATCCCACTCCAGTAGCCCAGATAGTAGAAGCCCAGGGCCACCACGGCGAAGATCAAGGAGTCATAGGGGAACGGCAGGATGTTCCGTCCGCCGAACGCGGACCCTCCCAAGAAGGAGAGCAGAGCTATGACCCCAAGGTACGCGGGCATCCACGCACCGTAGATGACATCCTGCCTGGTGATCGGCCTGGTCCTGCGGTAGAAGCCGAGGAGCAGGAGCCCCACCACGACCGAGGGGATGAGGATTCGGATGGCGGTCCAACCCGACCAATACACCATCAGGCTCGCCACCACAAAGGCCAAGGGGCCGAGGACGTTGAGGTAGGGCATGCGGTAGGGCCTGGGCTCGTCGGGATGCCGATGGCGGAAGATGGCACAGGCCAGCGGGCCGGGCGCGTAGGACAGCACCAGGGCGCTCGCCACCAGGGGAAAGAGGCTGGAGAAGGCGGGCAGCAGGATCAGGTAGATGGCCACCACGACCAGCACCAGGATGAGGGAGACCATGGGAATCCCCTGGATCGTGAGGCGGGCGAATATCGGGGGCAGGTAATTGTCGTAGCGAGCCATCGTCTGGCCCACCCGGGCTGCCCCGCCCGAGTAAATGTAGCCGTCCTTGAACGAGGCTATGAGCGTGGTGATGACGGCGATCAGGCCGATGGTCACAAGCCCCGCGCCGTTGGCAACGGTGACGAAGGGGAATTCCAACCCACTCAAGGATCCCCACGCCCCGCTGGAGAGCTTCATGGCGTGCCAGTTGATCGCGCCCACGTAGGTGAAGCTCTCGAAGGCGAAGAGCAGGAGCACGATGAACATGGTGAGGAAGACCGCCTTGGGGATGGTCTTGCCCGGATCCTTGACCTCCTCGGCGTAGTCGATCGGCTGGCGGAATCCACCGTAGCCGTAGACGGTGGCGGTCACGGCCAGCAGAAGCCCGCTGGCCCCCGCCGGAAACAGCCCATGAAAGCTGGTGAAGTTGGAGGCGTGGAAGTGCGTCGCCAGGAGCACCATGATCACCACCAGCCCCAGGATGGTGAAGATGGTCAGCGCATTGTTGATCTCGCCCATGTAGCGGATGCGCAGGGTGTTGATCACCAGCATCGAGATCAGGACGACGAAGGCGATGGCAATCCCGAGCCAGGTCAGAGTCCCGTTGGCGAAGAGGGCTGGAAACCAGTAGCTCAGGTACTCGACGAAGGCGACGATGATCGAGGGCACCGCCAGTGAGTACCCGATGAACGCCCCCCAGCCGTTGAGGACTCCGACCACCGGCCCGCTCGCTCGGGCCGGATAGTAGGCGACCCCACCTGCCCTGGGCCACATGGTCCCAAGCTCCATGTAGGACAGCGCCAGGACCATGATCATCGCGAACGCGATCACCCAGGAGAAGATCCCCGCCGGGCCGGCGAGCCCCAGCACGGAGACCGGGGTGAAGCCCACCGCCGGACCAAGGATCGCCCCGGTCGCGAGAAACACGACCGACCAGAGCCCCAGATCCTTCTTGTAGCGCCGGGTGGGCTCCGCCACGTCCGCCGGAGCCGCCAACACTTGCTCAGCCACTTGCTCCCCTCCTCTAGCACCCGGCGAGGAAACCCCGTACGACCGCTCCCAACGCTGGGATGATGGCTCCGGCCGAACGGTGAAACACCGTAGGCGAGAGGATACCGCAGCGACGAGCAAGCGTCAACCTGTGCTCCACTTCCGGCTGCATAGGCCGCACTAGCGGCCCCGCTGCTACGGACCTATGTAAGGAGATTGAGGCATCCTGCCTTAGTTAGTTGGCGCGTTCCCCGGGCCTGATCCCGGCGGCACTCACCTCGCCTTGAGATGCCGATCGGCGCGATGACGACCGCCGACGATGGATCAGCCCGGGAACAGCCACTGCCACCGGCCCAAACTCCGAGGCGCCCCTGGGCCCCCTCCGCGCGGCCCCGGAATACGTGCCAGCTCAGGTTGGGTGGCCGGTCAGCTCCGGGGGGCCTGGCCGAGGGCGCGCAGGTCGCCCTGTGACGTGGGCCACGGCTGGGGGACCGCACCGTCGGGGGCGACCGCCGCAGCGCCCTCTGGCAAAGGCTCATAGAGCGCCAGAGTGAAGCGCAGCAAGGCGACCAGCACAAGAGCACCTCCGATCATGTGAGCCTCGATCACGCCAATGGTGAAGCCCGTGAACCAGATGCTGAGGCCGAGGGCTCCCTGGGCCATCACCAATATGAAGGCAAGAAGGAGACGCCGCTGGGCCGTGGCGGGAGCCCCTGTGGCTCGCAGCAGCACCAGGGTGCCGGCGATGAACCCGAACAGCACCAACCCGCTGGAGCCGTGGATCTGCACCACGCTGAGAAGGTTGAAGTGGAATCTGGGGGTGCCGGGCTTGCCACTGTGCGGTCCGGTTCCAGTCACGACTGTGCCCAGAATGACAGTGACCCAGAAGAGGACGGCCAGCACCCTGGCGGAGAGAAGCACCGGAGCCGAGACCACTGGCCGCAGCTGCGGCAGCCCGAGTTTGCCCCTCCTTCTTGGCCTGGGCGTCGTGGCCAGCCAGTGCACGACTACCGCCACCGAGAGGAGAAGGAAGGAGAGGATCAGGTGGGCCGCGACCAGAACCGGTGCCAGCTTGAGCAGCACCGTGACCCCGCCCAGGACGGCTTCCCCGATGTAGCCCAGAACCAGCGCCAGGGACAGCCAGACCAGCTCCCGGCGTCTGACCTCCGCCAGGAGGGCCGACAGCACCACCAATGCGATCAGGGCGCCGACCACGAGGATGAGGCAACGGTTGGTGAATTCGACCAAGGAATGGTAGGAGCCGTTGGAGGCGATGTCGGCCGCGGTGCACTTCGGCCAGGTGGGACATCCAAGGCCGGACTCCGAGAGCCGGACCCAGCCACCGGTGCCCACCAGACCGACTATGGCCACGACCGTCGCCAGGCTGAGGCCCCGGAAGACCCTGTCACTTACGACCGGCAGCTTCACCAACGCCTCCTTGTCCCGGCAGTAACCCCCGACCGCATAAAAGCTTACCGGGCCGCCCGCGGGGTCAGTGCCGTGCCTTGCTCAATCAGGGGGTGTCACCGGGCGTCAAGGATCTGTGTGGCACCGGACCTTCCGACGGCGAGCTGGCTCTGAGTACCGCATGCCCTATGTACCAGGCGAACCCGCCCGGGCCCCGATGGCTGGCCGGGCGAACCCTGTCGGTAGGGGTCCCCTGCCCAGCCGGCCCGTGTGCCCAGCGAAAGATGCTTTTGCAGCAGATGCTCGGCCCGGACAAGCCACTCCCGCTGGCGATAGCATTGCCCCCACGACCGGTGGAGCTCGAGGTTAGGTCCCGACCTTAGGGCCAGGCTGCTGCCCCAAGACCGGGGGGCTGCAGCGATGCCACCTGAGGACAGATCCGGCGTGGGGCAGACGGGTGACGGAGCACGCAGTCAGGGACACTTCGACCGGAGCAGGTTGACGGAGAGACCAGCGCGTTGGGCCCAAGCCAGACACCTGGCTCCAGAGTCCGGTTGCGACGGCACGATGGGCGTTGATCACATCAGGTGGCACCGTTATCTGGTGCCCCGCTGGCTAACCCCGACCGGGAACGCGCCCGCGGGGAAGCCGCTCGCCTCCTCGGTCGCGATCCTCCAACGGGCGGCATCTCTGCAGCCACCAGTCAGGAGGTGGCCCCGCCCCACGCCTCCTTCAGCCGAGGAGGCCACTCCCCCCCTGGTCGCGAACCAAGGGGAGGAGACGCGGGAGTGAGTCGGCACCTCATTCAGGCGGCGAGCAACTCCAGACCCTTGGCGACGAATGCCGGGATGTCCGCCGGCTGGCGCGACGTCACCAGGTTGCCATCCACCACAACCTCGACATCGGTCACGTGGGCTCCGGCGTAGCGGAGGTCCCCCTGCACCGTCTTCCAGGCGGTCATGCGGCGGCCGCCGGCGACCCCTGCTGAGAGCAGCAGCTGCGGTCCGTGGCAGATCGCCAAGACAGGCTTGTCGGCCGCCATGAAGTGACGCACGAACTCGATCGCACGCTGATCTCCCCGCAGATGGTCGGGAGAGTCGCCGCCGGGAATGAAGAGCGCATCGAAGTCCTGAGGGTGGGCGTGGTCCAGATCTAGGTCCACCGCCACATAAACCTCCTTGTGGTACCCGGTGACCTTGGGACCGGCCTTGAAGCCGACCACCAAGACCTCGTGCCCCGCCGCCTTGAGGTTGTCGTAGGGGTCCTTGAACTCCGAGTCCTCAAAGCCCTCATCGAGCAAGCATGCGATCTTCATAGCCGATCCTCCAGGTCAGTGATCCCAAGTGGGACCGTCAGGGGTATCCCCGGCACGGTCCCACTGACTGGACTAACGGAATACGGCCGACCCGGTTTCATTCCAATCGCAACCATGGTTTTGCCACCGGTGGCGGCGGTCCCCAGACCACCTTCTCAAGCGTCGGCTACTCTTGGCTCATCTGGTCGGACCTGAGCCGATCAGCAACCTCTCCCAGGGCCAGCAAGTGTTGCTCGTCCAGACCCGCCAGCAGCTTTTCGACCGACTCCCTCTGCCTGGCACGCAGACGGTCGACCCTTGCCCTCGCCACCTCGGTGACCCGGAGGCGCACGATCCTGCGATCCGAGGGATCCGTCTCTCGTTCCACGAGACCCCTGGCGACCATCCGGTCGGCCAGGGCGGTCGCCGATCCGTGGGCGATCCCAAGAGCCCTGGCGAATTCCCGCATGGTCAACCCTTCGGTTGGCATGCGCAGCAACGCCTCCTGCTGGTGGAGAGTCACATCGGAAAGGGCGTCCTCGCCACGGCCCGAAACCCCGAGCAGGTCAGCGAGCCCCCTGCGCAGCTGCAGCATGCTCTCTAGCAGCCCCTCTGCGCTATCCTGCTCGGGTCCCCTTTCATCCGCCGGGTCCGGGTGCTCAGTCACCGGGCCCGTGATCCGGGACAGAAGCCCCGCCAGCCAGGAGGTCTGCTCCGGGCGCAGGCGCTCCATGATGCGGGCGAAGAGCCCGCGCCGCAGCCCCACCAGTTGCTCCTTCGTCTTTCGCCCACGCTCGCTGAGCTGGACACGAGGGACTCCATCGACCCTGGTTCGGGTGAGGAGCCGCCGACGCAGCAGGGACCGGACCAGGAGCTGGCCCCCTCCCGGCTGTAGCCCGCGCTCGCAGATGAAGTCCACCTCCGGCTGGCCCTCATCCGGGATTTGCAGAAGACCGTCTATCTGCTCCAGGGTGAGGTCGCGCAGTGGCGACTGCGAACGCGGCGGGAGGCCGGTGACCAGCTCACTCACCATTCTCTGACCGGCCTGCAGGCAACGCTCCAGGACGTCGGGACCGGTGGATTGATGGGGGTCTCTGGCTTCGGTCACGGAACTCTCACTCACTGGCCGTCGGAATGATATCGGGTTCCGACCTCCCCGGCTCGTGGACATTGACTAAGAGCCATAGCGACGCGAATACTTAGTCCCGTGAAGTCTTCTGGGGAGGAGAAGCGGAGCTCGGTCGTACCCGAGGATCTCTTGGAACAGCTGATGCGGGTCCAGCCCCGGCTCCAACGAACCCTGGAGCTCTCCATGCCCGAGGACCTGCGTAACGAGCTGGGCTCGATCACAGTGCATCAGCTGGGGGCCCTGGCGTTTCTGCCAGCCGACGGCGCGACCATGAGACAGTTCGCCGATGCCGTCGGCATCACCGGCGCCGCCGCCACCGCGCTCGCCGACCGCATGGTCAAGCAGGGGCTCGTGGAACGCCGCTACAAGCCAGACGACCGCCGGTCGGTGTGGCTGGCGCCGACAGATCAGGCCCGGAGCCTGCTCCAACGCTATCGCAGCTGGCAGAGGCAGGCGATGGGATCTATGCTCACCAGGCTTGACAACGGCCAACTTCTGACCTTCATCGAGGTGCTCAACGTGCTCATGGCGCACATGGATGGCTGACCTCGAGCCCACCAGCGCCCCCCCGGATACGGCGGAGTTGGTGGAGAGGTGGATGGTGGCTCAGCTGCGCCTGGAGCGCCAGTACTTCCAACGGCTGGGGACTGACGGGGGGCGTCGACTGCGCCTGCTCAGCCTGCTGGAGATGGACACACTGACCCAGTTGCCCGACTCTGGACTACCCGTCTCGGAGGTGGCCCAGCTCCTGGACGTCAAGCCGCCGGTCGCTCGCGCGGTCGTAACAAGGCTTGCTCGGCGGGGCCTGGTGCGCCGCCTGAGAGGTCTTGACCGCACCTGGACCGTGCACCGCACAGAAAGAGCGGACGACCTGATCCGGACCTTGCGACGCGCGCAGGCCGGCCTGATCGGCAGCGTGCTGGAGACCCTTGACGCTGAGCTCCGCGACCGGCTGGTGGGCCTGATGGCGGACGGTGCTCTCTCCCTGTCCTCCGATTCATCCGCGACCTCCGGCACCTCCGTGCCCCGGCCTCGGGAAGATGAGAAGTCAGGTGGGCCATCCGACTCGTCGGATCACGACTGGGTGATCTGACCAGGGCGGCATCATGTGGTGCCAGTCCCAGGCTGGCGCCGAAGTCGGATCAGCCCGCTCCTCCTTGCGGTCCCGCAGTCGGTCCTCGCTCGGCCGGCGCCGGCCCCTCCGGCGACAGCCTGGCCGAGTAGATGGAGCGAAGGTCCAACCGCCGGGACACCACGGTCGCACCCACCACTGCCAGCAGCATCGGGGCGGAGATGGAGAGCGTCCTGGTCAACTCCATCACCATGGCAATCCCGGTGAGGGGCGCCTCGATGGCGGCTGCCAGCAGGGCCACGGCCCCGATCATGGCGAAGCTCGCGCTCATCGGACCCGGCCAGGCCAAAAGCCACAACTGCCCGGCAAGAGCTCCAAAGACGGCACCGAAGCTGAGGGTTGGGGTGAAGAGCCCACCGGAGGCCCCGCTGCGAAGGCAACTCGCGGTGGCTATCGGCTTTAGCGCAGTCAGAGCGAGCAGGGTCAGCAGGCCGGCTGAGCCGGTGAACGCAAATTGGGCCAGATCAACCCCGTTGCCCAGCAGGAGTGGATAGCGCAACGCCACCAGCCCGAGCGCTGTGAAGACCAGCAACGGCTGCAAAAGAAGCAGCCTGCCCTTGGGCCGGTGGTCGCTCGCCCAGGCGATCAGGCGGACATACCCCGCGGACGCGACCCCGGCAGCCGGTCCCAGCACGAGAGCGAAGATCATGATCGACAGGGTCGGATTCGGCAGCTTGGGCAGGGTGTAGACTGCCCGGTCCGGCAGGGTGATCCAGGAGACCGCGGTCGCGATCCCCGAGGTGAGCAGGGCAGGCATGACCAGCGGAAGCGACATAGTCCCCAGGTAGATCTCCATGGCGAAGAGCGCTCCCGCGAAGGGGACGTTGTAGACTGCCGCCAGCCCCGCGCCGGCCCCGCAGGCGATGAGGAGGTTGCGCTGAGCCTGGGTGACTCCGAAGCGCTGACCCAAGAACGCGCCCGCCGCGGCCCCCGTGCGCTGCGGCGCGGCCTCCCTCCCTATCGACCCTCCCAAGGCGACCGTGATCTCGGAGAGCGCGCCGGTGATGAGGGTCCATCCAAGCGATAGCCGCCCGGAGTCAGTCCAGACCACCTCAGTAGGCTCACCACCCGTGCCGCCCGCGAGCTTGCGCACAGACCACAGACCGACCCCCGTAACCAGGCCCCCGACGGCCAGAACCACAACCAAGCGCAGGTCGCCGTGGGAGGCGGCTGCCCTGGAGTACTCCCCTGAGTGATAGTCGAAAGCCAGATGCTGAACCGCTCTCAGAACAGCCATCATCAGCATGGCTCCGAGGCCGGCGGCGATGCCGGTCAGGACCACTAACACCCAGAACCGCAGGGGGAGATCGGCCAGGCGAGGCGCTACGTTGGCCTGCTCCACACCACGGCCCTGCGCACCCACCGGCCGATTCTAGGCGCCGGGTCGCGCCGGTGCGCGTTTCAGAGACGGATGCCGGCCCGCCGGCGGCTTCCCCGGCCCTCCCGGGTAAGAGCGGGCCTCCCATCGCTCTCTCAATTGGCCCACCTATACTGCCCCTGTGAATGTGGCTGCGGTTTTGGTGGGTGATCTGGCGACCCTGCTCGACATCTACGCCCTTTGCATCCTGGTGTGGGCGATGCTCACCTTCTTCCCCGGGGCGTCGGGGAGCGCCATCGGACGCCTGCTGGACGACCTGGTGCTCCCGGTCATCCGCCCCTTGCGGCGGGTGCTACCGACCATGGCGGGGATGGACCTCTCGCCGCTTTTGGCCATCGTCATCACCTACGTCGTCGCCGACGTGCTGCAGAATCTCGCCAATTCCGGGTTCATCAACCCCATCGGGGCGCTGGTGACCGTGGTCTTGGAGTTCCTCACCGCCATCCTGCTGGTGATCGTGCTGCTGCTGTTGATCAGGGTCATTCTCGGCTTCCTCCACGTGGACCCGTGGCACCCACTGGTCCTGGGGATTCGCCGGGTGACCGACAACTTCATAGATCCCGTGGCGAAGGTGACCAAGAGCCGTGGGGAGACCGCTGTGGTGGCAGCATTCGTGGTCTTCTTGGTGGTCTACATCGGGCTCGCCCAGATTCTCTTCCCGATCATCCAGCAGAGCGCCAACCGCCTCTGAGGTCCTTGGATCAGCTGGCCTGGGCGACGGCCCGGGGACGGAAGCTTCTGGGTGCCGGAGCCATGGCGCGCATGGTCTCCACCCGGTAGGAGCCGGCACCCAGCAACGCCGCCACCTGGGCCTCGAGCCGCTCCCCGGGACTGACCCGGTGCCCCTCGCCCAGATCTATCTCGTGCATCCCCTCGGAATCCCGGAGGTGCAGCACGACAGGTGTCGAGCCGGCATTCTCCAAGAGGATGGCAGCCAGCGACTGCAACTGCTGATCGGAGGAGTTGAGGGAGGTCAGATGGACTATCTCGGACGCCTCCCACTCCGCCAGCTCGGGGGACTCCAGGGAGAAGATCTCGTCAGCTATGACCTTGGCCTCCTCCACCTCCTCAGGCGTGCCCTCGCCGTCTGACAGCTGGGAAGAATCCCACGGTTGCCTTTGAGCCCCCCCCCTGGTCGCTCCCCGCACACCTACCTCGACCCGGCCCCTCACCACCACCACCTGGTCAGGGTTGAGCAGTTCCTCGGCCCTCTGAAACACTCTGGGAAAGATCACCACGTCGCACACCCCAGTGAGATCCTCCAGCGATGCGAAGGCCATGGTTTCGCCCTTGCGATTCTGCACCCGACGGCACTCCCTAAGGGATCCACCGACCTGCACCACCCGGCCATCCAGCTGGGTCAGATCGAGCAGAGTGGTATCGGTGCAACTGCGCAATTTCGGCCCCAGCTGCGCCAGGGGATGGCGGCTCAGGAACATGCCCAGGAGTTCGCGCTCCCACTGCAACCTCTCGCGCTGCTGGTCAGAGTTGAGCTCCACCTCGAGAGGGGGGGTGAGCCCGCCGGAGCCGGCATCGGCCACACCCGCATCGAGGTCGAAGAGCTGGATCTGACCTGACTCGAGATCCCGGGCAGCCTGCTCCGCTCGTTTCATGGCCTGGTCGAGCTGAGCCAGGAGCCAGCCCCTGTCCCCCAGGGCGTCGCAGGCGCCGCTTCTGATCAGGGCCTCCAGCACCCTGCGGTTGAGATCGCGGCTCCTGACCCTGCTGCAGAGGTCCACCAGGGATCTGAAGGGCCCCTCCTTCTCCCGGGCCGCGACGATCGCCAGCGCGGCACCCTCGCCGACATTCTTGATCTGCTGCAGACCGTAGATGATCCGCCCCGTCGATCCTGGCACGACGCCGTCCTCGACCAGCACGCTGAAGGCCGCCTGGGAGCGGTTTACGTCAGGTGGCAACACCTCGATCTGACGCTCCCGGGCGTCGAGGATGACCCGCTTGATGCGATCGAAGTCCCCCGCCCGACTGTTGAGCAGAGCCGTCATGTACTCCAGCGGGTAGTTGGCCTTGAAGTAGGCGGTCTGATAGCTGATCAGTCCGTAGGCGACCGAGTGGGCCTTGTTGAATCCATAGCCGGCGAAGTAGTCCATGAACTCGAAGAGCTCCTTGGCCGTCTGCTCGGACACCCCCCGGCCCTGAGCCCCGGCCATGAAGCGCTCCCTCTGAGCTGCCATCTTGGCCTTGTCCTTCTTGCCCATGGCGGCCCGCAGCAGATCCGCCTCACCCAGGCTGAAACCGGCGGCGGCGGACGCGATCTGCATCACCTGGTCCTGGTAGACGATGACCCCATGGGTTTCCTCCAGGATCGGCTTCAACTCGGGCAGGAGGTAGGTGATCTGCTCCTCTCCCCGGCGACGCTTGATGTAGAGGTCGACGGTCCCGGCCTCAGCCGGACCCGGTCTGATGAGGGCGCCGGCGGCCGCCAGGTCCGACACCGAACGAGGCTGCATGTCCATGAGAATGCGCCGCCCGCCCTCCGCCTCCAGCTGAAAAACCCCGATGGCGTCGCCCCTGCCCAACAGCTCATAGGTCGCCGGGTCGTCGAGGGGAATGGAGTCCAGATCGGGTCTGGTGCCGCGCAGCCTCTCGATGTGGCGGAGCGTCTCCTCCAGCACGGTCAGGTTCTCCAGGCCGAGGAAGTCCATCTTCAGAAGCCCGATCTTCTGCACCCCGACCATGTCGAACTGGGTCACCACCGCATCTCGGTTGGTGGTCGCCCGCTGCAGTGGAACGTAGTCCATGAGCGGCCCGGGGGCGATGACGACGCCACCTGCGTGGGTCCCAGCGTTGCGCGAGATCCCCTCCAACCGCTGGGCTGTGTCCAGCAGCCTCTTGGCCCAGGACTCCTGCTCATACAGCGCCTTCAGCTCCTTGGAGCTCTCCAGAGCCGAGGCCAGGGTGGTGCCCGGTCTTGCCGGCACCAGCTTGGCCAACCGGTCGACGTCGGCAAGCGGGACGTTGAGAGCTCGGCCGACATCTCTGATCGCGGCCCGGGCCGCCATGGTCCCGTAGGTGACGATCTGGGCCACGCGGTCGCTGCCGTATTTGGCGGTCACGTACTCTATGACCCTACCGCGGCCCTGGACGTCGAAGTCGATGTCGATGTCCGGCATGGACACCCGCTCCGGGTTCAGGAACCGCTCGAATGTCAGACCGTAGTGGATCGGGTCCAAAGAGGTGATGCCGAGGCTGTAGCTGACCAGGCTGCCGGCCGCCGACCCCCTGCCCGGACCTATCTTCACCCCCACCTCCCTACCGGCCCTGGTGAAGTCCCAGACGATGAGGAAGTAGGCGGCGAAGCCGGTCTGGCGCACGCCCGAGACGTTCCAGGAGTTGATGCGCCCGTTGGCGTCGAGGGACAGCAGGGCGAAGTCGTTCACCCCGGTGAGGATGGCCGAGAACCAGGACTCCGCCTGCTTCAGGCGCCGCTCCGCCGCGGC
>DAHWNZ010000170.1:0-694 GCA_027339635.1 Candidatus Dormiibacterota bacterium
GGGAGCCTCGTGCTCGGCGTCGCGCGTCGCCCGATGAACGACGCCGCATTCCGAGCGCTCGCCGAACAAGCGCTCGCGGAAGCGAAGGCTGGATCGCCGGAGGACATCGCGTCGTTCTGCAACTCGACGCTGTTCTACCAGTCGACGCCCGACGCTTCGCCCTCGAGCTTCGCGGCGCTCCAACAACGGATCGAGAATGTGGAACGCGACCACGGGCTCCCGGGAAACCGGATCTTCTATCTCGCGCTTCCGCTGGGGGCGTTCGCCCCGACGATCTCGGGCCTGGGTGCGTCCGGTCTCCATCAAGCTCCCGGATGGGTCCGTCTCGTGATCGAGAAACCCTTCGGACGGGACCTCGCCTCCGCCCAGCAGCTCAACCGCCTCCTCCACCGCTATTTCGAGGAGAAGCAGGTCTTCCGAATCGACCACTACCTGGGCAAGGAGACCGTCCAGAACCTGCTGATCTTTCGGTTCGCGAACATGTTCATCGAGTCCCTGTGGAACCGCGAGCACATCGACCACGTCACCATCACGGTGGCCGAATCCCTCGGCGTCGAAGGTCGGGGCCAGTACTACGAGTCCTCCGGTGCGCTGCGGGATATGATCCAAAACCACGTGACCCAACTGTTGACGTTGATCGCGATGGAACCCCCGGCCACCCGCGACGAGGACTCGATACGGAACGAGAAGGTGA
>DAHWNZ010000171.1:0-673 GCA_027339635.1 Candidatus Dormiibacterota bacterium
GTCCGGGCTGACCCTCAAACGTATCTACCGCGCAGGTCCGAAACCAGACGTGGAGCCTTGCGCCGACAGCGCTGACCCGATGAGGCAAGAGTCGGCGCAGGGGGTTCGGGCCAACAGTTGCACCAGCCCCACGAGCCGCTCGCGCAGACGTAGCATCCACCCTTCGATCTCCACCCACCTATACCCGCAATCGTTGAGAATCCGAAGCTCATTGTTGACCCCAGCTCGCGCTGCACCAGGGTCCGTAACTCAATCTTCACTTTGGCACAGTGTGGGCGAAGCAGGATTCGAACCTGCGGCATCCTCGGTGTAAGCGAGGCGCTCTACCACTGAGCTATTCGCCCGTCGGCGCATGGGCCGATCGCGAGGGAGTCGTTCGACCGTGACTGTGACCTTCCGGGTAGCATCGCCACGCGTAAACCACCCCTCACCGTCAGGAGCGGTGGGCGCGCTGGGTCGGTTCTCTCCCCCGGGAGGTGTGGCGCACCGGCTGCAGGGATCAAGCCTGCGTCGATCAGATTGGGCACTCCGAACCCCACAAAGGTATCGACTCGCTGAAGACTGCGGCTCTCTGGCCACAGCTTCACCACGCTTTCAGTCGCTATGCGCCAGAGCCAACGAACACCTGCAAAGTGCATACTGAACCCTAAATCCACCCCACTGCCACCGATCA
>DAHWNZ010000172.1:0-667 GCA_027339635.1 Candidatus Dormiibacterota bacterium
GGCGAGGTGCTCCACTCCCGGCTGCGGGGTGGATCGGCCTTCACGGCCCGGGGCGCCACGGGGTTCCTGGCCGAGAGCTTCTCCCGGGTGCGCCAGGCAGGGGCCACCGGCCAGCTGACCCTGCGGGCGGACTCCGGCTTCTACTCCAAGGCGGTGCTCACCACCTGCCGCCGGGCCGGGGTGCGGTTCTCGGTCACCGCGCGCCTGGACAAGGCGGTCCAGCGGGCGATTGCGGCCATCCCGGAGGAGGCGTGGGTGCCGATCCCCTACTGGTCGAGCTCGGGCACCTTCGGCTCAGACGAGCAGGGGCAGCCCATCTCCGGCGCCGATGTGGCTGAGGTTCCCTACACCGCCTTCGGCAAGAAGGGGATGCGACTTCGCCTGATCGTGCGGCGGGTGCGTCCCACTCCCGGCAGCCAACTGGCGCTCTTCACCGAGTTCAGCTACCACGCCCTGGTCACGGACCGCCAGGGCACGACTTTGGAGCTGGAGGCGGACCATCGCCGCCACGCCGAGGTGGAGGCGGTCATCCGCGATCTCAAGGAGGGGGCGGGTCTGGCCCATCTGCCTTCGGGACGGTTCGCCGCCAACGCTGCCTGGCTGGCCTTTTCCACCATGGCCCACAACCTGGCTCGCTGGGTGCTGGGCATCGGCCTCCCCGAGCAAC
>DAHWNZ010000173.1:0-636 GCA_027339635.1 Candidatus Dormiibacterota bacterium
CCCCTTCGAGGCACCGTGCGGACCAGACCCTCGTGCTCCAGGCGCAAGAGCGCCTCCCGCACCGGTGTCCGGCTGATCCCAAGATCCTGAGCCAGGCCACGCTCGTCCAACCGGAGATCCGTGTCGCGGTCGTAGATGCGCATCTCCATGATCGCGCGCTTCAGCGCCTCATAGGCACGATCCGGGAGCGACCAGTCGGCATCGAGGCGTTCCAGGTTGATCCCGGCTCTGGCCTCGGGGCCGGCCTGGCCGTCGGCGACAGTGGTCGCGCTGGGCCGATCAGGAGTCACTGGCGGAGATCCTACTACAGCGGTTGCGACCTCGGGGACCCGGGCCGCCCGGGGGAGCTGTTCGGGAGGGAACGCGGTCGCGTCTGCCCGGCGGGTCACGCCGACGCCTCCTGGATCAGACCATTGGCCCTGGCCCAGCGGTACTTGGCGCCCAGCACCGCGACCGGCGTCTCGGTGGTGTAGGGGTAGGCCGGGATGCCATTGGCGAAGAGCAGCTCGCAGGCTTCCTCAACCTCGATGTCACCGGCCATCGATACCACCACCGGCTTGGCCGTTCCCCGCTCCCGGGCCTGCTCCATCACCTCGACCATGAGCCTGGCGAACACCAAAGGCGGGGTGACGATGG
>DAHWNZ010000174.1:0-634 GCA_027339635.1 Candidatus Dormiibacterota bacterium
CATACCCAGCCGAGTCCACCCGGATCCAGAGTTGGTACTCATCGCGGCACCCGGCTGGGATCGCCTGCACGCACTCGTCCACAAAGCTGCCCAGGGCACGCCCGGGGTTGGCGTTGCCGCCCCGGGCGCGCAACGCCAGCACATCTCCAGTCTCGCCGCACACTCCCACCATCGGGCTCATCTCCACCTCATGGTGGTAGGAGAAGGTTGAGCCTTGCTTCTGCTTGCCGTAGGTGCGGATGTAGCTGGCATCGGGGTCGATGGTCAAGATCCCCGGCGGCGGTGCCGCTCCCAGCGCCCAGGCGCGGCGCAGCATCGTCCGATTGACCGCCGCCGCGCGCTGCACCCGACCGAACTCGGCCTCGTCCACGAACCGGAAGAGGGTGCTGTGCGATGGCAGGGCATGCTGCCCCCGCAGCGCCTGGGTTGCCTTGTCAGCCAGCAGAGCTCGGTCAGCCAGGAAGTCACCTCCTGCCAACTGAGTCTCCACGACGGCCCGATAGCACTCTCCGCCGGTGTATCCGCTGGGTGCGATGGGACGCAGACAGCGACGGTCAGCTTCCGCGACCAGGCCGAGACGGTCCAGTAGCTCGCCCCAAAGCGCAACCCCGGCGACCCCGGTCACCGAGTCCTC
>DAHWNZ010000175.1:0-631 GCA_027339635.1 Candidatus Dormiibacterota bacterium
TCATCGTAGCCCTCATCCCCCTGGCACTGCGGGGAGTGAAGTTCCGCCCATCCGGGGCAGCTTCGATCTTGCGCCGAAACGTCTGGATCTATGGAGTCGGTGGTGTGATTGCGCCGTTCATCGGCATCAAGCTGATCGACCTCATCCTCACGGCGCTACACGCCTACTGACAGGAGGTAAGCAAGTGCTCTCCAACTTCCGCCCTGCGATCGTCATGGCCGCGATCGCGATGGCCTTCTTCGGCTTCGTCTACGCGCTTGCTGGCACCGGCGTCGCCCAACTCGTCTTCTCGCACCAGGCCAATGGCTCGATCACCGCCAACGGCTCGACGCTCATTGGGCAGAACTGGTCCGACACGGTCTGCCCGGGTCATCCCCTGGGCAGCTGCGTGTTCCAGGGTCGCCCCGACGACCTCGGCCCCTACGCTGCCAACCCGAAACAAGGCATTGCCGGGGGCGACAATCCGCTCGTCGCGTGCCAGAGCTTCCCGGGGAAGAAGCCTGTGTGCACCAACGGCGAGTCCGCAGCGACGAACCTCGGGCCGCGCTCCAAGGTGCTCCTGGAGAACACCAGAGCGCTGATCAAGTACTGGCACGCCCGTGGTGTCAACCCGACCACCGACCTCGTGACC
>DAHWNZ010000176.1:0-631 GCA_027339635.1 Candidatus Dormiibacterota bacterium
TGTCCCGACCCGAGGGTGTGCCGGAGACGGAGCTCCCGAAGCAAGCTCTCGGTTTCAGGGTCCAAGGGTACGGCATGACCCACCATGCCGACTTGTTCACCAACCGCCAGCTCACCGCGCTTTGTACTTTCTCTGATCTCGTGCGTGAAGCACGCGACCAGATCGTCGAGGACGGTAGCGACGACGCTTATGCAAGAGTCGTCTGTACCTACCTCGCGTTCGCCGTGGATAAGTACGCAAACCTCGGATCGAGCCTCACGAGCTGGATGAGTGACAGAGGCGCATTTCGAGAAACGTTCGCGCGACAAGCTCTAGCCATGGTTTGGGACTATGCCGAAGCCAATATCTTCTCCTCCTCTGGCGGTGGTTTTGATACCTGCCTCTCGCGAATAGTAGAGGTTTTGAGCGCCCTTCCTTCAGGTGGGACCGGAGTTGCGGTGCAGCATGACGCCAAATCGGTCACTAATGGCGCACAGTACCTCTGTTCAACTGATCCTCCCTACTACGACAACATCGGCTACGCAGATCTCGCGGACTTCTTCTACGTGTGGCTTCGCCGATCGCTCGCACTCACGTACCCGGACCTGTTCTCCACGATGCTCACGCCGAAGGCTGCCGAACTTGTCGCCGA
>DAHWNZ010000177.1:0-629 GCA_027339635.1 Candidatus Dormiibacterota bacterium
CCTACGGTCGTCGCCGATCTCCTGAGGCACACGACGGTCACGATCACCGTGGATCGGTATTCTCATGTGGCCATGGCGATGCACCAGGAAGGGACGGATGCCCTCGAAGCGGTCCTGTAGGACCAGCACATTTCTTGGGTTGGATCAACGGCTGGATCAAGCTTCCCGGAGTCACGGCCAGAATCGGAGTGATCTGATCTCAAATTTCCCTCTGGAGGGATGGCAGAGCGGTCGATTGCGGCGGTCTTGAAAACCGCTGAGGCGGCAACGCTTCCGGGGGTTCGAATCCCTCTCCCTCCGCCATTTTGATCTCAAATTGGCCTCTGCTGAGGCCGCCACAGCCCGGCCTCCTGGTCTTGTAAAGCGGCCCAGTACAGCAAAAGGTTCGCTAGCCGCCCCGGGCGATCTCGTCGAGGATGTCGGCGGCGGACCTGTGCATTGGCTCTGTCGAGTGGGAGTACAGGTCCAGGGTGATCGCCACCGTCGAGTGGCCGAGCATGTCAGCCGCGACCTTCGGGTGCACCCCCCGGCTGAGCATCAGAGTCGCAGCCGTGTGGCGGAGATCGTGGAAGCGGATCCGAGGAAGGTCCGCTTGAGTCAGGAGCCGCCGGAAGTGACGCAGCAGCTCC
>DAHWNZ010000178.1:0-626 GCA_027339635.1 Candidatus Dormiibacterota bacterium
TGTCAAGGGACAGGGAAAACTGGACAGTGGCGGCCACGAGAACTGAGCACTGGCGGCCACCAGAACTGCGCACCCGGGCAGCGGCAGGTTGGGGGCCAGGCCAGTTGTTAGTCGTAGTTGTGGAAGGAGGGGTTCGGGGAGGGAGGGTGGATGAGGTGGAAACCGTGGACGGCGCCCTCATCGCCAGTCCCAGAGATGGGCGCCAGAAGCGGCCCGAGGCCCGGGGCGCAGGGGTCCCAGCGGCTCGGTTTCGGGGCCCGGCTGCTGGCCGGGGCCGAATCGGGCCCAAAGTGGTCATGATCGGCTTCCCCGTCGTGCCGGCAAGGGGGCCTGGGAGGCTGGCATGGTCAGGGCCAAGACCCCTTGCCCCGAAGTGGCCTGAGCCAGGCGGACGCTCTCGCCCGAGGTCACGCAGAGGTGGGCGTGGTGCATCAGCCGGTCCACCGTGGCGGTGGCCAGCGTCTTGGGCATCAGCTCGTCGAACCCGGCGGGGTGGAGGTTGGAGCTGATCGCCACGCTGCGGCGTTCATAGGCGGCGTCCACCAGCCGGTACAGCCCCTCGGCCGAGTCCGGGCTCACCGGGAGCAGCCCGATGTCGTCGACCACGATCAGGTCTGCCCGCAGGA
>DAHWNZ010000179.1:0-619 GCA_027339635.1 Candidatus Dormiibacterota bacterium
CTTACCTCGATTCTCGCCAGTAGATCAGGGATTGTCATGTCACCGACCGCTCTGGCTCGCGAGGGCTCAAATTTCGGCGACCATCCCGTTTGCGTCGGGCCGTTCGAGTTTCAATCGCGACCGAGTGTCGACGAAATCACCCTTACGCGATCCCCCTACTTCTACGGTCCGAAGCCGCACCTGCAATCGGTCGTGTACCACGTGATCACCGATCCCGCGACCTGTTACTCGGATCTGCTTGCCGGCTTCATCCAGGTCGCGGAGTGTCTGTCCCCGAACGACGTCAAGCTGCTAAGCGCGAACAGTTCCTACCACGTCCAACAAGTCACCTCAGATGGGTACCAAATGATCGTGATCAACGTCGGCAACACCCATGGCTCGACCAAGCCCTATGGGGTGGCCGACAATCCATTGGCGCAGCACCCCATCCTGCGGCATGCCTTGGCTATGGCGATCAACAGGTCCACTCTCAACAACGTGGTCTATGACGGAACGATGGTGCCTGGATGTTCCCCAATCCCTCCTAGTAGCCCCTACTTCACTTCGATCCCGTGTCCCCCGTACGATCCCGCTGCAGCCAAGAAGCTGGTGGCCGAGTCGGGTGTGAAGACTCCCATCG
>DAHWNZ010000017.1:0-40142 GCA_027339635.1 Candidatus Dormiibacterota bacterium
CCGGGGTCCACCTGTTGACCCCGAAAGCGGCTCGAAGAAGGCTCGCTGCATACCGCACCAGGCGGCGCAGCCCATCCGTACCAGCGCCAGCGCGGTCGCTCTGGCCCGGGTACGGCAATCCTCAGCCCGCTGGCCGGCCGAGAACTGCTGCTCCACGGTCAGGCGCCGCTTCAGCCGATCGCGCCTGCGGCGACATCGGCGTAGTGCCAAGTCCTCCTGGGGGTCTCAGGGCCCAACGAAGGTAAACGGGCCAGCGGTCAGCCGAGGTCACACATGGGCACCGGCGTCGATCTCAACCGGATACGTACCACCAGGGACCGGCTCCCAGCTCGACCGATGAGCACAAGTCAGCCGACCGGAACAACCAGAACGAGGGATGGGAAATAGGTACGACGGTACCTGGCGACATCTCTAGTGAGCAACCGGTATCCGCGCACTGCGGCATGAGCCCTGATGTAAAAGTCTGGAAGCGGAGAACGACGCTGGCCGCCTCGTTGGCGATAAGCAAGGAGTACCTGGCCTGCCACGAAACCGGCCTCGTGTGGTAGCGGCTCGCGCTCGAAGTCATTGACGGAAACGGCGTCGTCCAGATCTTCGATCTTGTCGAATCCCGTCGACACCCGTGCATATACCATCGGGTTAATCACCAGGCGCCCCGCATCGCTGGCCCAGGCAACGGCGCACTCAGACCAACTGGCCCACTCAGGATCGGCGGTCAAGGTTTGAGCAGAACGCTGGAGTCCACCAAGGTGGTCGAACTCTGAGATGAGGACGGTAGCGCAAGCTGTGGCTCACTCACCTCGTAGCAGTTGGAGCAGCTGCTCCGTAGTCATCGCACTAGTCGCCCCGCCGCGCATCCTTTGCACCAGGCGCCGCCCCCGAGACTGGCTGGGGCCGATTTGGACGATACGCAGCGCACCCTCCTCCTCGACGACGTTGACCTCGTCCCCCGCCCTCAATCCGTGCTTCTCCCGCAGCGGAGCAGGAATGGTCACCTGGCCCTTGCTGTTGATTCTCATTTTGCCTCCTGACACGTAAGGCCTGTACCGCATCATGCCCAAGTAATCTCCAAGAGTCGCCGAGCGGACAACCCGGGGCCCAAGGCGACCCTGCACCATCCCCTTGGGAATCGTGTAGGAGCCAAAGGGCCATGACTCCTCGCCACACGAGCCGACCTGACTGACGCAGCCGCCCGCTCTGAGCCAACCAACGGCACCGGATACCGGCTGATGGACAAACGCCCACTAAGTCCTAAGCGGTTTGTCGCTCGTTCTCGTCCCACCAGGTACACCCGCCTTGGAGAGCAAGAGCTTTCCTCGTTGTCCGCCCTCGGGTACCAAGCGGCGCGGCGGGCTCGGTCCCCCGCGGCATGAGCGTTCACCTGGCCCAGCTACTCTGGGCCGGCGGCCAGCATCCCCAAGATTGCGCTGCCCGTCCCCACGACCCCAGCAGATCGGCCGTACACTGCCCGCGCACAGCCTCCCAGGATCCGAAGGCGACCTCCTGCGGAGGTCAAGCGGTGGAGATGATCCTCATCGGTGGGCTCTGGCTCGCAGGCCCCGCATTGCGCGAAGGCGTACCTGTGCTCGAAACCCTTGGACATCGCTACCGGCCGTCCCCCTCCCGGCGCAGGGGGACGGCGCCGCGGCCGCGGACCTCGAAGGTCAACTTGCCGAGGTGGTGCGAGCGGTCGACGCGACCGACGGACTAGTCCCGGCCGTTGGGCACTCGGCTTACGCAACCATCGCCTGGATGGCCGCGGGCGCACGGCCCGACCGGATCGCCAGGGTCGAGATGATCGGCGGGTTCCCATCCGGCGACCAGGGCATCTTCTTCGACTCCCTGCCGGTTGAAGGCGAGTGGGCGGAGTTCGAGGGTCCGGTCGCTGCCGATCTCAGCCCTGCGCGGCGAGCGGTGATCGAGGCGGGGGTGGTCCCGGTCCCGGCGGCCGTGGTCAGGGCGACCGTCCGTCTCCGCGACCAGCGCCACTTCGAGGTTCCGGTCGCCGTGAGATGTCCGGAATTCTCGGCGGCGCAGTCCAGGGCATGGGTCGACGGGGCGGGATCCCCACACCCCGATCGGGGCGCCCCGCTGTTCTCCGCTCCTACAGCGAAATTTCCGCAAGGAGCAACTAGGCTCCCTGGCAATCCGCTTCGCCAAGGGCGGGCGGCCGCGGTGCCGGCTTCCCTCCGCCAGTCGAGAATGGCGACGGGGCGACCGTGGTGGGGCGTGGCTTGGGCCTCCCAATGAGGACCCCGACCACCATCACAAGGCCGCCGAGAACCTGCAGCAGGAGGATGGGCTCGCCGATGATGAGTCCTGCCGCGACGACGGCAAGAAACGGCTGCAGATAGCTGTAGACAGCGGTCCTAGCCGGGCCCAGCATTCTCACTCCCGGCAGGTACATCCAGGTCGTGAGGGACACCGCCCCAAGGGCGCTGTAGATGAGCAGACCGAGCCAGGCCAGGTCCGGGTGTGGGGGACTTACCACGGTCTGAAAGACGCCCAGCGGGATCAGCATCAGAGCGCCGGCGGCCGTGATCAGAGCGGCCAGGGTAATTGGCGGGTACCGGCCCAGGACCCGGGGCAGAAGGATCAGGTAAACAGCCCAGGAGAGGGGGTTCAAGAGGGCGATCCCGATTCCCAGCCACCCCGACCAGTGGCCGGCGCCGACCACCAAGCCAACCCCGGAAAGACCCAGCACCATCCCGATCCACACCCGGCCTCGAAATCGCACCCTGCTTCGCCAGGCTACCCAACCAGCCACAAGCACCGGGGTGGTGGCTGCGATCATGGCGACGTTGTCGGCGTTGGTCAGAGCCAATGAACCGGTGAAGCTAGCCTGGTTGACCAGGACGCCGCTGGCCGCGAGGGCCACCAGGAGAAGGCGGTCACCTCGCGCTGGAAGACGGACTGGTCCTTCCAAGAAGCGCGCCAAGAGCAGCAGGGCAAGCGCACCTATCACGTAGCGGATGGCCGAGTAGGTCAGGGGCCCGCTGTGCTGGAGGGCGACCTTGACCACGACCACGTTCAGGCTCCAGATGACGGTCGCCGCGACGACAAGGAGGTCCCCGCGGCCCGCCGAAAGCATGGTGCGCCGCCGTGGAGTCCTCATCTCTCCAAAGAATAGAGACATGGCCCAGGCTCCCCTAAAGCATGTCTCCAAGATGGCCCATCACCGCGCATTTGACAGCGTGAGCCCGACCAAACCTTCTGATCGACACCAGGCCCATGACCGGCGCCACGACCCACTTTAGCCAGCGCCAATGCCACTCGCCCGTGGCTCCGGTCCGCCACAGGCCGGGCGCCCGCTCCCATGGTGGACGGGACTCCGTTCCCAGGCTGTCCGACGGCGCATCCGCGAGCGACCGGGCAGCGTCTAGAATCGCAAGCACCATCCGACATGGAGGCCCCGGGCGTGAGCACGTCGACCAGGCATTACCGAGAGCCGAGCTGGCTCACCAAGCATGTCTTCAACAACGCCGTCGCCGGTCTAACCCTGATCGGGGTCAGCGTCCTCGGCAGCAGGGTGCTCGAGGTCAACGGCCGCAAGACCGGCACCCCCCATCGAACCCCGGTCAACCTGCTGAAGGTGGGCAAGGATTCGTACCTGGTCGCGGCTCGCGGCGAGACCCAGTGGGTGCGCAACGTTAGGGCCGCCGACGGGAGGCTCCAGCTTCTCCTGGGCCGACGAAGGACACACCACCGCGCCGTGGAGCTCTCCGATGCGGCCAAGATCCCCATCCTGCGGGCCTATCTCAGGCGGTGGAAGGCGGAGGTCGGCGTCTTCTTCGACGGGGTGGGCCCCGACTCGCCCGACCAGGAGATCGCGGCCGTGGCCGGGCAGCACCCGGTGTTCCACCTGATCGACCGCTGAGTTCGGCCCCTGGGCGGGAGGGTCCTGCGCGGTCCCGCGTCCGGCCCGGATCGGCCGTCGCCGACCAGGCTGGCCCAAGGCCCCCGTCGGGCCGCGCCCTCCTCGTTCACGGACTCAGAGCGTGCGCGGATAGGAAGCGCCGTAGCCCGTAGCAGGCTTCAGAAAAAACTGACCCACTACCCCGCGAGGTACTCAGTGAGCTTCGCCAAGGAAGATCGCAAGCCTGCAGCGTGATCTTCCTCCGGAACAACATCAGGGACATCGTCTGCTGTGACTTCGATCCGGGTGCCCCCATCGACCTTCGTGACCCGCCAAGTCATGACCATCGTGCTGTCGTACGCAGGGTCGTTTGAGACGAAGTCCACCGCCAAGACAACCTTGACGTTCGGAACGATGTCGACGAACCGCGCCTCCACGACATCCGTGTCCGAGGTCGTCTTGCCTTGCGACGCGGAGGACGATGGGTACCTCAGCACCATTCGGTAGGAACCACCAGGACGCAGATCGAATCGTTCGATCTTGCCGGTCATATTCCCTGGCGGTACCCACGCGCACAACGCGACGGGATCGATCAGTGCCGCGTACGCCGCCTCAAGTGGAGCGGCGACGATTAGGAAGGCCCTGTCTGTTCGGGGCACAACACCGATGATACGAAACTCGCCCCGGAGCGCCTCGCAGCGCGACTGCGCTGCCGCGTTCTGGGACGTGGCCGCTACTGGTTCGCCCCATCCGCTCTCGCTCTCAGATCGGCTCGCCGTGCGGTCGAGTGAGACGGCAAGCCCCGACTCGGTGGGTGACGGACGGTGGGACGAGTCCCAAGTCCGCCCGCGCCATGCAACCCGACCGGGGAACCAAGGGGCGCCCGGCCCCGCGGACGGACCCCGGTGACCCGGGTCTCAGTCCCCGGGGCCGAGCACCGCTCGGGCCAGACGCTCTGGCCCATCCGAGGTGACGGCGTCTGGGAAGTAGCAGCACACCTCGCTGACACCGAGGTCGACGTACGCCTGCAGCTGCTGCGCGCAGGCGGCTGGAGAACCCACCAGCCGCCGGGCGCGGTATGAGCGAGGATCCTCACGGTGGCGGTTGTGCCGTTCGACCAGGAGGTCCGCCTGCGCATCGGTGTCAGCCAGCAGGCAGTCCAGCACCACCGCGACCCGTACCGAGCTGAAGCTCCTGCCCAGCGAGCGGCAGTGCTCAGCCAGGATGTCGAGCTTCCTGGCGACCCTGCTGGGTGGCCCGAAGAGACTGCAGCCGTCCCCGTGCCTGGCAACCTGCCACAGAGTGAGCCGTTCCCCTCCCCCGGCAATCCAGATCGGCGGGAACGGACGCTGGATCGGCTTGGGGTAGATCCTGGCGTTGTCCACCACCGAGTAACGACCCTCGAAGTGAGTCACCTCATGGCCCCAGCATGCACGCAGCAGCTCCGCCGCCTCGCCGCAGGCCATGATCCGCTCCCGCAGCCTCGGGACCGTGATCCCGAAGGCACGGGCTTCGCCACTGTCGGATCCGGCGCCCAGGGCAACGTCCAGGCGGCCGTGGCTGAGAACGTCGAGACACGCCAGCTGGTGCGCCAGCACGGCCGGATTGTGGAGTGGGATCGCAAAACACATGCTCCCAAGCCGCACCCTGGTCGTCGCCCACGCCACCGCCGTGAGGCTCATCACGGGGTCCAGCACCGGCGCCAGGTCGGCCGGGAAGACGCCCTGCAGATGGTCGTACACCCAGACAGCGTCGTAACCGCTGCGCTCGGCTCGAACAGCGACGCCAACCAGCGACTCGAAGAGATCCTGGGGAGCGATTCGGGCGGGCAGATCACCCCTCCAACCCTGGGGCAGGAAGCAGCCCAGCCGAAGTTCGTTCACGTCGTGCCTACCAGCTCACCCCCGCGACGCGGTCGCACCCGCCGAGCCGGACCCCAAAGCTCCTCCAGCCGGTAGTAGGCACGCTCGCCGGGAAGGAAGACGTGCCCTATGACCGAGTCGAAGTCCAAGCAGACCCAGGACGCTTCCTCGAGCCCCGCCCTGGCCAGCGGGTTAACCCCAGCCGTCCCGGCGAACTCCACCATCGCCTCCGCCACCGCCCTCACCTGGCGATCGGTGTCGGCCTCACAGATGACGAAGTAGTCGGCGATCGTGGTCTTGCCCCGCAGGTCCAAGCGCACCACGTTGCGAGCCTTGCGCGACAGGGCCGCATCCGCGACCAGGCGGCTCAGCTGAAGTGGCGTCATGCGGAGGCGATTATCCCATGCGGGCTTCTGCTGCCACCGAGGCTTGCGCCGTACAGCCCGGCGGAGCGGATCTCAGCCAGCACCCCTGGCGACAGCTGGCCTGAGCAGGGGTCACCGGCCGCCAGCCGTTGGCGGATCTCGCTCGCCTCGATCTCCGGGGCCTCGATCTCGACCGCCTCCGCCCCTTCCATCTGGAACCCGGACCGTCTTAGCTCATCGATCACCCTGCCGGCACGCTGCTCGGCCCCCAGGCGGTCGAAGACGACCAGCTGCGCCAGGGAGACGACCAGGTCAGCTCGCTCCCATTGCGGGAGGCTCAGGGCGGCGTCACTGCCCAGGGCGAGCACAAGGCCCCGGCTCTGATCCTCAGCCCTCAAATCGGCCAGGGTGTCCGCCGTGTAGGACAAACCTGGCCTGCTTACCTCGAGGTCGGAGACCGTCACCTGCGGGTCCTCGAGTTCGGCTACGGCCAGGCGCACCAGCTGAAGTCGATGGGACGCGTCCGCGCCAGGCTCCGCCCGATGCGGCGGCCTTCCGTTGGGGATGACCAGGACGGGCATGAGCAGGGCCCGTCGCAGCCCCGAGATCACGGCTGTGTGCCCGAGGTGGGGCGGGTCGAAGGTTCCACCGAAGACGACCGTACGAGGGGAGCTCAACGGGATCCTCAGGCTCGCTCGGCCACGGGGTCGGCCCTCATCTCCGGGAAGAAGGTGAACACCTGGCCCGCGATCATCACCTCCGATCCAGCCTCCACGCCGGCCTTGGTCAGTGCCTCCTCAACTCCAAGCTTCAGCAGCTGATTCTGCAACCGCATGACCGCGGCGTCATCGGCCATGTCCGTCAGGCGCACCAAGCGGGCGACAGACTCCCCGTCGACCGATATGACGCCATCGTCCCGGATCACCCGGAAGGTCCTGTCCCGCGCCTGGGGGCCCCGATACAGCTGGAACCGACCCGGCTCCGGGGACCGCCCCGATGGCCTCGCCAGAATCTTGGAGCACTCCTGCAGGAGGCTCTCCGTGCCCGCCCCGGTGGAAGCCGAGATCGAGACCACCGGCACCTCCGGCCCGAGCTCCGACACGAGCGCCGACTCGGCTTCCGCCAGCGCCTGCGGTGAGAGGAGGTCGATCTTGTTCAGGGCGACGACCGCGGGCTTGAGGGCCAGCTCCTGGCTGTGGAGCCTGAGCTCCTCCGCCACCTGTCCATACGCCGCCAAGACGCCTATGGTCCCAAGGCCGGCATCCACCACATGCACCAGCAGCTTGGTCCTACCCAGATGGCGCAGGAACCCGACTCCGAGGCCCGCCCCCCGATGAGCTCCCTCGATCAGGCCGGGGACGTCAGCGGCCGTCACTGTCTGCCCGGAAGGCAGCTCCGCGACACCCAGATTTGGGGACAGGGTGGTGAAGGGGTAGTCCGCAATCCTGGGGTGAGCTCCTGTCAACGTCGCCAGCAGCGTGGACTTCCCCGCGTTGGGCAGACCGACAAGCCCGATGTCGGCGATGAGGCGCAGCTCCAGACGGATCTGCCGCTCCTCCCCTGGCTCCCCCAGCTCGCGCCTTGTCGGCGCCTGGTAGGTGGCGGTGGCGAAGTGAAAGTTGCCCTTTCCACCCCTCCCTCCCCGGGCGACCACGACCTGCTGCTCAGGACCATCGAGGTCGGCCAGCAGCTGCCCGTCACCGGCCTCGAAGATCATCGTGCCGCACGGCACCGCCAGAACGACGGACTCTCCGTCTGCACCGTGTCGCTTGGAGCCCTCCCCGGGGCGTCCGGGCTTGGCCCTGAAGGTGCGCTCCAGATGGAACCCCTGCAGCGAGCTGAGCCCAAGCCTGGACCTGATCAGGACATCCCCGCCACGGCCGCCGTCCCCGCCGTCGGGCCCGCCCTTGGGGACGAACTTCTCGCGACGGAGGCTGTTAGAGCCGGGCCCACCGTGGCCCGCGCTCACGGACAGGACTACCTCGTCCAGAAACATGGGTTCACAAAGGAGGAGCCCCGCCCGCGATCAGGCGACGGGAGCGCCACCCTCTTGGATGGAGACCCGAATCCGCGACGTGCGGTAGGGGTGGTAGTCGACCTGTCCGCTGCTGAGAGCGAAAAGGGTGTGGTCCTTGCCAACTCCGACCCCCTTCCCCGCCAGGATCCTGGTTCCACGCTGGCGCACCAAGACGGCGCCAGCGCTGACCGTCTCGCCACCGTAGACCTTGACTCCCAGGCGTTGCGAATTGCTGTCCCGTCCGTTCCGGCTGCTGCCCCCACCCTTCTTATGCGCCATCACCGTCCTCCTCGTTGGGCACCTTCTCGGAGGGCTTCGGAGCCGCCGACTTGGTCGGCTGACGCTTCCTGGCGGTGGCGGGACGCGCCGTCTCCGACTTCTCTTCTGCGACCGCCGCCTCGATCGGCGCCGCAGCCACAGCCTCGGGTACCTCCGGCTTAAGCCCGGTCGCCTTGGGCTCAAGCGGCTTCGCCCTCCCGCCCTCTAGGCTCGCGATCGAATCGATACGGAGCTCGGTCAGGTCGGCGCGGAAACCGCGCTGTCGGCGGTAGCGCTTCTTGGGCTTGTACTTGAACACCAGGATCTTGGGCCCGCGAAGGTGCGACACCGCGGTCGCGTTGACCGTGACTTCGGAAAGCCGGGGCGTGCCCACCATCGTGGCGCCGGAGTCCCCCGCCTCGGCCACAACCATGCGCACGTCCTCAAGCTGCAGCTCCGCCCCGGGCTCGACATCCAAGCGATCAACCACGACCCTCTGCCCGGGCGTGGCGCGGTACTGGCGACCGCCAATCTGGACTATGGCGTACATTGCAACTCCTGAGGCTGGGCCGAGCCATGAGGGCTCCACCGCGGGGGGTTGGGAACTGACCCGATGCGTTCAGTTCACCTGGGATGGCAGTTTACCAGAGAAACAAGATGCCCTGGACTCTGGCACACGGGCCTACGGGCCGGTGACCGTCACCGGCGCCAGGGCGCCGTAGTTGAGCTGGAGGTCGTTCTGGGTGGCTGACCCATTGCTCGCGACCAGGCCGGCGGATGAAAGGTACATGCCCCGGCCCACATCGGCCAGGATCTGAACCTCAAAGCTGATGGAGAGGATGCCCGGTCCCGAGCTGGAGCGCCCGGGGATGTCGAAGCCCGACCAGGTCGGTATCACAGAGCCGACAACCGGATAGCTGGCCCCCGAGGTGCTGGCGTTGCCGGCGACCGACTCCGTGGTCACGTAGTCGAAGTCGGAGGGCAGGGTTATGCCAAGGCTCGCCCCTCCCGCAGAACCACCGCCGGTGTTGGTGATCACCGCCTGATACACCACGTCGGATCCGGCCTGGGCCGACTGCGGACTGACGTGGAGCACGAAGCTCAACGATGGCGCCGGCGTTATCTCCAGAGTGACGGGCTGGCCGGTCAGCGAGTTGGAGTACCCCGTGGCATAGACGAGGGGCGCCGCCTGTACCGAGCCGGCGTTGCCGGCCGCCTCCAGGTTGGCGGTGATGACCACCTGGCTCGCCTGCCCCGGTGCCCCTGGCCCGATGGTCCAGCTGCCCCAGGTCAGGGTCGAGTCGTGGGATGAAGGGGCGACATCGGACGACCGCACGGCGTCCCCGCTCTCCACCAGCGAGGCGGTGCTGGTGTACACGAAGCCTGAGGGCACGTCCATGCGCAGGGTGACCCCCCGAACCGACGACTGCCCGGTGTTGGTCACGGTCATCTGCACCTGGGCCACGGTGCCCTGGGCGACAGGCTCCGATCGCCCCTGGCTGCCGGTCTGGGTGATGACCTGGGTGGATACGGAAAGGGTTGTGAGCTGGGATGAACCTCCGCACGAGCTCAGCAGCCCCACCGCCAAACCGACCACGGGAAAGCAGGCGGCCACCCCCATCTGTCGGCGCAGCTTCAGCGCGTCCCTCCGCTCCGGTTGGAGCTGGCCAAGGGTCGCCTCGTGGTGGCCGACTTCCCCAGCGGCACCGGATGGTCAGGGGCGGTGGGCAGGGGATTGGGGTACCCCACATCCGTGAGCAGCTGCATCGCCATCTGGCAGTCCAGCCCGATAACCGTGTCGGTGCGCCCCCCGATTGCATCCACCAGCGACCCGCCCAGGCCCTGCACCGCATAAGCTCCCGCCTTGTCGAGTGGCTCTCCGCCGGCCACGTACTGCTCCAGCTCCTCATCGCTGAACTGACGCATGCGCACCGCCGAACGGGATACCCCGGTGCTCTCCTTCATGGTCGCCGGGCAGAGGGCACAGATTCCCGTGAGCACCACGTGGCGGGTGCCCCGGAGCTCGCTCAGCATCTCCTTCGCCCGCTGGTCGGTGCCGGGCTTTCCCAGCGCTCCACTGGGCCCCATCACGATGGTGTCGGCGGCCAGCACGTACGCGCCGGCGCGGTTTCGCAGCTGGCCGATTATCGCGTGAGCCTTGGCGCGCGCCACCAGCTGCACGGCCAGGTCGGCGCACATGCCGGGCGCCATCTGCTCCTCCATCTGCGCCGGGATCACGCTGAAGCGCAGACCCAGGCGAACCAGGAGCTCACGGCGTCGGGCTGAACCGGAGGCCAGGACTAACTCCGCCACGTCCCTGATGAGCCTCCCAGTTCAGATGATTGACCGCGGCCGGGGCCGGGTCTTTGCCCGCTGGAGGTTAGCACCCTCACGGGAATTACAGTTTAGCAGCCGTCCCCGTGCCGGCCGGGTCAAGCCCCCGAAGAGGGGTGTGCTTCAGAGCCAGCGCCCAGGCCGTCCCCAGCGCCAGCGAGCCCGCCAGGATGACGACCAGGTCCAATTCGAATGGAAGCAAGCGGAGGGCCGGGAAGCAGATCAGCACGGCCACCCCGAAGCGGACTGCCCAGGAGAGGCCCGAGAGAGAGGTGAGGTAAGGGTGGGGGCCGGAGGCCCAGGGCGCCACCAACAGGCAGAGCAGCCCCACGGCCAAGCGCCCCAGCAGCGCCCCTGGGCCGGGAGCCGCCAGGATCGCCGCCCATTGGGCAGTCCCCAGCACCTCCGCCAGGAGCAGGACCGCAACCGCTGACGACACGGAAGCCGCCAGCCACCTTCCCCCGCCCGGGACCTGCAAGTTGATCAAGGAGTCGAGGGCCAGGAGTCCCAGCACGGTGAGGGCGACCCCCCCCAGCCCCACCGATGTCAGGCCCGCGATGGAGAGGGCAGCCAGAGGACTTCCGGACCAGGGCAGGCTGGCCATGGTCAGCGTGCCGAGGAGGATGGCGGAGACCACAAAGACTGGGTCCAGGCCGCTGCCGAGGCCGGAAAGAGAGCCCCTGACAGAACCTCGCGCCCCCACGGCGAGAGCCCAGGCAGATGCCGCCAGGGTCAGGCCGCCTGGGTAGATGAGCAGGGCGGCGCACAGGGCGAGCCCGATGAGCACGTGGTTCACGGGCGGAACCCCATCAGGAGATGGACCGCCGTGACCGGCACCACCCCCAGCACCAGTGTCCCCGCGGCCAGAGCCACGGCCACGACCTGGCTCCAGCGCAGGGCGCCAGCGGTTCTGGGAGAGAGGCTGGAGCGCATGGCGGCAGCGGATGCCCCCAGCTGCAGGCCGCTCGCCAGAAGCAGGATTCCCGAGACAACAGGGCTGAATGCGGTGGCCGCCAGCACCACCAGCAGCCGGCCCGTGAAGCCACCGAACGGCGGCACGCCGGACATCCCGATCCAGCCCACGAGGCGGGGCCTGCTCGTCTCGTCCGGACCCAGCACCGCACCCCCGAGCCAGTGGCATACCAGCAGCACCATGGCGGCAGACAGCCCCTCCAAGGTGCCAAAGCCGATCCCCGCGCAGATGAGCCCGCCATCACAGGCCAGGGTGCGGGGGTAGCGGCCCTGGTCGGGCCCGAGAAGCGCCCGCATGCCCCAGAACAGTGCGGTTGCGAGCCCGAGTCCGATGAGCAACTCGCGCATGGGGCTGGCCACCGCCGAGGTCGTCATCGCGACCAACCTTGCCTCCAGAAGCGCTCCGGTGGGGAGCAACAGCAACCTCCAGAACGCCAGCTCGGAGTGCCCGAGCCTACCGATGACACCGGGCCAGCCTGAGAAGGGGAAGACTCCGAGAACCGCGGTGACCGCCCCCGTGAGCAGGATCGCCTCCAGCAGAGGCGGAGCCCCGCCGACGCGCACGGAGGGGACGACCGCGGCGGCGCCAAGCAGACAGCCGGTCGCAACCACCGCCTGCCGCGCGACCGACCGAACGGAGAGCTGCGGGCCGGCCACCCGCTGCCAGCGCACCCAGACCGCCCCCATCAGCAACCCCACCAAGCCGGCGGCGACCACCAGGGAGTTGGTGCAAAGGGCGGAAGCGGCCGCGACCGAAAGGATGAGAAAGAGCGCTTCCGCCGCCGCACTTGGCCCTCCCTCTCCGGCGGAACTGATTTCCAACGCCAGCATGGCGACGGCCCCCAGCATGATGCCGGCCATGATCCTGGTCGGGGATAGCGCCCCGAGGCCCTCCGCGAGACGGGCCGGAGCGGGATGCTCCAGCAGGAGAAGGTGGGACGCCAAGGCCCCCCCGAGGGCGACGAAGACCAGAGCTCCCGCGATCTGAACCAGCCTTGATCGCCCCCCCAGCAGCAGCACCGCCAGAGCGGCCAGGGCCAAACCGGCCGCCCCCAGAGCCCAGATCACGAGCCCGTTTCCCAGGGCGCCGATCGAGCCAGAAGAACCAGTGGCACGGCCGCCATCGCCACCATCAGCGAGACCCAAGGGAGCGTGCCCCGAGCGGAGCTCAGGAGCACGAATGAGGCCGTGCCCATCGCCAGGCAGAAGGCCCCCATGGCGAGGTCAGAGGGACCTCGCCCGGTCGCCACCCTGATGACGCCCACCTCCCACGCGAAGAGGCAGGCGAAGGCCGGGCCCTGCGTCGACACCGTGCCCGCCGCGAGGTGCCCCGACAGCAGACGCGCAGCGAGCAGTCCGCCGACCCCTGCCAGGAGACGCAGGCTGCGCACGTCGAAGACTCTCTCCCTGCCCACGACCGGCGTGTTACCCAGGAGCCACCTGGCGCTGGCGATGACCGGCAGTCGGCCCAGGGCCAGGATGAGCAAGCAGGCCATCCCCCCAACTCCTCCCAGGACCGCAAACGATGGCACTCCCCCCGTGAGCGAGACGACCCCTCCCAGTCCGAGCCCCATGGCCAGCGCGCTTGCGGCGAGCCCCCGCGGCCCGACGCTCAGGAGCGCCACGGCCGAGCCCACGAAGCCGGCGGCCGCCAACAGCCCCGTCGTCACCGCTGTGCCATCAGCCAGACGGCCAGCGCGGTCAGGCCGATCCACAGCCAGATGGGACGCTCCGCAACCTCCCGTTCGGAGATCGCAAGCCCATGGTCGATCACCCCCAGCAGAGACCTTGCGGAGGTGGAGGCCTGCCCCAGCCGCCGACCGAGTGATTGCAGAAAAAGAGGGAGCTCCGGATCGGACGCGGGTTCGACCGCCCCCAGGTGGAGTCGCATGGGCCCAAGCCCCAGGGCGTACCGCAGAGCGATGGCGCCAACCAGCAGCATGGCCACCAGGGCCGCGAGATATCCCACGGGGTAGAGCAACCCTGGGACTTCCAGGAGCAGCGGGTCGGGCGCCGTGAGCGGCGAGGTGACAGCCGTGGTGGAGAAGGCGAACGCCGCTGCCACGCCGGTCACCACCCAGCCTCCCGCCACTGTGAAGGCGATCGAGAGACCGGCGGGGATCGCCAGCACCCAGTTGGACCCCTCCGCCGCGGGGGGGCGCAGGAGCAGCAGCC
Organism: Candidatus Dormiibacterota bacterium; assembly: GCA_027339635.1. Lineage (GTDB taxonomy): Bacteria > Chloroflexota > Dormibacteria > Aeolococcales > Bog-877 > AG-12. Next base: position 13,840 of record DAHWNZ010000017.1, read on the forward strand.
CGGGGAGCACCAGGCAGAGGGCGACAAGGCAGGCGACGTACCCGACCGCGGGCAACAAGCCAGAGTTGCGGGTGGGGGCTGCCAACTCGAACCCGAGCACGGCCGCGGTGAAGCCAAACGAGAGCGGTGACAAGAGGCCGATGGTCCCGAGCCAGAGCCAGCCGCCCAGGAGTCCTGCCCTGAGCCCTGAGGGAGACGGCCTCGGAGCCTGGGCGTGGCGAAGCCGGGGCAGGAAGTAGACCAACAGTTCCAGGAACAGCGCTGCCGCGACCGCCAGCTCGATGCCCGCTGTGGAATCGGTCCCGAACCCGACCAGGATCAGCGCCACGACGATCAGTGGGAGGGCCGCGTCGGAGCGACTGCGGCGCCACACGGTGAGTGAAGCCGCTGCGCCTGTCAGCGCCAGGAGGAGTCCCAGGAGGTCCAGAACGGTCCCAAACGATGGTGAGGGCCAGCTCCCGCCGCTCAATTGCAGATCCCGGAGCAGGACCGTCAGACCGGTGGGGATCGCTGCCACAGCGAGCCAGTCGGCGACGTCGAGGGATCGGACGGTGGTCCCCCCAACCCCCGACCGGCCAAACAGCAGAGAGACGGAGCCCAGTCGGACCAGTGCCGGGATGAGCAGGATCCAGGCGACGATGAAGTTGACGGATACGGTCGGTATGTCGCTGAACTGCAGGGTCCCGGCGGTGTGGTAGATCGTCAGGACCGCGGCCAGCCAGATCAGAGCCACGGTCTGATCCGCCACCGCCGCCCAGATGATCCTGTGGCTCGCGGTTCTCGGGGAGCGGGCGTAGCTGAGCCCGATACCACCCACGGCTGAGAGTTGGAGGCCGACGAACAGGCCGAGCAATCCCCCGGCCAGGGCGGCCATGAGGCTGCCGGCGACTGCAAGCCCCAACGCCGAGGATGCCAGCGGCCGGCGGTCGGCGGCGGCGAGGCTGACCAGCAGACCCGCGCCAAGTATGAGCAGCGCCATCAAAAGCCCCCCCACTCCGAATTGGAGGGTTACCGGCAGTCCTGAGTCGACCCGCCACAGGGTGACGGTCACCGTTCCGCTGGGTCCGATGCGTAGGAGCAGGTCCAGAGTGCCGGCTGCAGCCAGCGCGATGCTGCCCCGAACCGACCAGCGGGCGATGACGCCCGGCTCCAGAGTCGCGGGCGAGGGAAGCACGCCACCCAAGAAAGCGCCGATCGCGGGGAGGACCAGTACCAGGAGGGGAAGTGTCGTCAGGGACAGCATGGCGCCGTCCCCAACTCAGGGTGCGAGGGCGTGGCGCAAGAGTGCCTCGCGCCGCACCGCCTCCTCCAGCCGGCTGCGCTCCCGTTCCACGACCTCCTCCGGGGCGCTGGTCGCGAACGGGCCGGCCAGATGGGCCTCAAGGCGGGTGCGCAGTTTGCGCACCTGCTCCAGATCGCGCTCCATGCGACCGCGGATCTGGGGGCTCTCCAGGATAGCGGCCCCGGTCAGGCGCACCGTCGTGCCCCCGACAACCAGGGGGGCCATGGCCTCGAGGGTGTCAGCGGGAGCCTCCTCCCAGGTGACCGGAACCATCGTCCCGAGATGGTCGCGGATCGCGGCGACCATCTCGGGATCGTCGCTGGTGGAGATACCGATGGGGATCCTGGGCGCGTTGCGACCAAACCTGACGCCTAAGTCCTGGAGCCAGCTGCGCAACTCCGCCGTCAGCTGCTGGAAGCCTCTCATCCCCTCCTCCGCCGCCGGGTCGAGCCAAGCAGGCTCGGCTTCCGGCCAATTGGCCAGATCCAGGGTGTCGGGCTGACCCTCGAACTGATCCGCCAGCGCGTCCGTGACGAAGGGCATGATCGGGTGCAGGAGTTCCAGAGTCCTGAGCAGCGCGGTCCGGGTGGTCCAGAGGGCCGCCGGATCCCACTCCGCCAGGCGATCCTTCACCAGCTCCAAGTACCAGTCCGCGAGCTCGCGCCAGGCGAACTGGTATATGCCGTCGATGGCCGCCCCGAGCTCCAGATCCTCCATCGCCGCCGTGACCGTGTCGGTCAGCCGCGCCAGCCGGGACAGGATCCAGCGGTCGGCCAGGGTTAGCTCCTCCCGGGCGGACTCGCCCGCTCCTGGAATCCGGCCTTCACCCTGCGGGAAATGGACGTGCTGCAGGAGCCGCACCATGTTCCACAACTTGTTGGCGAACTTCGCGTAGCCGTCCACCTTGCTCTCATCGAACTTGCAGTCCTGGGTACCCATGGCGACGGCGGCCCCCCAGGCACGCAGGGCATCGGCCCCGTAGCGATCCACCATGTCCAGAGGGTCGACCACGTTGCCCTTCGACTTGGACTGGCGCGCCCCGTCTGCACCCAGGATGGTGGCATGCAGGATCACGTCGTGAAACGGGATCTCTCCAGTGAACCGGAGCCCCATCATGATCATCCGGGTCACCCAGAGCCAGAGTATGTCGCGCCCGGTGCTGAGGACCGTGGTGGGGTAGAAGCGGGCCAGCTCCTGCGTCTCCTCGGGCCAGCCCAGGATGGCGAACGGCCAAAGGGCGCTGGAAAACCAGGTGTCGAGGACATCCGGGTCGGCCTGCAGGTTGGTGTCACCACACTCAGGGCAGCGGCTGGGCTCATCTATCCAGGCGAAGACGTGGTGGTTGGCGCAGGTTGAGACGGGTATGCGATGCCCCAACCAGATCTGCCGGCTGATGCACCAGTCCCGCAACCCCGCCACCCAGTCCAGGTACTGCCTCTTGAAGTGCTCGGGGTGGAGCACTATTTCGCCTTCGGCAACCACCCGATGGGCGGGCGCCGCCAGCTCCGCGACCCTGACCCACCACTGCGGGGTGACCAGCGGCTCGATGACCGCCCCACATCGGTCGCAGTGTCCGACCTGGTGTACCAGGGGCGCCTCCCGTACCAGGGCTCCTGACTGGCGCAGCAGAGAGGCCGCCACCTCCCGGGCGGACTCGGCATCCAGCCCATCCAAGTCGGGCAACCCAGGCGCGATCATGCGCCCATCGAGGGAGATTACCGTCAGCACGGGGAGGTGATGGCGCTCACCGATCTCGAAGTCCTCCGCGCTGTGGCCGGGAGTGATCTTGAGCGCCCCGGTGCCCAGCTTGGGATCCACCGCCGGGTCTTCGATGACCGGGATCAAGCGCTTTGTCAAGGGCTCCTCCACGCTGGTCCCCACCAGCGCCTGGAACCTCTGGTCCCCGGGTGGCACCGCCACGGCCACGTCGGCAAGGATGGTCTCCGGCCTGGTGGTGGCGACGACCAGCCCCTCGCCTCCACCCTCCCCCCGGTACCTGACGTGGTAGAAGACGTCCTGGTGCTCTCGGTACTCCACCTCCTCATCCGAGATGGCGCTCCGGCAGCGCGGGCACCAGTTGACGATTCGCGGCCCGCGGTAGATCAGGTTCTGGTCGAAGAGGTCCTTGAAGACCCGGCGTATCGCGCGCACATAGGCGGCGTCCAGAGTGAAGCGCTCACGGCTCCAGTCGCAGGTCGCCCCCATGCGCTGCAGCTGCTCCAGAATCCGGCCCTGGTAGGTCCTGTACCAAGCGCTCACACGCTCCTGGAAGGCGTCTCGCCCAAGCTCCTCCTTGGTAGTCCCCTCCTGAGCCAGCTGTCGTTCGATGACGTTCTGAGTCGCAATTGCGGCGTGGTCGGTCCCCGGCACCCAGCAGACCTCGAATCCCCGCATCCTGTGGTAGCGACAAAGAGAGTCCTGGATCACGGCGTTCAGCGCGTGCCCCATGTGCAGAACCCCGGTTATGTTCGGAGGTGGCAGGGCGATCGAGAATGAGGGCTTGGGGCTCGCCGGATCGGCCCTGCCGAGATGCAGCTGGGCCCATCGTCGGCGCCAGTGTTCCTCGATGGGAGCTGGTTCGAAGGCTGGCTTCAAGCGGCCGGCACCATCTCAGCGGGTGCTGGCGGGGATGGCGCCCATCTCGGCTGCGACCTCCCGCGCCGCCGCCACCATGTTGCGGAGGGCGGGCTCGACCTCCTGCCAAGCCCTGGTCTTCAGGCCGCAGTCCGGGTTTGCCCACAACTGCTCCAGGGGGATCGCCGACGCCGCCGCCCGCAACCGGCCGGCCATCTCCTCCCGGCTCGGAACGACCGGGGAGTGGATGTCGTAGAGGCCAGGGCCGACGTCGTTGGGGTAGCCCACCTTGGCAAATGCCCTGAGCAGCTCCATGCCGGATCGTGCGGCCTCGATGAAGAGCGCATCGGCGTCGAGTTCGGCGATGGCGTCCATGATGTCCCCAAACTCCGAGTAGCACATGTGGGTATGGATCTGAACGTCCTCGCCTGCTCCCGCGGCGGCCAGCCGGAAGCTGTCGACCGCCCATCTCAGGTATGCCGCCTGCTCAGGTCGCCTGAGGGGCATCGCCTCCCGAAGGGCCGGCTCATCTATCTGGATGATCCGGATCCCGGCCGACTCCAGATCGGACACCTCGTCCCGGAGCGCCATCGCGATCTGCCGACAGGTCTCCTCGCGGGGCACGTCGTCGCGCGGGAACGACCATTGCAGGATGGTGACCGGGCCGGTGAGCATTCCCTTCACCGGCCGAGCGGTCAGGCTCTGGGCAAACTTGGCCCAGGAGACAGTCATCGCCCGGGGCCGTGAGACATCCCCGAAGATCAGAGGTGGCTTGGTGCAACGCGAGCCATAGGACTGAACCCATCCCGCCTGGGTGGTGGCGATGCCATCCAACTGCTCTGCGAAATACTCGACCATGTCATTTCGCTCCGGCTCGCCGTGGACCAGGACATCCAGTCCCACCTCCTCCTGGAAGGAGATCACCCGACGTATCTCGGCCTCCAGCAGAGCCGTGTAGCCAGCCTGGTCGATCTCCCCGCTGCGCAGGCTGGCGCGGGCCCGCCGCAGCTCCGCTCGCTGGGGGAACGAGCCAATCGTGGTGGTGGGCAGCAGGGGGATATCCAATGCCCGCCGGGACCGGCTGCGCCGCTCGGCGGAGGTGCCGGGGCGCCTCAGGGCGGCCGGACCCAGCCCCGCCATCCTCTGGGCCACCGCGGGATCCTTCCTGAGCGGCGACGCGCGGCGGCGCCCCGAAACCTCTCGGAGGTGGTCCATGGCGACCTTCGCCTGGTCCGTGCCGCCACCTGCAGCTGCCAACTGCACCAGCTCTGTCAGCTTGTCCTCGGCGAAGGCCAGCCAGGAGCGGATATCCGGATCGAGCAGGTTCTCGTCCCGCACGCTCACTGGCACATACATGAGCGAGCAGGAGGGCGCCACTATCACCCGATCGGGACCGAGAGTGCTCACCGCTCGCTCCAGACGACGCAGGGCCGGGTCCGGGTCGGTCGACCAGACGTTCCGTCCGTCAACCAGGCCGAGCGAGAGGGTGATCCCATCCGGGGCCAGATCCAGAGCTCTTGGCAGGTCGTCGCCTCCGCGCACCAGGTCCAGATGGATGGCGTCCACCGGCAGCATCAGGGCCGCCTGAAGGTTCGGCCCGAGACCGGCGAAGTAGGAGGCGACCATGATCTTGGGAGCCGGCTGCGATCTCCTGAGCAGGGCGTACGCATCCTCGACCGCCTCCAGAACGGCGACCGGGGCATCCTGCGCCAGGCAGGGCTCGTCCATCTGGACCCAGCTGGCGCCGGCGTCGGCCAAGCCATGGAGAAGCTGGGCGTATACCGGCAGCAGCCGGTCCAGAAGGGAAAGTGGGGAGAACCCGGGCTGGGATCCCTTGGCCAGGCACAGGTAGCTGACCGGGCCGAGCACCACAGGACGGGTCTCAATCCCAAATCCCTTGGCCTCTTTGAACTCATCGATCGGCTTGGTGCTCCGCAGGGCGAACTCCTGCCTCGGTTCCAGCTCGGGGACCAGGTAGTGGTAGTTGGTGTCGAACCACTTGGTCATCTCCAGGGCTGCTACCTCGCCACCTTTGCCAGCGGTGCCGCGGGCCATTGCGAACATGAGGTCGAGGGGTTGGTCGGCCAGTCCCGAGAACCGCTCGGGGATGGCCCCGACCACCATGGACATGTCCAGGACGTGATCGTAGAGGGAGAAGTCACCGCTCGGGATCAGGTCGATCCCGGCTGTGCTCTGGGTGACCCATCGCTCCCTGCGCAGCTCCTTGGCTCGCGCGAGGAGCTCTTCCGCGCCCAACTTGCCGTGCCAATACCCCTCCAGCATCCACTTCAGCTCACGACGTCGGCCGATGCGTGGATACCCGAGGTTGCTGGATTGGAGCCTTCGGCTCTCAGCTGTGGACATGGGCAAGTGAACATCCTGATGGCGGCCCATCCCCGCCACCCCTTCCGGGCCGCGGCTGGACCATTGCTGCTGGGCTTTCCAGTCTACCGACCGCCGCCTCTGATCGGTTGGGAACGCTCAGGCGCTGGCGGCTTGGGGCTCCTCGTCCTGGTAGAGGTCCGGCTCGGCAGACTCCAGAATCGCCTTCTCGGTGATGACGCAGCGCTTGATCTCCGGATGGGAGGGCACTTCGAACATGCTGCTCAGCAGCACCGACTCCAAGATGCTCTTCAGACCCCTGGCGCCCGTCCCCAGGGCCAACGCCTGAGAGGCTATGGCCCGGAGCGCGGCCTCCTCAAATACCAGTTCCACCTCGTCCAACGAGAAGAACTTCTGATACTGCTTGACGAACGCGTTCTTGGGCTCGGTCAGGATCCTTGTGATGTCGTCCTCGTCCAGGCTCTGGAGGGCGACCACGATCGGAAGTCTGCCCACAAATTCGGGGATGAGGCCGTATCGCAGGAGGTCCTGAGCCTGCATCTGCTGCAGGATCTGGGTGCTCTCCTTGGTTCGCCGCCCGCCGGGCTCGCTGGAGAAGCCGATCGTGCGATGGCCCACCCGCTGTTCGATAAGCCGCTCCAGCCCCTCGAAGGCGCCTCCACAGATGAACAGGATGTTGGCCGTGTTGATCTGGATGAAGTCCTGGTGGGGGTGCTTGCGGCCTCCCTGCGGGGGCACGTTGGCGACGGTCCCCTCGAGTATCTTCAGCAGAGCCTGCTGGACCCCCTCTCCGGAGACGTCCCGGGTGATGGAGGGGTTGTCGGACTTCCTGGAGATCTTGTCGATTTCGTCTATATAGATGATGCCGCGCTCGGCCCTCGCGATGTCAAAGTCCGCGGCCTGGATGAGCCGGAGCAGGATGTTCTCCACGTCCTCGCCCACGTAGCCGGCCTCCGTCAGCGAGGTCGCGTCCGCGATTGAGAACGGCACGTCCAGGATTTTGGCCAGTGTCTGGGCCAGCAGGGTCTTGCCGCAACCGGTCGGGCCGACCAGCAGCACGTTTGACTTCTGCAGTTCGACGTCGCCGGTCTGCTGGGCGCTGTTGATGCGCTTGTAGTGGTTGTAGACCGCCACCGAGAGGACCTTCTTGGCCTGGTCCTGCCCCACCACGTACTGGTTCAGGGAGTTCCATATGACCTGCGGATTGGGAACCACATTGGTCCTCGGCCGGCGCGCGGCCGGCCCCTTGGTCTCCTCCTCCAAGACCTCCTGGCAGAGCTCGATGCACTGGTCGCAGATGTAGACCCCCGGCCCGGCGATCAGCTTGCGCACCTGCTCCTGGCCCTTGTTGCAGAAGGAGCAGCGAGTGTGCCGACGGCGATCCTCACGCTCGGTCATGCCGCATCACCTCCCTGACCCGGGCCGATCCTGCTCGCCGCCTCTCTCAGGCAGCGGCCGCAGATCGCAACCTGACCACCATCCCGACCGGCCTGAACCGCGACCGCCATCGCCATCGCCCCGCAGAAGTCACAGCGGGAACCGATCCGGCGCATCATCTGGAGCACCACGCGGTTGCCCTGCCGTGGGCCGACTCTCCCGCCACGATCCCTGGGCTGTGTCATCCGGAATCCCGTCAGCTGCTGGGCTGCCCCGCCTCTACTGGGGCGGGGGCCGCCTCGACCGCGTGCACCTTACCACCGCCCCCATCTCCGGCAGGGCGGTCCTTGGTGAGAATGTGATCGATCAGGCCGTACTCCAGGGCCTCGTCGGGGGACATGTAGAAGTCCCGGTCGGAGTCGCGGGTGATCTGCTCCACAGGCTTGCCAGTGTGGTGGGCCAGGATCTGGTCGATCGTGCGCCTGAGCCGCAGGATCTCCTGGGCCTGGATCTGGATGTCGGACGCCTGTCCCTGGAACCCACCGCTGGGCTGGTGCATCATGATGCGGGTGTTGGGGAGGCTGAAGCGTTGCCCGGCCTCACCGCCGGCCAGAAGGATGCACCCGAACGAGGCCGCGAGCCCCATGCAGAAGGTGCTCACCTTGGGCTTGATGTACTGCATGGTGTCGTAGATCGCAAGGCCTGCCGAGACCGATCCGCCCGGGCTGTTGATGTACAGGCTGATGTCCCGGTCGGGGTCCTCGCTCTCGAGGTACAGCATCTGGGCCATGGCCAGGTTGGCGATCTGGTCGTCGATGGCCGTGCCGATGAAGATGATCCGGTCCTTCAAAAGGCGGGAGTAGATGTCAAAGGCTCGCTCGCCCCTGGTGGTGGTCTCGACGACCATCGGAATGAGGGCCATTGTCTCCTCCTGGCTGTTGGCCGAACTCCTGAGCGGGCCCAAAATTGGCCCGAAGTCGAGTATACCCGCGGTCGGGAATTTAACTCCCGGAGTCGGCCGCGTCGGTCTCCTCGCCGCGGGCCAGCCGCAGCACCAGCTCACGGGCTCGGCTGAGCTCAAGCTCCCGCCGCAGCGCCTCCCGGACACGGTTGCGCGCCGCTTTCGCCGTCCCCTTGGGCAGGGCGCCGACCATGGCCCGGTCCAGTTCGGGAGCTTCGACCGATATGCCCTCGCGCTTGACGACCTCACCCAGGGCAAGATCCAGCCTCACGGCCTCCACCGCCGCCTGGCGGCGCTCACCGCGAAGCTGCTCCAGGCTCGATCCCTGCGCGGACAGCAGCGCGTCCAGGGTCACCCCAGCCTCCCTCAGCCTGCGGTCCAGGTCGCGGATCTGGTGGTCGATCTCGGCCTGGATCATCGACTCAGGCACCTCGGCCTTGGTCATTCCGATCAGGGCCTCCAGGGCGGCTGACGCCTGGGCCCGCTCCGCCTCCTCGAGAAGGTCGGCGGCGATCTGCTCCCTGATGAAGCCGCGCAACTCCTCCAGAGTCTCCCCCTGCCCAGCTATGGCGGCGAGATTATCGTCCAAAGCGGGCAGCTCCTTGGCCTGCACCCTGGTCACCACCGCGGTTATCGTGACCAGCTCGCCTCGCAGCTCCTCTCTCGCGTACTCCTCGGGCAAGGTGAGAGAGATCTCCACCGGATCCCCCCCCGCCACCGCCCCCAGGAGCTGGTCGGCCATCCCCGGAAGCAACTCGCCGCGCTCCAGATCCAGGGTCTGCTCCTGCTCGGGGGTGCCCACCACCTCACCGTTGTGGAGCATGGTGAGCCGCGCGGTGACCACGTCCCCCGCCTCGACCGGCCTATCCCCGGCGTCGGTGAGCTGGGCGTAACGCTGCCGCAGCGCCGTGAGCGTGCTCTCCACATCCTCTTCGGGGACATCCTTGTGCTCAAGCGGGACCCGTATCGACCGGTAGTCCCCAAGCTGCACCTCCGGCCTGACCCCGACCGTCACGACGAATCGGAAGGCCTCGCCGCGTTGCAGTTCTGACTGGGAGATCTGCGGCTGCGCCACCGGTTCGAGCTCGACCTGACGGATGGCTCTCTCGTAGAGCTCGGGCAGGATTATGTCGACGGCCTCCTGTTGCACCGCGGGCCATCCAACCGCCCGCTCCACGACCGCGGCAGGGGCCTTTCCGGGACGGAATCCGGGCAGGCGCACCTGCCCGGCCAGCTGGGTCAGGGCCCGGCCCACCCCCCGCTCCACCTCGTCAGGAGGCGCCACCACCGTGAGCTTGGCCTCGGATCCTGGCAGGCGCTCGACCTCCACCTCCAGAGCTGAAGGGGCGTCCGTGGTGCTTGGAGTCATGGTCCTTCTCTACCTCATGCTTGTGGTGCGCGGACCGAGGGTCGAACTCGGACGGGTTGCCCCACGGGGTTCTAAGCCCCGCGCGTCTGCCAGTTCCGCCATCCGCGCCGACCGCCTGTGGCTGCGCCGGAGCGCGCGCCCGAGTATAGCCAATCGGTTGCGCCCGCTACCGGATCCGACCTCTGCCGCGCCGCCTGACAACTCCTGGTGAAACGCCGCGGTAAAAGCGACGTTGAATGCGACGCCGGGACCGGCGCCTTCGGCCCGGGCCCCGCCACCATGGTCAGAAGGAGGCCTGCCATATACCCGCCCGATGGGACCCGAGCCCCAGGAAATTGCCTTTACCAGCGGCGTGCCGAGAGCGGGCACACCCGAATCGGGGGGACACCAGGCTGTGGGGCGCCACTTTTCCGAGCCCGTCTCGGCCGGAGCACGACAGCAGCCGTCGCCACCCGCAGCGGCCCAGCGACCTGCCCTGATGGCGGAGCATCAATTGGAGCGCGTGGGTCGGTTCCCGACCCGGCGGTGGCGATGCGGACGCTAGCTCACTCTCCCTCACTCCAATGGCCCGCCTGGGTCGACCCCGGCCGCACCGAAACCAAGCCGGAGCCGGCCCTGAACGAGCAGCGTTCCGAGGGCGCCACCTGGTCGCCTTCGGGCTGGTCTCCGCTCCTCTATTCCCGCGCTCCACGAATTCCGCGGATGGCCGAGACGGCAGGATTAGGCCGTCCCCTCTGGGGCCCTCTGCCGTGAGAGCTGAGTAGTGCTGCTGGACCTGCTGCTCACCGCAGCCATCGCATCGGTCGGGACCACTCTGCTGGTCTTGGTGCCCCACCTTGTGAGAGCGCGCCTGGCACCCAGTTTGCTGCTGAGCTGGGTGGCGCTGGCGGCGTCGGGGCTGTTGGTCACCACCCTAACCAGGGCCGGTGCTGCGAGCGCCAGCACGTGCGCCGCACTGGTGATGGTGACGCTGATTTCGAAGCGATGGCTGAGTGGATGGACGTGGATGGCGGCCCAGCTGTTCTGCTCCGCTCTGGTGTCGTTCCTTCTATATCTGGCCTACAGCCTCGGCGTCACCCTCTATCAGGCAGTGACCCCGCACCTCCTCCCCGCCATCCTCGCGGGCTCACTCCTGATCATCGCCGGAGAATTCTGCGCCATGGGGCTGGCCCTCTCCTATCTCTTCGAGATCCTGGACGTGCTCGGCCGTCGGAGTGGATATCAGGCCCCTCCCCGACCCGCCCGGGCCGAGCTGCCCCGGGTCGCCATCCAGGTGCCGATGTACAACGAGCCCGTGGAGATGGTGCGGGAGACGTTGCAAGCGCTCTCCCAACTGGACTATCCCAACTACCTGGTGCAGGCGGTGGACAACAACACCAAGGATCCCCGCGCATGGCGGCCCATCCAGGAGATGTGCCAGCAGCTGGGGCCGAACTTCCAGTTCCTCCACCTGGAGCCATGGCCGGGCTTCAAGGCGGGAGCGCTCAACGAGGCGACCAGACAGCTGCCCGGCGACGTCGAGGTGATCGCGATAGTGGATGCGGACTACCTGGTCCGGCCGGGGTTCCTCAAGGCCACGACGCCCTACTTCTCCGATCCCAAGGTGGGATTCGTGCAGACCCCCCAGCACTATCGGGACTGGGCCGATGACGGCTACCTGCGCGGCCTGTTCCACAGCTACCGCTACTTCTTCGACATCACCATGCCGGCTCGCGCCCACCGCGACGCCATCATCTTCTGCGGCACCATGGGGCTCATCCGCCGCTCCGTGCTGGAGAGGATCGGGGGCTGGAACCAGGACTGCATCACCGAAGACGCCGAGGCCAGTCTGCGCATCCTCGGCCTTGGTTATCTTGGCGTATACCTTCAGGAGGCCTGGGGCGAGGGGCTGATGCCGCTCACCTTCGACGGGCTTAAGAAGCAACGCTTTCGGTGGGCCCTCGGGGGGATCCAGATCCTGCGGCAGCACTGGCGAGAGTTGGTTCCCTTCGCCCCCCATCGGCTCTCCCTCAGCCGGGCTCAGCGGGTCCACTATCTGCTCGGTGCGGTGCAGTGGTTTGGGGACGCCATGCTGGCGGCCTTCACGGTTCTGCTGCTGGGCACCGCGGTGGCCACGGCCGCCCACGACAGGCTGCCGGTCGCGCAGATCACAGGGGCGGTGCTGGTCATTCCCCTGCTCTTCCTGGTCTTCGGTCTTCTCCGTGCGGTTTGGGCGCTTAGAGCCAGCGGCAATCTCACTTGGCGGGATGCCGGCAGCGCCCTCAGAGTGTGGTTTGCCCTGAGCTGGACGGTCACCATGGCCGATATCCGCGGCCTGCTGGTGGCCCGAGCCAGATTCCTCAGGACCCCCAAGCGCAAGGCGGGGATGACCAGTTGGGCCCGAGCTCTCCTGTCGGCACGCTTCGAAACCGGCCTGGCCGCGGTGGCGGTCCTGGCGGCGGCCACCATGGAAGTGCGGGCCCTGAGCGTCACCACGACCGTCCTGGCGATCCTCCTGCTCTTCCAGGCATCCGTGTACCTCTGTGCCCCCTGGGCGAGCTTCGCTGCGGAGGGCATAAAGATCACCCCGCTGCGGCGCACCTACCTGGAGTCGTCGCAGACCACGGGCGAGGTCTACGAGGGACGTTCCACGGTGGCGGCCCTGCCCCTCGGGCTCGCCTTCGCCGCTTTCGCCGCTATGGTGGTGATTTTCGCCGCCACCTCACCAACCAGCCGGCAGCCGTTTCCCGGTGGGGGCCTTCCGGGCAGCGCCAGGGCGATCCTTGGCCCAAAGCCCACCCCGGAAACGCCAACCCCCGTCGGTCATCGGTCTCCAAAGCCGTCGCCCTCGGCGAGCCCCTCCGGCACCCCGTCACCAAGGCCTTCCCCCACCGCGAGTCCCTCCTCGAGCCCTTCACCGAGCCCTTCCCCCAGCCCATCCACGAGCCCCTCTCCGCAACCTTCGGGCAACCCATCTGCCAGCCCGTCCCCCAGTCCGAGCGGTTCCAGTCCTGTTGCCTGAGAGTGAGAATGGGGATTGGGCCAGGCCACCGCGAGCAAGCGCCCCGACGGCCCTCGATCGGGCGTCGACAGCCATCCGGATCGGCGATACGATGACCCGGTCTCGCGAACACTGAGGCGCCCACTGCCATCCCAACGCCGTTTAGATGAGGAGGTCTCCTTGGAAAGTGTCGAAGCGATCACCGCAGCGAGTCCCGCGGCCAGAGAGCTGGTGGCCAAGATCGAACAGAAGGCCCTGCAACTGTCGGCTCTGCTCCGGGAGCTGGACAACCACCCTATCCCCTTTGACGCCTCTCTGAGGGACGAGCTGACCGCCGTGCTCGATCAGGTCGGCTGCCGGATCGCCGCCACCAGGGCGTTGGAGACCGGGTCACTGGTAAGCCCACCGGAATGATCGGGGGGCCCGATACGGCAAGAGGTTAGAATCGTCTCTCCGGCGCCCATAGCTCAGCCCGGATAGAGCACCAGACTACGGATCTGGGTTTGCGGGGGTTCAAATCCCTCTGGGCGCACCACCCCAGTTCAAGCGAGTTGGAATGAGCAGCATGAGACTCGCTTGCAATTTGGCGGAAGGTGGCTTGCGGCGGCCAGGCCGCCGCACCAAGGGCCCCTGCTCAGAGGGAGGGCCATCTGAACCCTGGGCCGAGCGCTCGGAGTCCGGGCCCGTGGCTCCGTCTGGGGCACGCGTGGGCTGCGCGGTGTTGCCAGCGCAGCTCAGTCCCACGCGGCCATAAGGTTCCCCTGCCAGGGCGCTCGCCACCAGCGACTCAACGCCTCCAAGCTTGCGCCGCCGATCGCCGGTACAATGCCCGCGTCAGGCCGCCCGGACCAGGCGGCAACCTGCTGCGGAGATGGCACGGTGGAGATGATCCTCATCGGCGGCCTCTGGCTCGACGCCTCGGCGTGGCGCGAAGTCGTACCTGTGCTCGAGGGCCTTGGGCACCGCGCCCGCGCCCTCAGCCTGCGGGGCCAGGGTGATGGCGCCGCATCCGCGGGCCTCGAAGATCAACTTGCCGACGTGGTCGCGGCCGTGGACGCGGCCGCGAGTCCGGTCATGGTCGTCGGGCACTCCGTCGCCGCCACCCTCGCCTGGATGGCCGCGGACGCACGGCCGGATCGCGTCGCCCGGGTGGTGATGATCGGCGGCTTCCCATCCGGCGACGGGGCCGCCTACTTCGACTCTCTGCCGGTTACGGGCGACCAGCTGAAGTTCCCTGGCTGGGTTGCCTTCGGGGGCCCGGACGCCGCCGATCTCAGCCCCGCCCAGCGGGCTGCGATCGAGGCCGAGATGGTACCGGTCCCAGCGGCCGTGGTCGGAGCCACGGTCCATTTTCGCGACCAGCGACGCTTCGAGGTGCCGGTCACGGTCGTGTGCCCCGAATTCTCGGCGGCACAGGCCAGGTCCTGGGTGGACGACGGCGAGGTTCCCGAGCTTGCCCGCGGCCGCAGCGTCGACTACGTCGACATCAACTCGGGCCACTGGCCCATGTTCAGCCGGCCCGCCGATCTGGGCGAGCTGCTCGGTCGCATCGCCGGTGGCTGACCCGGCTACTGGAAGGCAGGTTACCGAGGTCCGCTATACGGTCGGTCGGCTGGGGCCGTCCACCTGGGATGCGTTTGCAGATCTCGTCCAGCGCAACAACGGGATCTACGGCGGGTGCTGGTGCGCCCCTAACCACCGCGAGTACCGGCGCGGGGTGAGCGATCCCCGCACCCTCAAGGAGGAGCTCGTCCGCTCGGGTCGCGCTCATGCCGCCCTGGTCTTCGACGGCGATGGCCGTGCCCAGGGCTGGTGCCAATACGGCAGGGCGTCGACCCTCGCCATGAAGCACACCAGGGAGTACCAGCGGGACCCACCGCCACCTGCCGCCTGGCGCATCGCCTGCGTCTTCGTCGACAGGCATCATCGGAAAGAGGGCCTTGCCCGCCGGGCGGTCGAGGGCGCGATCGCACAGATCGCGGGCGAGGGTGGCGGCCTCACCGAGGCGATCTCCGAGACCACCGCCGGGCGAGCGGCGCAGAGCCGCTTCCTCTTCACCGCCACGGTTGAGCTGCTAGAGCAACTCGGGTTTGCCCGGGTGCGCCAGGTGGGCCTGCATGCCTGGATCATGAGTCGGCTCATCGAGCCTTAAGCTCGGTAGTTGTTCCCATCGCCCGACTTCCACCGGCCCGCCCCCCGACCGGGCGGCCAGCGGGTGGGACCTCGGCCGCAGCGGTCTGAGTTGTGGCCGACGCTTGCCCTGGACCCAGCCGCACCGACGCGATGTCCGCCGCCCAGCCCGGTCCCGGAGTTGGTCCTCAGCAGCTCGGTGGGCGGCTCTGGCCGGCTGCTGGGGCGCGCGCCTCGGCTGATCCGTCAGCCTGGCCCCCCGCGCCCGCTCCACCTTGGGCTAGGGAACTGTGACCTGGCCCCAGCTCTCGCTGGACGCCGGCCTGGATCGCCGGTGCGGGCACGACCACGTCCTGATAGTGGTACTTGCCGCCGCGCAGCCAGGACGCGACGGCCGCGATCAGGCAGGCCACAACCGCAAAGTCGAAGGCCTCATGCAGCCCACCCATGAAGGGCTTGGAGATGAGAGAGGAAAAGAATGTTCGACCCGTCAGGTAGGAAACCTTGGCCGGGGCCATGTGGACAAGCGCCGGTCCAAGGAGCGTCTTGACCGGGTTGTAACCCAGGAACGCGGCGAAAAGAGCACCGGTTGGTGGCAGGTGGGCGATCTTGGTCGCGGCCGCCGCGGAGATCCCCTGGGCCGTCAGCCCGTGGTAGAGGGCGGTCGGCAGGGACCCGGCGAGACCACTGATGATGAGGGTGAAGAAGATGCCGATCGAGAGCACCATTGCTGAGTTCTGAAAGGTGGCCGTCATACCCGAGCCGGCCCCGCGCTGAGTGGCCGGCAGGCTGTTCATGATTCCCGCCCGGTTGGGGGATGCGAAGAGGCCCATGGCCATCCCATTCATCAGAAGAAGCAGCGCGAAGGCTGGGTAACCAAAGTCGGCCGGCAGCAGCTCCAAGAGCCCGAAGCTCACGGCGGCGATGACCATCCCACCGGTCGCGAAGGGGCGGGCCCCATAGTGATCGGAGAGGAAGCCGGAGACCGGCCCCGCGATCAGGAACCCGGCCGTCAGGGGCAGCATGTAGATGCCCGCCCACAACGGTGTCACGGCGAAGCTGTAGCCATGCTCTGGGAGCCAGATGCCCTGGAGCCAGATGATCAGGATGAACATGATCCCGCCTCGTCCAAGCGCAGCCAAGAGGCTCGCGATGTTGCCCGCGGCAAACGCCCTTATCCGAAAGAGGGGGAGCCGGAACATCGGGTTGGCCACCTTGGTCTCGATCCACATGAAGAGGATGAGCAGGGCCACGCCGCCTCCGATCTCTCCCAGCACGCTGGGGTTCGTCCAGCCCATGCTGGAGCCGCCGTACGGTTCGATCCCGTAGGTGATCCCGACCAGAACCAGAATCAGACCCGCGGCGAAGGTGAGGTTGCCCCACCAGTCGATCTTGGAAGGCACCCTTACCCCGCGCTCCTTCAGCTTGAAGTAGGCCCAGACCGTCCCGAACACCCCGAATGGGACCGAGACCAGGAAGACCAAATGCCACTGCACAGGTCCCAGCAGGCCACCCAGGATGAGCCCTATGAAGGACCCGCCGATGGCCGCCACCTGATTCACTCCCAGCGCCAGCCCGCGCTGGTCCTGAGGAAAGGCATCGGTGAGGATGGCGGCGGAGTTGGCGAACAGCAGGGCGCCACCTATTCCCTGCAGGATCCGCATCCCAATCAGCCAGAGGGCCCCCGCCGAGCCCGTCATCCAGGTGATGCTGAGCAGAATCGAGAAGAAGCTGAAGACGGCGAAGCCGAGGTTGTACATCCGCACCCGGCCGAACATGTCCCCGAGGCGCCCGAAGCTCACGACTAGGACCGCCGTGACCACCATGAATCCCATCAAGAGCCACAGGAAGTAGCCGGTGTTACCCGGGGTCAGGGGGTTGAGGTGGATGCCGCGGAAGATATCCGGCAGCGCGATCAGGATGATGGAGGAGTTCACCACCACCATCAGCGTCCCGAGGGTGGTGTTGGAAAGGGTTATCCACTTACCGCGATAAGGGTCGTCCGCCCGAGTGGGCTCGCCGTGGCCGAAAGAAGACTGCGTCCTGATGCCCTCCTGTTGTCCTGCTCTCAAGATACTCCAGTGTTGACGTTAACGTGAGGATCAAGGACGAGCAGTTCGCCCCCGGCGAGGACGGGTCGCGGTCCCAGGGTGCCGGATGGGCGCCGGTCACCAAACGGCTCGCGCCAACCAGAGCCCGGAATGGGCGCAGCCCTGGTGGGACCGCCGAGCCAGCACGAGCCCGTCACAGGTTGCCAGCCGGATGGATCTGAGTACCATCACGGGGTGAGCTACCAGTTCCGGACCATCATCGAACCATTCCGGATTCACTCAGTCGAGCCCCTGCGCCTCACCAGCGCCCAGGGGCGCCAGGATGCCCTGGTGAGCGCCGGCTACAACCTGTTCAACCTGCGCGCCGAGGACGTCCTCATCGACCTTCTCACCGACTCGGGTACAGGGGCTATGTCCCGGGACCAGTGGGCGGCCATCCAACGTGGGGATGAGAGTTACGCCGGGTCGCCCTCCTGGTTTCGGTTTCAGGCCGCCGTACAGGAGCTCTTCCCATTCCGCCACATCATCCCAACTCACCAGGGCCGGGCTGCGGAGAAGATCCTCTTCACCGTGATCGGTGGCCCGGGCAAGGTCATCCCCAACAACACCCACTTCGACACGACCCGTGCCAACGTCGAGTTCACCGGAGCCGAGGCCCTGGACATGGTCATCCCCCAAGGCAAGGACGCGGCCCTCATGCATCCATTCAAGGGCAATCTGGACCTGGTGGCGTTGGAGAGACTCCTCCAAGAGCGGGCTGCGGACGTGCCCGCCGTGTTCATCACCATCACCAACAACTCGGGGGGAGGCCAGCCGGTCTCGTTGGCCAACATTAGGGGAGCTCATGAGATCTGCCGGAGCTATTCGGTGCCCCTCTTCCTAGACGCCTGCCGCTTCGCCGAGAATGCCTGGTTCATACGGGAGCGGGAGGATGGCCAGCAGGATCGGCCCATCTCGGACATCGTGTTGGAGATGGCCTCTCTGGCTGACGGCATGACCATGAGTGCCAAGAAGGACCCCTTCGGTAACATCGGCGGCTGGCTGGCCATGGATGACGACTCGCTCGCCGAGCAGTGCCGCAACCTCCTCATCCTCACCGAGGGCTTCCCGACCTATGGTGGCCTGGCGGGCCGCGACCTGGAGGCGATCGCGCAGGGGTTGAAGGAGGCCGTGGACGAGGACTACCTGCGATATCGCATCCGGTCGACGGCGTATTTGGGCGAGGCACTGGACCGTGCGGGGGTGCCCGTGGTCAAGCCCATCGGCGGCCACGCGGTCTATTTGGATGCCCGGGCCCTCCTACCGCACATCCCACCCTTGCAGTACCCGGGCCAGGCGCTCTCCGTCGCCCTGTACGCGGCCGGCGGGATCCGCAGCGTGGAGATAGGAACGGTCATGTTCGGGCGTCAGCCGGACGGCAGCGAGCAGCCGGCGCCGATGGACCTGGTGCGACTGGCCATCCCCCGACGCACATACACCCAGAGCCACGTCGATTATGTGATCGAGGTGGTGACCGCGGTCGCGGCCGACTCTGCCGCCCTGCCGGGCTACCGGATGACCCACGAGCCAGGCTCCCTGCGCCACTTCACAGCCAGGTTCGAGCCGCTCGCCTGAAGGCCCGAGGCGACGAGTTCGGGAACTACCCGGACTCGAGCGAGGACTAGTCTGTCAGTCGGCATCCCCCTTGGGAACCGCCAGGCGGCGTTGCTCCGCGCTGAGCTCCTCGAGTCGCTGCAGGTGCCGCTGCCTTCGCTCCCGCAGCTCCGCCTGAAGTTGCTGGAGGCGGTCGATTCTCTCCCCCACCTGCAGCAGCTGGCGGTCAGCCAGGGCGACCGCCTCCCGCAGCACGGCGGCCTGGGCGGCCTTCGATGTGGTCTTCCGGTAGGCGAGGCGCAGCCCGGCCAGTTTGTCCTCGGCCTGCAGGGCATCTCGGATCTCGATCAGGCCGGCCCCCAAGAACTCCTGCATCTCCTTGATCCTGCGCACCCTCTCGATCTCCTCGGAAGAGTAGCGCCGACCATGGGTGGGGTTCTGGCGGCTGTCCGGCGCTATCAGGCCGAGCTCCTCGTAATAGCGCAGCGTCCTGGTGGTGACACCCGTGAGGGCCGCCACCTCACCGATCCGCTTCCCCGGCCCCGTGCCGGACTCGGGGTCAGACTGGGACGGGCACACGGGTTGCCAATTCCACGATTTGCTCGATGGCCTGCTCGTCGCTCAGAACGGTGGTGTCGATGACCAGATTGTAGAGGGAGTGGTCCGAGCCGTCGGTGCCGTAGAAATGCCGCAGGTAGGCCCTCCTGGCACGATCCGTCTGCCGTTGCTGGCGGCGGGCCAGCTCCTCCGGGATGCCCTGCTGGCTCATCACGCGCAGAATCCTTCCCTGGGCGGGACCGTCCAGGCGGACCCTGAGAACCCCGGGGTCGTGGCGCAGGGCCATCACCGCTCCGCGGCCGAGAATGACCCCGCCCCGACCTGCGAGCCGCCTCAGGACATCCTCGGTGGAGCGCCTGAACAGATCTCCGGGACCCTCCTGCTCCATCCCGGGAGCTGAGCTGGGAGCCAGTGGGGAGACCGATCGTGACAGGGTGGCGAACAGCTCCCCCAGGGCGTCGTAGGTCTCATCCTCGTGGGCAAGCACGGTCTCCAGGGGCTCGGCCATCTCCTGGGCGACCTGGACAGGGATGGCGCGGTCGAGAAACTCCACCCCGAGGCGAGCGGCCACGCCCCTGCTGATCGCGTCCCCGCCCGCACCGTAGCTGGCCGAGATGGCGATGGTTCGGATGCCTCCCTCGACGCTCGGGACGGATGCCCCGGCGGCCCGGCCCGGGGTCCCCGCCGGGCGTCCCGATGACCGCTCCGGCAGAGGCTCGGCAGTCTCCTGATGCACGTAGCGCTTGCCCCGCAACCATGAGGCGCCCGCCGCGATGAGCATCATGACGGTTGAGAAGTAGAAGGTCACCCGCATTCCCGCCATGAACGGCTTGGCGATCAGGTTGGGGAAGAACTCACGCCCGGTGAGGACCGCGACCCGGGCAGACGGCAGATTGTGCAGCGAGGATCCGAGCAGAGTCCCGATCGGGTTGTAACCCAGAAAGGCCGCGAACAGGGTGCCCACGGGCGGCAGGTGGGAGATCTTGGCAGCGGAGGCCGCGGGAACCCCCTGCTGCAGCAGCCCGTGGTCCAGCGAGGAGGGCAGGGCCGCCGCCAGGCCCAGCACCATCAGGGTGAAGAACAACCCGATCGAGAGGGTCATGCCGGAGTTCTGGAAGGTGGAGCGCATGCCCGACGCCACCCCACGCTGCTTGGCGGGAACCGCATTCATGATCCCCGCCGTGTTGGGCGCGGAGAACATCCCCATCGCGAACCCGTTGAAGAAGAGCAGGGCCGCAAAGGTCGGATAGCTGAAGTCGGCCGGCAGCAGGGAGAGCAGGGCGAAGGTCACCGCGGCCGCCAGCATGCCCCCGGTCGCGAACGGGCGGGCGCCAAAGCGATCGGAAAGGTAGCCGGAGAGGGGTCCGGCGAACAGGAAGCCGGCTGTCAGAGGCAGCATGTAGATGGCCGCCCACAGCGGGGTCTGCACGAAGTTGTAGCCGTGCAGGGGCAGCCAGATCCCCTGGAGCCAGATGATGAGCATGAACATCAACCCGCCCCTGCCGATCGAGGCCAGCAGGGACGCCAGGTTCCCCGCCGTGAAGGCGCGGACCCTGAAGAGTCCGAGGTTGAACATCGGCGCCTCCACCCTGCGCTCCACGAACACGAAGACGACCAGCACCGCGATCCCCCCGAGCACCTCGAGAAGAACCGTGGGGTTGGTCCAGCCCATGTTGCTGTTGCCGTACGGCTGGATCCCGTAGGTGATCCCCACCAGCAGGGAGACCAGGCCCACTGCGAATCTGACGTTGCTGAGCCAGTCGATCCTGGCCTTGGTGCCCAGCCCGATCTGACGCAGCTTGAGGAACGCCCAGACGGTGCCGAAGAGCCCGATGGGGACCGAGACCAGGAAGACCAGGTGCCAGTCCACCCCCGACAAGAGGCCCCCCAACACCAGCCCGATGAAGGAGCCAGAGATCCCCGCGACGACGTTGATGCCCAGCGCCGTCCCTCGCTGGTTGCTGGGGAAGGCGTCGGTCAGGATGGCGGCCGAGTTGGCCATGAGCATCGCGCCACCCACGCCCTGGACTATGCGCATGGCTATCAGCACCAGGGCGGCTGTCGGGCCGGAGAAGAAGACGACCGAGAGCCCGATCGAGGCGATGGTGAAGATGAGGAAGCCGAGGTTGTACATCCTGACCCGGCCGAACATGTCCCCCACCCTGCCCAGGCTCACCACCAGGACCGCGGTCACCACCATGTACCCCATCAGCATCCACAGCAGCAGGCTCACGTTGGACGGGGTGAGGGGGTTGACCCTGATGCCCCGGAAGATGGCGGGCAGCGAGATCAGCACGATCGAGGAGTTGACCGTGGCCATCAGGATCCCGAGGGTGGTGTTGGAGAGGGCGACCCACTTGTAGCGGTCCGGCCGGCCGCTCGCCGTGCCGGAGGGGCGAGATGAGTTAACGTTCACGTTAACTAGAGTCTAACGCACATCCTCGTCGGGGACCGAGTCCGAAGTTGGCAGGGGCCGATTTATGTAGCGCCAGACTCCGTAAAGCAGAGCGACCACCACCAGTGCCAGGACGGCGTACTCCAGCGGCTTGATGACGCTGCCGATCTGATTGAAGTGCTTGCCCAGCTCCATGCCCGCGATGGAGAGGGCCGCGTCCCAGACGAATGCCCCGACCAGGGTCGCGGGGATGAAGAGACGCAGGGGCATCCTGGCGAAGCCAGCGGGATAACTGGTGTAGCTCCGCAGGACGGGCAGCACCCTGCCGACCGCCACCGCCGCCACCCCGCGCCGTTCATAGAACCGCTCGGCCGCCTCGAAGTGGCTCTCCTTGAGGCGGAAGCGCTGGCCGAACCCGACGATCGCCGCCCGCCCCACCCAGTCGGCCAGCCAGTAGGCGATCAGGGCGCCCACCAGCTCCCCGATCAGGGCCACCACGATCACGAGCGGCAGGTTCAGGGTGCCCGTTACCGTCAGCACCCCCGCGAACGGCAAAACGACCTCGCTCGACACCGGGAAGCCGCAGCACTGCGCCACGGTCAACAGGAATAGGGCCAGGTAGCCCGCGGTGGTGAGGAAGCTCTCCAGGGCGTGGATCACTTTGCTGGTCCCGCTCTCATCTGGGGGCATTGTCGCGTATCCAGAGGTCCTCAGGCAGATCTCAGCTGGGCAGCGGCTACATTGATCTCGTTGATGCCCATAGGAGAAAGCGCCCCGAGCCCCAGGCCCCGAGATGTCGAGGAGACCCTGCGCAAGTGCCGCATCCTGGACCTGGCCCCGGTGGGCATCGGGAGCAACGCCGTCTTCCTGGCGTCACTGGAACTTCCCGGCGGGGAGGGCAGGGGCATCTACAAGCCACGTCGGGGTGAGCGCCCGCTCTGGGACTTCCCCCGCGGGACCCTCTATCTGCGCGAGGTCGCCGCATTCGAGGTCGACCGGGCCCTCGGCTGGGGCCTGCTGCCGACAACGGTCATGCGTCGGGACGGCCCGCTGGGGCCGGGCTCGCTCCAGGAGTTCGTGGAGGGGCCGGACGATGAGTTGGAGGTGGACAAGGAGAAGCTGGAGCGGGACCTGATCGGCCTCGCCGTTCTCGACGTCGTCATCAACAACGCGGACCGCAAGAGCCAGCACCTCCTGGTTGACTCCTGCGGGCACCTGAAGGGGATCGACCACGGCGTCACCTTCAACAAGGAGTTCAAGCTGAGAACGGTCCTGGCGGAGCTGGGCGGCCAGCCGATTCCCGAATTCTGGCTGCACGGGCTTCGGGCCCTCTGGCACGATCGCGAGAGGGTGGGCGGGCTCACGGCGAGACTGCGGCCTCTGCTGGCGCCAGACGAGATTCGGGCCTTGGAGCGACGCTCCCTCAGCCTGCTTTCGTCACGGCACTTTCCCCAGCTGCATCCCTGGTACGGGCGTCCCTTCGAGTGGTGACTCGCCGCTCACCCGAATTGGAAGGCGGCGACGGTGCGATAGCGGGCGGCGCCTGCGGGGGCGGGCACTGACTCCAGCAGCTCGAACCGCCCCACCGTTCGTGGCCTCGCCACCACCTCATCCAACGGACTCCCGAGTTCCTCCAGGCGCGCCACCACGTCCGGACCCGAACCTCTCCTGACCCGCGCCAGGGTGCAGTGGGCGACGAACCTTGTGCTGTCATGGGGGAGTCCGACCTCCGCCGCCTGCCGCTCAAGGTCCCTATTCAGGGCTCGCAACGCCTCCTCGCCCACCCTTACTCCGAGCCAGAAGACCGTCGGCCTAAGGGCTGCTCCAAACTTACCCAGCCCCCCTGGGAGAAGGAGGAATGGCGGGGATGCGGAGGCGACCCGCGATCCCAGGGCGAGTGCTGACGCCCGCTCGACCGCAGGTGGCCGGCCCAGAAAGAGCACGGTGTAGTGAAGGTCCTCGGGAGCAACCGGGATGAGCCCCGGGCCCAGATGGGAGATGCCTGACAGCCAGCGGGAGCAGAGCTGCCGATCCGCGCGGTGCAGACGGACGGCGAAGAACAGCGCCCCCAAGGCCGCTCAGCCCCCGGTTGCTTCGGGATCCCGGCCGAGTGCCTCCAGGATGCGCAGCTGCTCTTGGATGAAGGCCTCGGTCCAGCCGTGCCCGGATGCCGATATCAGGTGCAGGTCGAGCTGGGGCCGCGAGGCGCAGTAGGCCCGGAGCGCCGGCACATCCAGGATCCGATCATCCTGCGCCGCCAGGATGGAGGCGGGCCCTCTCCAGCTGTCCAAGACCCTCGTGAGCTGAAGCTGGGTCGCCTCCCGGAGCCACTCCCGAGCCGCTCTTGGGCTCGCGCGGAGCTGGTTTTGGAAGTTCATGTCGGCGGAGCGGCGGTCGACCTCGGCCCCGCCCTCAACCACCACCCTGCGGTACAGGTCCGCCGCCGGCCGAAGGCGCCCAATCGCGGATATCGCCGAGAAGGCCAGCGCGCCGGGAAGGGTGAGCGCCGCGACCTGAAGTCGGAAGGGGCGGGTGACCATCTCCGGGGCCAGGAGTGGCGTGTGCAGGATCAGGCCCTTCACCCTGGCCGGCTCCGAGGCCACCAGCTCCAGCGCGACGGCAGCTCCCAGGCAAAGCCCCCCAGCCTGGTATTGGCCTACCCCCAGGTGGTCCAGCAGGGAGCGAACCTCAGTCGCCAGGCAGCGGCTGAGATGGCGCCCGGGCAGGGGGTCCGACCGGCCGAACCCGGGAAGGTCCGGAATGATGAGCAGGTTTCGCCGGGACAGGACCGGCACCCAGGTCTCGAAGTTCTCGGCGGAGCCGATGAAACCGTGGCACAGCACCAGAGGCGGGCCCGATCCCGCCAGCAGATAGCGCAACCTGCCCTGGGGCCGGCTGAGCCAGTGCTCCTCCCAGGCTCCAAACGGTGCCTCCGCCACCCCCGGGTCCTGGGGCGTCACCACCCCGCTCCCGGCCAGGCAGAAACGGCCTACTCCTCGTTGGGCCAGCCCGGCAGCGGGCAGCGCAGCGGACGGTCCTCGCGGTAGCCGAGGGCGTACTCGGCGGCGAGCACCGTCTGTACCTCTCTGGTGCCCTCGTAGATCATGGTGGCCCGACTGTTGCGCAAATAGCGGGCCGCCGGACATTCGTCGCTGAAGCCAGTCGCCCCATGGATCTGCAGAGCATCATCGGCGCAGCGGTTGGCGCGCTCGGAGTTGACCCATTTGGCCAGCGCCGACTCGCGGGAGCTGCGCCGGCCGACGTTTCGCAACCACCCCGCCCGCATCCACAGGAGGCGGCCGACGTCGTAGTCCCGCGCCATCCCGGCGATCATCTGCTGCACCAGCTCGAAGCGTCCGATCTCCTCACCCTGGACCCGACGCTGGCGGGAGTAGGCGACGCTCATGTCCAGGCAGGCACGGATGGTCCCGGCGGCCCCGCTGGCTACACAGTAGCGGCCACTGTCGAGGCAGCTCATGGCGACCTTGAAGCCCTCCCCCTCCTCCCCGATCCGGTTCGCCTCCGGGACCAGGGCGTCATCCAAGTAGACGACGGCGGTGTCACTGGCCCTAAGGCCGTACTTCTCCTTGATCGGCTCGGTGCGAAGGCCAGGCCCCGCCAGCTCTCGGTCGACCGCGAAGGCCGTGATCCCGCGCAGCCCCTGGGCGGGGTCCACGGTCGCGAAGACCAGGATGACATCGGCGAAGTCCCCCATCGAGATCCACACCTTCTGGCCCCGCAGACGATAGGTGTCGCCCTCGCGATGGGCTCTCGTGGTGAGGGCCCGCACGTCGCTGCCGGCGTCGGGCTCCGTGAGCCCGAAGCATCCCTGTTTGCGGCCCTCGGCCAGAGGTCTCAGGATGCGCTGGCGCTGCTCCTCCGTCCCCCACTGGTAGATTCCCGTCAGGCACAGCCCCGCATGGACGGAGAGGGCGGTCCGGCAGGAGGCGTCGACGTACTCGAGCTCCTCGCAGGCGATTCCCAGGGAGATCCAGTCCAGCCCCGCTCCGCCATACCGCTGCGGGATGCTGACGCCCGGGATTCCGAGCGCGGCCAGCTTGGAGAACAGCTCGGGATCTGGCTTCGCGTCCCGATCCCGCACCCTGATGTCCGGAGCCAACTCCCGGCGGGCGAAGTCGCGGATCATCGCCTCGAACTGGCTCTGTTCCTCGCTCAGGTCGAGCATGCCCTACTCCTTGCCGGTGTCGATCTGAGCGCGCTGCAGCCGTCCGGAGTAGTCGATGTACACGGTCTTCCACTCCGTGAACTCGTCGAACGCGGTCTGCCCCGCCTCCCGGTGCCCGTTGCCGGTCCACTTGGTGCCTCCGAATGGCAGCTGGATCTCGGCACCGATAGTGGGCGCGTTGACGTAGACGATCCCCGACTCCAGGCGGTCCACCGCCTGGAACGCCCGGGCCAGGTCTCGCGTGTAGATGGAGAGCGAGAGTCCGTAGTGGGTCCCGTTCGCGATGCGTATCGCTTCTCCCAGATCGTCGGCCTGGATCAGGACCAGGGTGGGGCCGAAGATCTCCTCCTGGGCGACCCGCATGTCCGGGCGAACCTCCGAGAACAGGGTCGGGTGGTAGAAGTTGCCCTCCCCTAACGCTCCTTCGCTGGCGATCGAGCCCCCCACCAGCAGCTTCGCCGACTCCTGCTGCCCGATCTCCGTGTAAGAGTGGATCCGCTTCAA
>DAHWNZ010000180.1:0-616 GCA_027339635.1 Candidatus Dormiibacterota bacterium
GGAGGTTGTGAGCGCCGGCTCTGCAAGCAGGCCCGTGAACTCGTTGAACGCGGCGATCTCAACCGTGCACGCGCCCGAGAGCTGCTCCTCCATGTTGGCGATCGCGGCCTGCGGCAGCACCCCGCGGTAGGGGCCGACGGCGCGCTCCATGAACGCCCGTGCGGCCGCTTCGGGGTCGATGTTCATCACCGCAAGGCCGGGCACGCCCGGCACCCCGGTCGGTTCAGGGCCGGCCGTCAGCGCGAAGACGTCGTCCAGGTTGGAGGCCGGGTCGGTTGAGACGATCAGCACCCGGCGGCCGCTGTCAGCGAGCGCCACCGCGACCGCGGACGCGGTCGTGGTCTTGCCGACGCCACCCTTTCCGGTGAAGAACAGGTGCCGTGTCCTCCAGCCTGTCCAGTCGATCGGCGCGAGGGCGGCGAGGCGGTCCGATGGCATCAGCAGCCACCGGGGCCGCAGCCGCAGCCGCCCGTGGCCGGCGCTGCCGCGAGGGGCAGCTCCTGCGGCGCAGCGGGCGTGTGAAGCAGTCTCGAAAGCTCCTCGCGGGAGGGGTAGCGGCCGTGCATCGCGATCTCGCCGTCAATCAACAGCGCCGGCAGCGCCTTCTCACCGAACG
>DAHWNZ010000181.1:0-328 GCA_027339635.1 Candidatus Dormiibacterota bacterium
CCCTTACGGGTTCACGTCTCGACGCGGCAGAGTTCACTCTCGTTACGGCCTGCAGCTTCGCTTCTCCTCGCTTCGACGCCCGGATCTCGCCGAACGCCGGAGGTTGACTACCGGGCTCCTCTGGTGGCTTGCCCGGGCGGGACTCTCACCCGCTGGTTGATCGGCCCTTCGCCTGGGCACACGGGAATTTCAGTGATCAGCTCTGGGGAGTTTCAGATGATCGCTAACAGTGCGCCAGGACGGAGAGCTGTGGTACGGGCAGAGGACGCGGAGCTGACCGAGTTCTGCAAGCTCTCGAACGAGCCTCCTCGCACCCGATCGTGCGCCG
>DAHWNZ010000181.1:338-605 GCA_027339635.1 Candidatus Dormiibacterota bacterium
GACCAGCCTCTTCCCCTCGCCGGAGCACCGCTTCTGGGGCTTCTACACCGATCGCCAGGGTGATCCGGTGGAGCTGGACGGGTTCATGCGGGCCTATGCCCACGTGCAGGACCACATCGGCCGTCCCAAGGCCGCGGGCCTGGAGCGCTTCCCCTTCAGTGACTTCGACGCCAACTCGGCCTGGCTGGCCCGATGCCAAGGCCCTCCTCGGCACCCACCGGCGGGCCGCTCTCCTCTCCTGACCCTCCCCGCCCCCGCTGCCCCGGT
>DAHWNZ010000182.1:0-597 GCA_027339635.1 Candidatus Dormiibacterota bacterium
CAAACCGAGGTGCCCCCGGGCTTCGACGCTGAGCGCGATCCCCTGTGCCGAACCAGTCCCACCCTACGGCGCTGGCTGATTGCGGTGCCAGCCCGAGTGGTCCACAACTCCCGGCAACTGCAGCTGCGCCTGCCGCGGGGCTGGTGGTGGGCCGACACCTTCACCGCCACCTATGGGCGGCCGCGCCTGCTCTCGGTCACCTGAGACTCAACCCACTCGCCTGTCCCGCCCGCCCTTGCTAGCCTCCCGAGCTGCGGCACGCCCTGGCCAGCGCTCACGGCCCCCGCTGGGCAGCTTTTGTGGCCGCCCGCACCCAGGTTCTCATACCTTGCGCCCTCCAACCCGCCCTGCCACGGCAGGACAGGTACCTCGCCTCCCACCCACGGCGTCCTCCGACGCCTCAAACACCCTCCCGCCAGGCGTTCGCGTCCCTTACTCACCGATCCAGGTCTGAGGGCCCGGCCCCGCTCAGCGCCTCCAGTCGGGCCGCCGGCGCTCTCTGAAGGCGGCTATCCCCTCGGCGCCCTCGGGGCTGGAGAAGAGCCGCCGGGAGAGCTCCACCATCGCCTGGTATGCCGCTTCCTCATCCAGGGCCGG
>DAHWNZ010000183.1:0-595 GCA_027339635.1 Candidatus Dormiibacterota bacterium
TCCAGCGCGGAGAGTCCGCGTGGCCATCGTATGGCTCTGCCGGCTCGGCGTCGAGGAGTACGCCAGCGCGGGTCGGGGTGTAGTCGCGCCCCGACCACGATGCCCGGCCTGCCGCGGCCCGATGATCTTCTGGTCGGGATACCCGCGCTTCGTCCGCCGGGCGGGGCCGAGCCGGCGCATCTGGATACGCCGGGTGAAGTGCCGGAGGTGTGGGGTCAGCCACGCGCTGCTGCCGGTGTTCCTGCTGCTGCGCCGGCTCGATCCGGTGGCGGTGATCGGGAACGCGGTGTCCCGGATGGTGAGCGGCATCGGAGCCCGGCCGGCAGCAGCGCGGGCGGGTGTCCCTCACACCACCGCTCGGGACTGGCGGCGGCGGCATCGGGCCCGCGCCCCGAGTTGGCTGAGCCGGGCCGAGGCGCTGATCGCCGAGCTGGGCGGGGAGCTGCCCCGGTGGCCCGCCGAGGTCGAGCGCGCCGCCCTGGAGGCCATGCTCACCGCCTGGCGGCGGGCGGGGATGCGGACGGTCGGCGCGGAGGTGCTGGGGCTCTGGCAGTTCGTCAGCGCGGTGAGCGGCGGGAGCTGGCTGGGCACCACC
>DAHWNZ010000184.1:0-590 GCA_027339635.1 Candidatus Dormiibacterota bacterium
CCCATTCACGATGTACCTGCTAACGTAGTATATTAGCAAAATGACAGTTGTCGGGGCGCACGGGCAGTATTCGGGCCGTGGCGACTTCAGGGGCTGGCCAATGACGCCCTCCGACGGGCCCCGGGGCACCAGAAAGTTGACAGCAATTTTGACAGCCACGGCAACGTTCACAGACGGACGCCGGTGGACGGGGTGGGTCCTAAAAGCAGCAACTTTGAACTCACGTCGGACGAGGACGCACGTCCCCAGACGCTTCCAGGGCAGTCTTTTAAGCCCAGGGTCGCAGGTTCGAATCCTGCTGGCGGCACCTCGACTCCGATCTCAGAGCGGACGTACCGTCGCACCGCCAGGCGAACTCTGAGGCCAGTCGACTGCAATCTTGACAGCGCTTGCGGGCGGCCCGGGCGCGCGCTGGCGACCGATGAGGTCCAGGGAATGCTGCCCCGAACGCCAACCCGGCGAGCCGTGCGGCGCTGGGCCCGGAGCGACGGGCCAAGGACTGGTACCGAAGTGGTATCATCCCGGCGTGGCCATGACTGTACGCACCGACCCGGAGATGGAGGAGGCGCTCACGGCGCTGACCCAGGCTG
>DAHWNZ010000185.1:0-573 GCA_027339635.1 Candidatus Dormiibacterota bacterium
CCTCGGAGCTGCGTCGTCAACCCGCCGCACCGCTGCCGTTGGGGGTGTCTGGGTGGATGCCTAGCCAGCCTCGGTGGCAGGCGGGACGCGGATGAAGCACCCGCCCCAAGCCCCGAGTTTGACATCTTCGTTGACATCTTCGGGGGCGAATTCAGGCGCACATGGGCGGACGGTGGCGGACGGCCCCGAAGTCAAAACTGCCACGACGGACGTCCGCGGACGGCTGCGAACGGCCCTCCCCGAACCCCCATTCGAAGGTTCGAATCCTTCCGCCCCAGCCTCCGGTGAACTTCGGCAGCTTCTGGCGAGCCCGGGGACAGGGCCGGCCTCAGGGGCGTTCGGTGAGCAGGCGAACTCCGAAACCCAGGAGCACCACGCCCGTCACCTGCTGAAGGCGCCGCCAAAGGTCGGCTCGGTACAACCAGCCAGCGCCAGCTTCCGCTAGTCGGACTACAACGCTCAGCCAGATGCCGCCCTCGATTACGTAGATCCCTCCGAGCAGCGATGTCCACGCTCCCACCGGAGCCCCTTTCGGGACAAATGCGGGCAGAAAGCTGAGGAAGAAAATCCCGA
>DAHWNZ010000186.1:0-570 GCA_027339635.1 Candidatus Dormiibacterota bacterium
GCGGACCGGCCGCTTCATGGCGGCGCGCGTCATCGCCCTGGTCGAGCACCCCGCCAACGACGGCCCCGCCGAGCCGGGGGCGGTCCGCCACCCGCGGCGCCACGCCCGCACCGAGCAGAGCGAGACCCTCCTCTGACGCGGCCCTCGGTCCGCGCCGCGTTCGCTCGCCAAAGCGCGGGCCGTAGACTCGCTCCGGAGCCCGATCCACCCCAGGAGGACGCCCCCGTGCCCACCAGAGCCGCCTACCGCTTCGACCTCAGCGGGGACGACGGCGGCGAGTTCCACATCGTCCTGGGCGACGGCAGGGGGGAGGCCGGGAGCGGCGCTCCGGAGAACCCCAACACCACCATCTCGATGTCGGCCGCCGACTTCGTCGGCCTCGCCACCGGCAAGCTCGACCCGACCATGGCCTTCATGACCGGCAAGCTCAAGGTGCGCGGTGACATGGGCGCGGCGATGAAGCTGCAGTCGCTGCTGCGCTAGCCGCCGGTCGCTCCGCCGGCCAGGCGCCCGCCATGCCCCTCCCCGCCCCCGACCGGACCCGCCCGCTCCGCTTCGCCTACGACGAGC
>DAHWNZ010000187.1:0-563 GCA_027339635.1 Candidatus Dormiibacterota bacterium
AAGGTGACCCCCAAACGGGACGGCAGCGAGTTCTCTCCCAGTGGGATCCTCGATGAGGGATTCAGGCGCTGGTACCACTCGTGCCCGTGCTGCCTCGGCGATGCCTACCCGGCAATCAAGCGGGAGCTGGACGACGAGGCGGGCGCGGGACATGGTCGGCACCCGTCCGGCACCTACGGCCCTCACTCAGGCAGGTGACTCCCTAAGTGGACTGCGTGGCGGGTATAGACATGGGGTGCGGGACCCGCTCTCACCCAAGCTCTCGTCTGGTCGGGGCTCGACTGAAGTAGCGAACCGGTCGTTGAGGCGACTACCCCGAGATGCCAGCGAGTTCACTGCTGCCGGGCACCGGGGATGCCCGGTTATCGACCTTGGAGCAGAGCGACTCCGGCCTCGGGCTGGCCGCCCAGGCGGCCACCATCCGCGCCGCCTGCAAGGCTCGCAGGCTGCGGCTACGGCGGGTCCACCAAGGCCATAGCCTCCGGCACTTCCCTCGGTGGCGGGCCCCCTGCGTGCCGCCTCCTCCTGGACAGTCCGCGTGTGACCGTAGAGAGGCGGCGGCC
>DAHWNZ010000188.1:0-563 GCA_027339635.1 Candidatus Dormiibacterota bacterium
GCCAGGGCCATGGGAGACTAAGGCGAAAATAGGATCATGCGACGGGCTCGAGCTTGACGGTGTAGCCGAGGCGCTCCAGGTTGGCGATGAGGCGGCGCTTGTAGGTCTCGGAGCCGTGGCGCTCCAGGAAGTGGGCGGCGCCGATGTCGGAGTAAGGCTGTTCGGTGGCCAGGAGCTGGTAGGCGATGACCAGGATGGAGTGGCCGACGGCGACGATGGCCTTGGGATGGCCGCGGCGACCCCTGAGGCGGGCGTAGCGAGCAGCGAGGTAGGTGTCCTTGCTCCGGGCAGCTGAGGTGGCGCTCTCCACCAGGGTGGCGCGGAGCCACTTGGAGCCCTTGCGGGTCTTGCCGCTCTTGTGTTTGCCTGCCGACTCGTGGTTGCCGGGGCACATACCGGCCCAGGAGGCGAGGTGCGCAGCCGAGGGGAAGCGGCTCATGTCAGCGCCGATCTCGCCGAGGAGCATCTCAGCGCTGCGCTGCTCGACCCCGGGGATGGTCCGGAGCAGCTCCACCTCCTTCGCGAAAGGGTCGACCAGCCTCCCGACCTCCTCCGAGAGCCGA
>DAHWNZ010000189.1:0-558 GCA_027339635.1 Candidatus Dormiibacterota bacterium
GCTGGTAGCTCCCCGGGACCCAGGCGTGGGTGGCGACGCCGATGGCGTTCCAGGCGTTGATGGTGACGATGAGGGCGAGCAGGGCGGCGATCTCGTCGGGGCTGAAGCGGGCGGCGACTGCTTCATAGGCGGCATCGGGGACGTGGTCGGTGGCCTTGAGGGTGACCGACTCGGTGAAGTCCAGGGCCGCTCGCTCCTGGTCGGTGAAGAACGGCGTGTCCCGCCAGGCGGCCAGGGCGTAGAGGCGTTGTTCGGTCTCGCCGATGGCCCGGGCATCTGTGGTGTGCATGTCGATGCAGTAGGCGCAGCCGTTGAGCTGGGACGCTCTTGCTCGCACCAGCTCTCGGAGCTTGGGGTCGAGGTCGACCCGGTCAGCCTCCTTGGTGGCCGCCTTGTCGAGTGCGGCCAGGGCCCGCAAGAAGCCGGCGGCGTGGTGCTCGAAGTCGAGGCGGGCCCGCACCGGGCTCGGGGTGCCTGTGATGGTCATGGTCTCGACCCTACGACTCGATTGGCTCATGGCTATGGTCCGGTCTCATGGCTGATCCGTGGGCCACTTCT
>DAHWNZ010000018.1:0-39494 GCA_027339635.1 Candidatus Dormiibacterota bacterium
ATGTTCGGGGTCCCGATACCGGTCGCCTCGCTGTAACCGGGCTCGGTGAAGTAGTGGCCGTTCCAGCGCTCCCTCTGCCCGATGCCGGTGATGTCGTGAAAGTCTCCCTGGTTGCTGTAGCTCTCCGCCACGTTCTGGTTGTACAGCCCGTAGAGGAAGTAGTTGGCGTTGCCGGTCCGGTAGCCCTGGAAGGCGTCCCGGTCGGCGAAGATCGCGGACCAAAGTGGCGAGGAGAGGCTGGTGCCGCCGATCTGGAACCAATGGGGTGCCTTGGGGTTGCTGATAGAGATGCAGGCACTGCCGTAACCCGCTGTCCTCACCACCGTGGACCCGGTGCAGTACTCCGCGTAGCCCGTCAGCTCGTCCGCGTTGGCGGACACATCCGGCACTTCGCGACAGGGCTGGCCTGGCGCCGCCAGCGAGCAGTTGCCAGGTCCGGACACGGTCTGGCTGTTGTTCACGCCAGGTCCCCGCTGATACGCGGGCCTACCCCAGAAGATGCTGTGCCCCCCGCCGCCCGCTCCGTAGGTGGTGCAGGCGACCAACCCGTTGGGATGAGGGTTGCAGAGGTTGAGCTCGTTCCACACCGTCTCCACTCCCTGCGGATAGCTGGGGTGCAGATTGAGGCCGGGGTTGTCGGTTTCCAACGAGGTCCCACCCACGCTGGTTACCCAGGGCTGGCTGGCCGGGTCGTCCACCTGCAGGCCGTACTGGTCCAGACTGCCGCTGCCGTCGCGGATGCAGTCGAAGGCGCCGGTATCACCCGCGGAAGAGAACATGCTCTGCCCCTGGCTCGCCATCTGCTCGAAGATGAGGTTCTCCGCCTCGGCGTAGGACTGTCCGGCGTCGATCTCGCACTCGCCCCAGCTGGAGCTGATCGAGTCCGCCATGTCGTCGTTGGCGATCTGGGTGTACTCGTCGAGCTCGGTCTGGCCGGTGTAATCGTTGGGCGCGTTGTAGACCAGGATCCTGCTGATGTCTGGCGCTATCGCCAGCTGCTGCTCGATGTCAGCCTCGACCTCGATGTCACCGCCGTACCCGTACACACAGGTGTCCCCGGTCGGGCACAGCTTCGGGCTGCCCAGCGGGCCGCCGTCAACCTTGATGTTGGTGAGTCGGGGATGGTATCCCGGCCCGTAGAACGTCTGGGCCCAGGTCGTGATGTCCGACTGGGTGTATGCCGAAAGCTCGAAGACCGCGAGGGTCGCTCCCGCCCCCTGGGCCTTGGGCCCAGCCTCTGGCGCACTGTAGATGCTGTTGGTCTGCGAGGGAGTGAGTCCGGTGCAGTCCGGCCCGGCCCCGTATCCGTACGCGCCACCCGCGAAGATTGCCTTCAGCTGGGTGAGGTTGGAAGGATATGGAGTCTCACAACTGCTCGCCGACTGTCCCTTGGCGCTCGGCACGACCTGCACCGAGGAGTGCAGCCGCACCGTGTTGCTGAGCCCGATCACACCCATCACGCTGGGCGCCACCGTCTTCGGCAGTGAGACCGCCGTCGCGTTGGAGAAGAACGAGGTCCCGCTGGCGCTCCGGTAGGTGTCCAGCGGAGTGGAGAAGGCGCCTGAGATCTGGGCACTGCTGCCGATGGCGCGAATGAGGAAGGGGGAGGCGGTCGTCTGCACCGCAAGGCCCTTGCTCTCCAGGTACCCGGTCACAGTCGACCTGGTCGCCGCCGTGGGTGCGAAGTCCTGGTCGAACTGCCCCTTGGCCAGCCACTTTCCGTATTGCGGGCTGCCCGCGGTGTACTGGCCGGTCAAAAGGTTGTTGATTCCGGCGGCGTTGTTGGGCTGGAGCAGCACCTCCACGCTCATGGTCGCCGTCTGCAACTGCCCCGTGACCGGCGCGTTGGCGGGCAGATAGGTCCCCGGAATCTGGACCAGACCAGCCGAGCTGCTGGCGGCCTGAACGCCAGCCCCACCCAGGGCCACCACCGTGAAGGCTGCGGCGCACGCAGCATAGATAGGTCGGAACCTGATTTGGGTTCGCCCCATTCCACGCCTCCCTGACGGGCGCCCAATGAGCGACCCCGCCCAAGGCCGACAGTGGACCCCTCCCTGCTAATTGATGGAGAAGGTACCGCTTCTTGGGGCCGTCGTCAAGCGCGTTCCAACCCCACCGGGTACTCCCAATGACTCGCCCTCAACGGGTTCAGGTGGTGGCGACGCTCTGGGGCCAACGCCGCTGCCGCAGTCATCGGGATCAGCCCTGGACGGGTCGCCCGCACCCTGGACAGAAGCTGGCCTGACCGGGCAGCGCCCGCCCGCAGTTGGGGCAGCTCCCCGGACTCGCGGGCGTCCGGGAACCTGAGGCACGACCCTGGAGTCCTGGGCCGTCCCCCGGCGGCCGCGGCGCCATGCGATGCCAAGTGGCCCAATGGGCCACCCCCGCAGCCCCTATCACGAGAGCCAGCGCGAGGCCCACCCAGGCGAAGGAACCCATGAAGGGGGTAGCGCCGGGGTAGGAGACCAGAGCGCCAAAGCGGGGGATGAGGTCGAGGATGGTGAACAGCAGCACGGCCCCCGCCAGGAAGGCCGAGATCAGGCTGCGATAGGCGTAGTCGATCGGCAGGGCGATCCTGGCCACCCGCAGGGCCTCCCAGGCGAAGAGCGCAAGCGCCAGGACCGCGGTTCCATATCCGGAGCCGCCGAGACCGTTCTGCGAGGTGAGACACACGTGACTGATCGCGACCGATGCTCCGGGCAGGATCGGCAGCGTGCTGTAGCTGCACGAGGGGGACCACGGAAGGAACAGGTCGATGAAGAAGAGGATCGCGAGCAATGCCAAGGGGGTCCCCTCAGCCGTCCACCGGTCCAGCCTGCGGTGGGCCATCCTGCCTCAGACTCCGCCTCTTGTCATCACCCAGGCAGCAAGATACACCACCCTGGCGCTGGCGCCGCCGTCTCAGTGGCGAAAGTGGCGCACGCCGGTGGTCACCAGCGCCATTCCGGTTTTATCGGCGACCTCGATCACGTCGGAGTCCCTCTTCGACCCACCCGGGTGAATCGCGGCGACGATGCCGTGGGCCGCGGCCACCTCGAGGTTGTCGGCCATGGGAAAGAAGGCGTCCGAAGCCAGGCAGCTGCCCGCAGCCCTCTCGCCCGCCCTAGCGATCGCCATCTCGATAGCCTCCACGCGGGACATCTGGCCCGCACCGATGCCCACCGCCATGCCATCGTGGCAGAGAACGATGGCGTTCGACTTCACCCCTCGGACCAGGGTCCAGGCCAGGCGTAGCTGCTGCCATTCCTCAGCTGATGGAGCCCTTTGGGACACGACCTGGAATCGCTCTTTCGGGTCACCGCCGTCGGGACTCTGCACCAGCAGCCCACCCTCGATGGAGCGCACCTCAAATGTCTGGCCGGACGGCCGCGAGTCAACCGCCAGGACCCGCAGACGCGACCGCGAAGCCAGACGTTCCTGCGCTTGGTCGGTCACCACGGGGGCTATCACCAGCTCCAGGAAGTGGCGTGCCAGAAGGTCTGCGGCGGACCGGTCCAGGGGCAGATTCAGGGCCACGACCCCGCCGTAGGCCGACCGTGAGTCACAGTTGTAAGCCCGCTGGAAAGCGTCCGCGGCGGCGGCCCCGAGGGCCGCTCCGCAGGGATTCGTATGCTTCACCACCACAGCCGCTGGTCGAGGCAGGCTCTGCACAATCCGCCACGCCGAGTCGGCGTCCAACCAGTTGGTGTACGAGAGGGCCGGCCCCTGTATCTGGCGCGCCCCCGCCAGCCCCTCGGGGCTCTCCGATGTCGCGTACAGCGCGCCATCCTGATGCGGATTTTCGCCATAGCGCAGGGGTCCGATCAGAGGGGCGGCCACGATCCAGCGCTCCGGCAGGCGTCCGGTCTCTGCCATGTCGGTCGGCCCCTCCAGGTGATTGGCGATGAAGGAGTCGTAGCCGCTGGTAAGACGGAAGACGAGGATCGCCAGCCTGCGCAGGAGGGGCTCCGAGAGGTCGCCGGCGGTCAACTCGTGGAGCACCTCTTGATATTGGCCAGGTGAGCTCACCGCGGCGACAAACCGCCAGTTCTTTGCGGCCGCCCGCAAAAGGGTGGGGCCCCCGATGTCGATCTGGTCGACGATCTGATCACGGCCGACCCCGGATTGGGCGGCCTGCTGGAACGGATAGAGGTTGACCACCACCATGTCGATCTCAGGGAACCCATGGTCCGTGAGAGCCCGCAGGTGGGCCGGCTGATCGCGCCGCGCCAGTATTCCTGCGTGGATGGCCGGGTGGAGGGTCTTCACCCTTCCGTCCAGCATCTCCGGCATGCCCGTGAGGCTGGCCACCGGCGTGACCGGGATGGCGGCTGCCTCCAGCGCCGCCCGGGTTCCGCCTGTGGCGATGAGGTCCACCCCGTTCGCCACCAGTCCCCGCGCGAAATCCACCAGGCCGGTCTTGTCGTCGACACCGATGAGCGCCCTCTTCGGTCTCACCGGATCATGGCCCTGTGCCCTTCCACGTGCACGCGCCCGAGGCTCAGCAGCCTCACCGCCTCGGGCAGGATCCGCCACTCCTGCTCGTGAATCCTCTGCCAGAGCGATTCCTCGTCGTCGTCGTCCCGCACCTCCACTGCCGCCTGCAGCAGGATGGGCCCCCCGTCCACCGTGTCAGGATCCACCAGGTGAACCGTGCAGCCCGTCACCTTCACCCCGGCGGCAAGAGCGAGCCCTACCGCGTTCATGGTGCCGGCGAAGGCTGGCAGCAGGCTGTTGTGCAGGTTGAGGATCCGCCCTGGGAAGGCGGTCAGAAGTGGCTCGGTGAGGATGCGATCGTAGCCCGCCAGCACGAGTATCCGGCACTGCTGCTGGAGAAACCAGAGCGCCATCTCCCGGTCGCGCCTTTGGGAATCGCCGGCGAACTCCCGCAGCGGAAAGCCGCGGACGGGGACCCCGCTCGCCGCGGCCAGTGTCAAGCCATGGCACCGCGGGCGATTGGAGGCGACAGCGGCGATGCGAGCGGGGTACTGAGGTTCGGCCGCAGCCTGCAAAAGCGCCCGCAGATTGGTGCCTCGTCCCGAGACCAGGACGCCCACCCCCGGGCGGGTGCTCGATGGGTTCAGCGCAGCACCACCTGGGCGCGGCCCTGGCGATCGGCGACCTCCCCTATCGCCACCAGCTCGGCGGGGGCTGATGCCATCGCCATGTCGGCGGTTGCCTTCGGGACCACGCAGACCATCCCGATCCCCATGTTGAAGGTGGCCCACATCTCCTTCTCCGAGATGTCGCCCAGCCTTTGCAGGGCGGTGAAGATTGGGGGCACGTCCCAGCTGGAGGTGTCGATGATGGCCGCCATCTCACCCGGAAGGATCCGCGGCAGGTTCTCCGGGATGCCGCCCCCGGTAATGTGCGCCAGAGCGTGGACATCCCCCATCTCCCGCAGGCCCAGGACAGCCTGCAGGTAGGACCGGTGCGGGGCCAGCAGGAGCTCTCCCAGGGGTTGCTCGGTTCCGGCCAAGATGACCGAGTAGTCGAGTTCCCCCTCGGCGACAAGGTGGCGCACCAGCGTGTAACCGTTGGTGTGCAGCCCGGATGACCTGATCCCCAGGAGGACGTCGCCACGGCGCACCAGCCGGGGGCCAAGCAGGCGGTCCACCGTGGTCGTGCCGACCAGGAACCCGGCCAGATCGTAGTCGCCTATGCCGTAGACGCCCGGCATCTCGGCCGTCTCGCCACCGACCAGGGAGCAGCCCGCCTCCCGACAGGCGGCTGCCATCCCCTCAGCGATCTGCTCCAGAACCTCCGCATCGATCCTGCCGGTGGCGAAATAGTCGAGAAAGAACAGGGGGGTGGCGCCTGTGGTGAGCACATCGTTGACGCAGTGGTTGACGATGTCCTGGCCGATGCCCCGGTGCCGGCCCATCGCCACGGCGATCTTGGTCTTGGTCCCCACGGAGTCGGTCGAGGAGACCAGGGTGGACCCGGCTGGCAGGTCGTCAGGCAGCCTCCAGACGGCCGCGAACGGCCCGATCCCGGCCATCAGGGCGGGCCGGTGAGTGGTGGCCGCAAGCTGCGCCACCCGCCGGATTGCTCCCTCGGCACGGCTCCTGTCCACCCCCGCCTTGGCGTACTGGCTCAACGGCGGCTCGGGAGTCACCAGCTCGCTCAACCTTCCAGGGCCAGCTTGTCCATCTCCAGCTGCTGGGGCACCTGCAGGGGATAGATGCCGTCCAGGCAGGCGAAGCAGAAGCCGGCGGCACCGGGGGCCGCGTCCAGGGCCCATCGCAGCCCCGCCAGGGTGATGTAGGCAAGCGAGTCCGTGCCGATGATCCGTCCCACCTCCTGGGCCGTCCGGCCGGCCGCGATCAGCTCACTGCGGCTGGCGATGTCAATGCCCATGAAGCAGGGAAACCGAATCGGGGGCGAGGCGACCCTCATGTGCACCTCGGCGGCTCCGGCGCGCCGCAGGGCTTCCACAATCTGGCGCGAGGTGGACCCCCGCACGATGGAGTCGTCCACCAGGACCACTCGCTTGCCCCGCAGCACGTGGGGCATGGGATTGAACTTAAGGCGCACGCCGGCATCTCGCATGCCCTGCTGGGGCTGGATGAACGTCCGGTTTATGTACCGGGACTTGATCATCCCCTCGGCGAAGGGGATCCCACTCGCCTGGGCGTATCCGATCGCCGCCGGGGTGCCCGAGTCTGGCAAGGGGATGACCACGTCCGCGGCGACCGGCGCCTCCTCCGCCAGACGTCTGCCCATGGCGATACGGACCTCGTACAGACTGCGATTCTGGATCACGGAGTCGGGGCGGGCGAAGTAGATGAACTCGAAGGAACACATCGCGGGGTCACGCACCTGGCCGAAGCGAACGCTGTGCAGGCCGTCCGCATCGATGGTCACGATCTCTCCCGGCAACACCTCGCGGACCATCCGCGCGCCAACCACGTCCAGTGCGCAGCTCTCGCTGGCGATGATGTAGCCATCGCCACCCGGGGCGTCCAGATCCCCAAGACGTCCGATGCAGAGCGGCCGCAGCCCCAGCTCATCGCGGGCCGCCACCAGGCTGTCGCGCGTCAGGAATCCCAGCGAGTAGGCGCCGAGCACCCGGGGCAGGCAGCGCTGCAGGACCAACTCCAGGCGGTCGCCGGGGGTGCGGGAGAGCAGACCGGCCAGCACCTCGGTGTCGCTGGAGGTGGAGAACGAGTACCCCTCTTCGAACAATCCCTGGCGCAGGGATTGCGCGTTGGTTAGATTCCCGTTGTGGGAGATCGCGACCGGCCCGAGCTGGCCGTGATCGAACAAGAAGGGCTGGGCGTTGGTCACCTGAGACGATCCTGTCGTCGAATAGCGGGTGTGCGCCAGGCCCAAATCCCCGTGCAGCTTGCTCAGCGCTTCCTCGGAGAACACCTGGGACACGAGCCCCATCTCCCGGTGAAGACGCAGCTCCTCCCCGTCTGAGGTGCAAATACCGGCCGACTCCTGGCCACGGTGCTGCAGGGAATAGATTCCCAGGTAGCACAGGTTGGCGACATCCTGCCCTGGCGCGAAGGCACCGAAGACACCGCAAGCCTCATGCAGCTTGTCGGTCCCGTCCCCCAACTCGCAAGGCAGGCAGGATTGGTGCTGGCCGGAGTAGCCGCTCAACCCGCTCAGCATATCCGAGTCCCAGGTGTCGGCCACAGGTCGACGTCCATCAGAGGGGGCCCATCCGGCTCGCTATTGCCCCGTGGAGCGCGGCGCCGGCCTCGGCGCACGACATCTCCACCAGCCCCAGGATTCGAATCGAGTCGCCCCCAACTGGGCCCAGGTCCCGCCACTCCACCCCCCGCAGCCCGCAGACCGCAGCCAGATCCGCCAGCCTCACTTCGGGAAGACTGAGCAGATAACGTCCCGGATCCTCCCCGAAGAGCGCCCCGTGGTGCCGGCCGGGCCGCCCCGGAGGGCACGGTGGAAGGGCCAGGTCCACGGTGGCTCCAAGCCCATGCTGCACGCAGCATTCCGCCAGTGCCACAGCGAAGCCCCCGATCGAAAGGTCGTGGGCGGAACTGACTACAGCCGTTCGCACCAGCTCCCGCACCACCCCAGCGGAGGCGGCCTCGGCCGCTAGGTCGAGCTCGGGCACCGGGCCCTCGACCCCGGCCTGCAGCAGACGTTGGTACTCGGACCCCGCCAGCGACTCCCCGAGGTTCCCGATCAGGACTATCCGGTCACCGACATGCTTGAAGCCGCGGCCCACGGGCGGGCGGACCATATCGACCCTACCCACCATCCCGATCACCGGGGTGGGTGGTATCCCCATCCCCTGGTAGTCGTTGTAGAGGCTCACGTTGCCGCTGACCACCGGAAGGCCCAGTGCTTCAGCCGCTCCTGCCAGGCCCGCCACCGCCTCCTCCAGCTGCCACATCACCTCGGGCTGGTCCGGATCGCCGAAGTTGAGACAGTTGGTCAACGCCATGGGCTCCGCGCCCACGG
The DNA here is from genome assembly GCA_027339635.1 of Candidatus Dormiibacterota bacterium. Lineage (GTDB taxonomy): Bacteria > Chloroflexota > Dormibacteria > Aeolococcales > Bog-877 > AG-12. Next base: position 8,419 of record DAHWNZ010000018.1, read on the forward strand.
CCGCCAAGTTGCGCAGACCCTCCGCGACCGCCATCTCCGTTCCCCTTCTCGGGTCCAGGGCGGCGCATCGGTGGGCCCCGTCCACGGTAAGAGCGAGGCCGTCGGGCCTGTTCTTGAACCGCAGGACAGCCGCATCCAGCCCGGGACCACCCACGGTATCGTTCCCCACCTGGTGGTCGTACTGGCGAAACACCCAGGTCGGGTCCCCGCAGTTGGGAGAGGAGAGAAGCCGCACCCAGGCATCGCGCAGATCCCATGCCGGCTCGGCGGAGAGCGGATCACGCCCCATGCGAGCGGTGAGCCCGTCGGGCCTTCGGGCCGCCGGGCGGCGCTCCAGGAAGCCCTCGACCAGAACCTCGAGGGGCAGGCACGCCACCTCCTCTGAGCGTTCCAGGATCCGCACGACCGGCTCTTCGATGACCCGCCCGATCACGTCACTGCGCAGGCCCCAGCGGTCGAAGACCGCCTGAACCTCGAGCTCGCGGCCGCTCTCCACGACCAGCACCATCCGTTCCTGGGATTCGCTCAGCATCACCTCGTAGGGCGACATCCCCTCCTCGCGACGGCCCACCAGGGCGACATCCAGCTCGACTCCGAGCCCACCCCGGTGAGCCATCTCCACCAGGCTGCTGGTGAGGCCGGCAGCGCCGCAGTCCTGCAGTCCCACCAGGGCCCGGTTGGAGCAGAGCTCCAAACATGCCTCCATCAGGCACTTCTCGAGGAAGGGATTGCCCACCTGCACCGCCGGCCTCCTCTCGGCGGCGTCCTGATCCAACTGCACGGATGCGAAGGTGGCGCCATGGATGCCGTCCCGCCCGGTGTCGGCCCCCACCAGAAGCACTGGGTTGCCCGGACCCCTGGCCACGGCTCGAACCAGCTGTTCTGGGGTGGTCACACCGACACACATGGCGTTGACGAGGCAGTTGCCGGAGTACGCCTCATCAAAGTAGGTCTCGCCGCCCACGGTCGGAACGCCGATGCAATTGCCGTAGAAACCCACCCCCTCCACAACTCTGGCGAATCGGTGCCGCTGCAGGCCCTGCGAGAGATCCCCGAAGCGGATGGCGTCCAGCAGGGCGATCGGCCTAGCCCCCATGGCGAAAACATCACGCAGAATGCCCCCCACCCCTGTGGCCGCTCCCTGGAGGGGCTCGATGGCGCTCGGGTGATTGTGCGACTCGATCTTGAAACAGCAGAGCAGCGAGCCTCCAAGGTCGATCACCCCCGCGTTCTCACCCGGGCCCTGCACCACAGCTCCCCCCCGAGAGGGAAGCCTGCGCAAGAGTCGCTTGGAGGTCTTGTAGGAGCAGTGCTCCGACCACATCGCCCCCAGCATCCCGAGCTCCAGCGCATTGGGCTGGCGGCCCAGCAGAGCGATGGCGCGCTCGTACTCCTGCCGCGAGAGCGCAATCTCGCGCAGCTCCGTGGCGGATGGCCCGGTCAAGTCGGCAAGCCGGCGGCACCCTTGACCAGGGCGGTGAACAAGGCAAGACCATCGGAGGACCCCAGGAGCGGCTCGCAGGCTCGTTCTGGGTGGGGCATCATGCCGAGCACGTTGCCGGCTTCGTTGACGATGCCGGCGATGTCATCCAGCGAGCCGTTGGGATTGTGCGACGGGCCGACTTCCCCCGAGCTCGAGCAGTACCGAAAGGCGACTCGGTTGGAGGAGTTGAGCTCCCGAAGCGTCTCTTCATCCGCGTAGTAGCGCCCCTCCCCGTGCGAGATGGGGATCGCCAGCGTGGAACCTGGGACCGCCCCTGCGAGAAACGGAGTGCTCGCACCCTCCACCAGCAGCTTGGTTGGCTGGCAGCGAAACTGCAGGCTGTCGTTGCGCAGCAGGGCGCCGGGCAGGAGGCCCGCCTCGCAGAGAATCTGGAACCCGTTGCAGATGCCGAGCACCGGGCCACCGTCTCTGGCAAAGTCGAGGACTGCCTCCATCAGAGGTGCGAACCGGGCGATCGCACCGGCGCGCAGATAGTCACCGTGGGCAAAGCCGCCCGGGAGGATGACGCAGTCGCTGCCCCTGAGGTCGGAGTCCTGGTGCCACAGGTAGGCGGGCTCTCCGCCGGCCAGAGCCACCGCGTGGGCGCAGTCGCGGTCGGACCATGTCCCTGGGAACACGGCGATCCCAAATCTCACGCGGCCCCTCAGGAGGTCCCTGGTGCGAGGGTGAAGGAGAAGTCCTCGATCACACCATTGCAGAGCAGCTGGCGGCACATCTCCTCGACGCGGCGGCCGGCGACGTCTTCGTCCTCGGCGTCCAGCTCAAGGACGAGGTACTTCCCGACTCTTGTCTTGACCACCTCGGGGTAACCCAGGGAGTGGAGCGCACCCTTCACCACCAGGCCCTGAGGGTCGTTGACCACGGGCTTCAAGGTCACCTTGACTTCGGCTAGGAACCGCTTTGGGTGATCCGTTCGAATACCTCCTGGTAGCGCCGCTGCACCTCGGCTATCAGCTCCTGCGGCAGCCGCGGCGCGGGCGGCTGGCGGTCCCATCCGGTTTGCAGTAGATGATCCCTGACCAGCTGCTTGTCGAACCCCTGTGAGCTGGCCTCCCACGAGGCCGTGCCCGACAGCCACATTCGAGAAGAGTCGGGAGTCAGCGCCTCGTCGATGAGGATCAGCTGGTCCTCGACCCAGCCGAACTCGAATTTGGTGTCCACCAGGATGACCCCGCACTTCAGGCAGAGTCCTTGGGCGAACTCGAACAGCGCCAGGCTCACCTCTTCCAATTCCGCGGCCAGCGAGCCGCCGAGAGTCGCTGCGAGCTCCCGCCGTGAGATGTTCTCGTCATGCCCGGTGTCGTTCTTGGTTGCCGGAGTGAAGCGCGGACGGCCCAGCTCGTCGCCGAACCTGAGGCCTTTTGGAAGGGGCTCACCCGCGAGCGTCCCCTGCTGCTGGTACTCCTCCCAGCCGGAGCCCGCCAGGCGGCCCCTGACCACGCACTCGATATCCACTCGGACCGCCTTGCGGCAGAACATCACCCGCCCTTCCAGCTGGGCCCGCAGATGGTCCGGAAGCAGGGTCAGGTCATCTGGTAGCAGATGGTTGGGGATGATGCCCTGCGTCAGTCCAAACCAGAATCTCGATAGCTCGGTCAGGATTCGACCGCGGCCGGGGATGAGATCCGGGAGGATGCAGTCGAAGGCTGACAGCCGATCGGTGGCGATCAGCAGCAGCCTGTCGCCGAGGTCGAAGGTGTCTCTGACCTTTCCCCTGCGGTACAGGGGGATCCCGGGGAGGTCGACCTCGGCAAGCCCGACGGCAAGGTTGTGGTCAGCGCTCACGACCATCCCCCTGACCCCCGCTCCCACCGGTCTTGGGGTCTCCGGCCAGGAGACCGAGCAGGCGGAAACTGTGATCGATCCCACCCAAATAGTGGTCGAGATCCAGGGCCCCCTCGATCTCCCCAGCTGTCAGGTGCGTCAACAGCTCGGGGCTGGCAAGGCACGTATTTAGGAAGTCTCCGCCCGGCCGATCGGCTTGATGGGACAGCCCCTGGACCAGGCGGTAGGCCCCCTCCCGCGACACCCCCTTTCGGATCAGGGCCAGGAGCAGCTGCTGGCTGCGAGCCAGTCCGCCGCGGCGCTGCAGGTTCCCCGCCATGGCAGCGACGTCGACCTCCAGGCCTCCGATGACCGCGGTCAGAACCGCCAACATGTGCCCCAGGGCCATGGTGGCGTCAGGGAGAGCGATCCGCTCCACCGACGAGTGCGAGATGTCACGTTCGTGCCAGAGGGCGATGTCCTCCAATCCGGCGAGCGCCAGCCCCCGCAGAATTCGGCTGAGGCCGCAGACCTGCTCCAGGCGGACCGGATTGCGCTTGTGGGGCATCGCCGAGGATCCCTTCTGCCTCAGACCGAACGGCTCCCTGACCTCGCCCACCTCGGTGCGCTGCAGCTGGCGCAGGTTGGTGGCCAACCGCTCGCAGACCCCGCCCGCGAGCGCCAGAGCGCAGAGATAACTCGCGTGGCGGTCCCGAGCCACAACCTGGGTCGTGATCTCCGCCGCCGGGAGCCGCAGCCGGGCCAACGCCAGAGCCTCCACCTCCGCCGACACCGTGGCGTGGGTGCCCACCGTCCCGGAGATCTTTCCGACCACCACCTCGGCCGCCGCCGCCTCCAGCCGCCCGCCGCTGCGCCTCAGCTCATCCAGGTGGTTGGCCAGCACGAAGCCGAATGTCACAGGCTCGGCGTGCATGCCGTGCGTCCTGCCGATCATGGGGGTGTGAAGGTGGCGCTCGGCCAGGTCGGAGACGGCGGTGTTGAGCTCCTCGAGGGCGCCCATCAGGAAGGAATGGGCGGATCTCAGCTGCAGGGCCAGGGTCGTGTCGACCACGTCCTGGCTCGTCATGCCAAGGTGCAGATACCCGCCCTCGGACCCCAGCTGCTCCTGGAGAGCGGCGACGAAGGCCGCCAGATCATGGCCCTGCTCCGCCTCCAGCTCCCGCACCCGCTCCAGCCTGGGCGGCTTGAGCGCTGCAATCACCCGGGCCGCCTCGGCTGGCACCTCCCCGGTCATGGCGCGGGCCGCGCAGACCGCCTGCTCCACCTCTGTCCAAAGCCTGATGCGGGTCTCGTCAGACCAGAGCTCGCGCAGCTCCTTCGGCGCGTATCTCTCGATCATCTGCCTGATAGGTCGGGGATTGGCGAAACGGTCCTCAAGTCTCTTGAGTATAGGGTTAGATGCTCCCTCCCCCGAACCCCGTTGCGCCGCCTCCACCTGGCTCCAGGTCCAGTTACCGTTTGAGGGTGGCTAAGCCCCTCAACCTCGTAACCGTGAAGGGTCCTGGTTCGTTCAGGCAGCCGACTGGACAGATCTGGCGATGAGTCCCTCTCCCGACAATGAGGAGGCCCTGATCGCCAGGGCCCAGGAGGACCCGGAGCACTTCGGCGCACTTTATGACCAATATTTCCCGCAGATTTATCGGTACGTGGCATCCCGAGTTCGCAGCCGGGAGCTGGCCGAGGACATCACCAGCGAGGTGTTCTTCAAGGCCCTGCGGGCGATCGGGCGCTACCGCCACACCGGTCACCCGTTCTCCTCTTGGCTCTACCAGATCGCCATCAATGCGATCACGGACCACTATCGCTCACGCCGACGGGATGAGGAGAGCCTGGACGACGGCCCCGAACTGGTCGACGGAGCGGTCGCCGTCGACGAGGAGGTCGCTCAGCGCATGGGAGCCCAGGACATCTGGGACCTCATCGACGCCTTGCCCGAGCAACAGAGGATCGCGATGACCCTCAAGTACGGCGAGGATCTGAAGCTCGCCGAGGTTGGGGTCATCATGGGCAAGTCCGAGGGGGCGGTCAAGCTGCTGATCTTCCGCGGGACGGCGACGCTGCGGCAGCGGCTCCAAGCAAGGCGCGACAGCGCCGCCGAGGACCGGGTGCGTGGCTAGGGGGCCGAGGTGGCGGCGAATCTGGAGCCGGGGCACCCCCGACCGCGTGGACCCTGAGCTCGTGGAGATCTTCCGATCCGCTCCCGACCGCCGGGAGCAGACACTCCTGCTGGAGGCGGCCGAGGAGATTCGGGCCCTGCTGGCCGCAGCGACCCCACCGACGGCGGCACCGGCCTATCGGGCCCACCTGCGCAACAGCCTGATGGCTGAGGCCCGTCATCACCGGATGCGCTCGCAGCAGCGCCCCACCAGGCGGTTCGGGATTCTCTTCGGGGCCGGGCTCGGAGCGACCGGGCTCGCGATGGTTGCCCTGGTGATCTTCTCGATCGCCGTCCCCGGGCCGGCTCAGGCGGTCACCGTCAGCGCAGCGGTGCGGGGCAATCCCAGGGTCCCGGTAACCCAGGCCATCCAGCTCCGCTTCAACCAGCCGATGGTCGAGAGCCGTGTCGAGCACGGGCTCGCGATCACCCCGGCCGTCTCCTACCGGGCGAGGTGGTCGGATCCCACGACCCTGGTCATCGACCCCAAGCACGACCTGGTGCCCAACGTGTCATACGTGGTGAGCATCGCTCGCCAAGCCGCCAGGGCCCAAGACGGCGCCACCCCGCTCTCCAAGGTGGTGATCCCGTTCGGCACCGAGCCCCTGACCGCGACCGCGCAGGGCTATCCGCCCTCCCTGGTGGCGGTCAACTCAGTGGCCAGCGCCGTGGGAGCCCTGGGGCTCCAGTACTCCAACAACGGGGAACTGCTGTTGACAGCCAGCGGGTCGGTGGTGGCCAGCGGAAGCAACCAACCGGTGAGTGCCTCCCCATCGGTACCTTTCCCAGGCCCCGATGCCGGTACGGTCTACTCAATAAGCGGCCAACCGGCTGAGCTGGCGACCGACGCCACCGACGCCGTCCCCTCTCCGGACAGCCAGCAGATCGCCTATTGGACAGTCGCCAGCGGAGGCACCGCAACTCTGGAGGTGGCACCGATGAGTGGCCAGGGGCACATCTCCGCTCTCGCCACGATCTCAGGGACCAGCCCGGACGCCGCCTGGGTGAACGACAGCTCACTGGTTTACGCGAGCTCCGGCCAGCTGTACCAGGTCAACCTCGACGGTCAGTCCGGCCCAGTGGACGACTTCGTGAAGCTGGGTCCCGAGGGGACCTTCGCCCTGGAGCCACAGGGGCAGGCGCTGTTCTCGAGACCCGCCGGGATCCCCACCATCTGGGACCTCTCGGCCGGATCGTCCGTCACCGTGCCGGGCCTTGTGGGGACCCCGCAGTGGTCGCCGACAGGATCTCAGCTCGCCTACATCGGCAACGGCAACGGGAGCGACGCGATCTATCTGGCGGGACCGTACGGCAACCAGCCACGGGCCCTGCTGGTCACCTCGCAGGGCGTGACCCTCTCGGACCTGAGCTACAGCCCAGGGGGACAGTACCTCACCTACCTGGCCGCCACTCCCGGAGTGGGGGTTCAGGCGGGCGCGGTCGACATCGCCACAGGGTCCAGCGCCCTGCTGAGCACGACCACCGGCGTCAGCGACCTGGTGTGGTCGCCGTTCGGCAGCTCCCTGGCCGCCATCGAGACGCAGCCGTCCGGAGGATCGATGGTGGTCACCCTCCAGCTCTCGGTCCCACCGGTGCTGAGCTCCTCGAGAACACAGGCGACCGCAGCCCTGGCCGCCGCCAGCGACCTGGCGGGACTCCAGGTCGCGGGCACTCCCAGCGGCTCCACCGCCATCAGGGACCTCCTGGCGGCAGGCTCCTCGATTCCCCCCGCAACCCTCCAGCCGGGGCTCTTCGACCGCTTCTATGCGGTTTCCAGCGTCCCCCTGAGCGCTGCGGCAAACACGTACCAGGTGGCGATCGAGCTGGTCCGGGACGCCACCTCCACGAGCCCCGCGGTGGCGCAGGACGAGCAGGTGACGGTCGACGTGGCAGGCCCGGAGCCGTTGATATCCGGAGTGCTCCTGGGTAGCCTCACTCCGCTGCCTGTGGGCCCACTTGTGATCGGGACCACCGCCACGGCCGCTCCGGGTGGGATTGTCAGCTTCACGATTGAGTTCAACTCGGACCTGGACCCGATAACCGTGGGTTCCCAGTCAATCTCTCTTGAGGACTCGGGTCAGCCCGTGACCAACCTGCAGATCGCCTACCAGGCGGCCAACCGCATGGTCACAGTGGTGACGGGACCGCTGGCACCGGGCCCGATCTCGCTCACGGTCCAGGCGCCCCTGTCGGACGTGAACCACGTGCAGATCGCCGTTCCCTATACGCTGAGCTTGCCCAGCGTGCCCGCGCCCGCCCAGGGCAGCTGATATCCCCGCCCGGTCCGGCCCATCTCAAAGCTTATGCCGCAGAGCAGCCTGGGTCAGCGCCCGACCCCCTGGCGCAGCTCCCGCCGCGTCACCGGTCCGGACGCGGCAGTGCCGCAAAGAGCGGCCCGGGCAACCCGGATCCCTCCGCGTGCTGGCGGGCCCACTCGGCCTCCAGCATGGCGAAGTCGATCTCATCACCCCAGGCGCCCTTGAACCACTCGTTCTCAATTAGGTGCGCCTCTTCGCGCATGCCCAGCCGGCGGCAGAGGCGCAGCGACGGGTCGTTGCGAGAGTCGACTCTGGCCACCACCCGGTGCAGCTGCATCTCATCGAAGGCTAGGTGCAACACCGCGTGAGCGGCTTCGGTGGCGTATCCGCACCCTGACCGGTCGGGATGGAACACCCAACCTATCTCTCCTGTGCGGTGTTCGGCACTGCGGAAAAAGAGGGTGATGTCTCCAATCACCTGGCCGATCTCTGCCAGCTCAACGCCGAAAAGGAGGCTGTCACCCTCGGCCGTGATGGCCGCGGTGGCCCAGGGGCCCGACAGCTTGGCCAAGACCGTCTCTCGATCCATGGGCTCGAATGGCACGAATCTGCACACCTCAGGGATCGAGCGGTAGGCGACCACCGCCTGGACATCGGCCGCGGTGACCGGCCGCAGCAGAAGCCGGCGCGTGAGAACCGGGTAGGCAGGGTGAAAGTCCACTTAGTTCACAGTACCGCGCAGGGCCTCAGGCCGCCCGCGGATCCAAGCCACAGGGCGAATGGCCCTCTCCTGGCCGTCCCCAAAGGTCCGCAGCGCACCATCGTGCGGCCAGCGATAACGAGGGACGGCGGAGATCCCTGGTGCCGTCCGCGGGGCCGTGGCGACGGCACCGCGGGAGACGGACTGCCTCAGGTCAGGCTTGGGTCGACGCGAGGGCCGCTGCCATGGCCGCAAGCCGCCTTCTGTCCTGGCTGAAGGAAGCCATGGCCCGCTCCTGACCCCGCTGCCACTCCCGCGCCCGGACCAGCAGCTCGGGATGGGTGGGGATGAACTCGGTGGTCAGCCTGCCGGCCAAAAAGTCCTGGTCTGCGAGCAGCACGGCATGGTAGGGGATGTTGGTGGATATGCCCCCAATCCAATACTCAAAGAGGGATCTCCTGGCCCTCGCCGCAGCCTGATCCCTGGTCTGCCCGTGGACGATCATCTTGGCGATCATCGGGTCGTAGAAGGGGCTCACCACGCCCGGACCCGACAGTGAGCTGTCCACCCTGACCCCGGGTCCGGCCGGCTCGTGGTAGGAGCCGACACGCCCAGGGGTCGGCGCGAAGTCCTGCCAGGGGTCCTCAGCATTTATCCTGCACTCGATCGCCCAGCCGTCCCAGCGGATCTGGTCCTGGGTAAACGGCAGCCGGTCCCCCAGGGCCACTCGAATCTGAGCATCCACCAGGTCGATACCGGTCACCAGCTCAGTCACCGGGTGCTCGACCTGCAACCTCGTGTTCATCTCCAGGAAGTAGAACGAGCCGCGGGACTCGATGAACTCCACGGTCCCTGCGTTGACGTATCCCACCGCTTCGGCCGCCCGCACCGCTGCGTCACCCATGCGCTGCCGCATCTCCGGTGTGACCGCCGGAGACGGAGACTCCTCCAGCAGCTTCTGGTGCCGGCGCTGGATCGAGCACTCGCGCTCCCCCAGGTGAACTGTGTGCCCGTGGGAGTCGGCGAGGACTTGGATCTCGATGTGGCGGGGCTCGTCGACCAAACGCTCCAGAAAGACTCGGGGATCGCCAAAGGAGCGCTGCGCCGAGTCGCTGCACACCTGGATCGCGTAGCGCAGCTCGTCTTCATCCCGGGCCGAGCGCATCCCGATTCCCCCACCCCCCGCGGATGCCTTGACCAGGATCGGATATCCGATGTCACGGGCGGCGGAGACCGCCACCTCGATGTCGTCGATGGCCTCGGTGCCGGGGACCACGGGAACCCCCGCAGCCTGCATCTTGCCCCGGGCCGTGACCTTGTCCCCCATCGCCGCCATCGCCTGCTCCGGGGGGCCGATGAGGGTGAGATTGTTGTCGGCACACGCCCGCGCGAGCCTTGGGCTCTCGGACAGGAAGCCGTAGCCCGGGTGAATCGCCTGGGCACCCGATTCCCGGGCCGCCGCCATGATCCGCTCCAAGTTCAGATAGGAATGGGTTGCGGGACTGGGGCCGATCTCCACCGCCCGGTCTGCCATCCTCACGTGGAGGGCGCCCCTGTCCGCCTCCGAATAGACGGCGACCGATCTGAGGCCCAGATCGCGGCAGGCCCTGATGATTCGCACGGCGATCTCACCCCGATTGGCGACGAGGACCGTGTCGAACACCGGCTGGTCAGCCCACTGTGACCAGGGGATCACCCCGGCTCACCACCTGACCCTCGGAGACGTTGACGCTCTGGACCGTCCCCGCGCGGTCGGAGGGGATGTCATTCTGCATCTTCATGGCCTCGAGCACGGCAATCGTCTGGCCTACCTCGACCACATCGCCTATCTTCACGGGGATCTTCGCGATCAGCCCCTGCATGGGAGCGCGCACAGCACCGGCGGCCGCGGGCGCCGGTGCTGTTCCCTGAACCGGACCCAGGGTGGCGAAGGACCCGTCCTTGGCCACCACACGGACCTCGAACAGCTCCCCGTCCACCTCGACGCTGAACTCTCGAGCCGACACCTCCTCAATCACCTGCGCCGGTGGGGGTGATGGCATCGGGGTAATCGGAATCCCCGCCGCATCCCCTATGGGTTCGCTGAGGTCGCCCCCGTCGACCGGCGCCAACGTGTCTCCCTGACCTTGTCCCTCCGGCTCCTCTTCCGGCTCGTCCCCCAGGCGCTCGCTACGAGCCTCACCACGCAGAGCGGCCGCCGTCGCTTCTGGAAACAGGATGAACTCCAGGACCGCTTCGGTGCCCGGATCTCCCAGGTCGCTCTTGTTCATCACCCGGTGAGCCTCCGGGAGCATGGGCTCCAGCACGTCTCCCGGGCGCACGCTTATCGGCTCCTCCGACCCGATCACAAGCCTCTGGATCTCGGGGTCGGGTGGGCCGGGAGGCAACCCGTAAAGGCCGAGGAAGTAGTCCTTGACGTCTTGAGCCACGATCAGGTAGCGGTCGCCGGATGCGACGTTGGCCACCGCCTGGGTCACCACCACCTCCGCCACCGGGCTGATGAGGGGGGGGTAGCCCATGTCCTGACGAACGCGGGCTATCTCCTCGAGAACCTCAGCCTGGCGATCCGCAGCCCCCTGGGCCTGGCACTCCCACACCAGGTGCTGCTGGACCGAGGGAGCCAGCTGGGTCCTCATGGTTGCTGAGTCGAGCCGCCATCCACTGGGGTCCGCCACCAGCTGGTAGAGCGGCATCAGCTCCTCCATCCGATCCGCCGCTGCCAGCAGCCGGCCTGCGTCGACCGTCGGCTCGTAAGCGGTGGCCGCCAGGGCGCTGACCACTCCCTCCGTGTTGGGGAGTGATGCCCCTCCGGCGAGCGGTGAAAGGCAAACGTCCAGGGCCGAGGCCCCGGCCTCGGCAGCCGCAAGGTAGGCGAACTGGGCCTGCCCGGTGATGGTCGCGCAATGGATGGAGACGGGCAGGCCCGTCTCCTGAACCAGACCAGCCACGATGGCGCGCGCGTTCCCGGCTCCGAGTAGGCCGGCGGGGTCGAAGAGGCAGAGGCTCTGGAACCCGAGCTGAGCCAGCGAGCTGCCAAGGCGGATGAAGCCCTCGGCGGAGTGGACTGGACTTTGGGTGTAGACCAAAAGTCCCTCGGCATGTCGGCCCTGCTTCGTCACCGCCTGCGCGACCCGGGCCAGATTGCGGATGTCGTTGAGGGGGTCGAAGCATCGGAACACGTCCAGTCCGATTTCGGACAGCTCCCCCACGAACGTGTCCACGACATCGTCGGCGACCGGTCTCGGCCCGACCAGGCTCTGACCGCGAAGGAGACCATACAGCGGCAGCGTGGTGGCCCGGCGGACCTGCCGCAGACGCTCGAATGGGTCCTCCCCGAGGTTCTCCAGGGCAACCTCGAAGGTCGCGCCTCCGAAGGCGTCCAGACCCGCCACCCCGGTCCCGTCGAGACGCTCCGCGAGCTCGACGATGTGGCGCGTCCGCAGGCGGCTGGAGAGCAGGGTCTGCTGCCCGTGGCGCAGAGAACTCTCGATCAATCCGATCGCGGGCATTGCCTGCCAAGATTAGCGGGCCGGAGGGGTTCCGTGCCGAGCCCAGGGGGAGCCCGGCAGCATTCATGGCCGGGAGGCGCAGGAAACGCAGCGTACGGCCCACGGCAAGGCCTCCAGACGCAGGGGGGGTATGGGAGCACCACACACTTCGCAGCTGCCGTACAGGCCATGATCCATCCTGGTCAGCGCGGCCCTGACCTGGTCGGCGAGGAGTTCCACCTGCTCCGCCGCCCTCGCCCTGGTCAGGTTGTCGGTCACCTGGGAGATGTGATCCCCGGCTCGCTTGCCGTACTGGACCTGCGCGCCGGGTTCCACGGGCCGGGCGGTCAGGCTCGCCAATTCCGCCTGCAGCTCCCCGAGCTTGACCCGCAGATTCTGTCTGACTTCCTCAAGTCCATCCATGACCATTGATCCTGACCGTGGGCGCCGACTCCCGTCGTCCCTCAAGAGGCGATGTCGCCACGGTACCTCATCCCTTGGAACCGGATCTCGGCCAGGCCACGGTAGGCCAGGGCTCTGGCCTCCCCCAGGCTGTCGCCGGTCGCGACGCAGATGAGGACGCGACCTCCGGCGACCACGGGCAGGCCCATTTGCCCGGCGGCGGTCCCCATCTGGAATACGACGCACCCCGCCGCCGCCGCCCGCTCGATACCCGAGATCTCACCTCCCGGAACGATCTTGGCGGGATACGGGTCGCGCACGGCGACCACCCCCACGGAGGCGAGCCTGGTCAGGGCGGGGGGGGCCGGCCCCAGTTCACCGGCCGCGGCCGCCAAGAGATGGGGCACCGGGTCGGCCAGCGCCGGAAGCAGGACCTCCGTCTCGGGATCGCCGAAGCGCGCGTTGAACTCGAGCACGTAGAGCTCCTGGCCCACCAGCATCCCGCCCACGTAAAGGCAGCCGACAAACGGCCTGCCCAGCCGGCGCATCTCCTGCAGCACCGGGTCTACGACCCTCTCCTTGGTGAGCTGGTTCAGGTTATCCCAGTCGATCCCTTGCGGCGGCGTGTAGGCGCCCATCCCTCCCGTTTGCTCACCACCATCGCCGTCCCGCGAGCGCTTGTAGTCACGGGCGGGCGGCAGCATCACCGAGCGCTCACCGTCACACAGGGCGAACAGCGAAACCTCAGCACCTCTGAGACAGTCCTCGATCACGACGACCCTGCCTGCCGCGCCCAGCTCACCATCCACCATGAGGCGGCGGACGACGTCCCGGGCCTCGGCCAGAGTGGTGCAGACGAAGGCCCCCTTGCCCAGGGCCAGCCCGTCAGCCTTCACCACCACCGGCAGGGGGCAAGTGCGCAGGTGCAGCTCCGCTGCCCCCGGGTCCGCGAACACCTGGAACGGAGCGGTCGGGATCCCGATCCGCGCCATCAGCCGCTTGGCGAAGGCCTTGCTGGTCTCCAATTCCCCGGCGGCTTTGGTCGGTCCAAAGCATGGGATCCCGGCTGCCGCCAGCCCATCGCCGACACCTGCGGCGATGGCCGCGTCGGGTCCCAGGATGACCAGGTCCACCGCTTCTGCGGCCGCCAGACTGGCGACGGCGGGGGCGTCGGTGACGGACACGGCAACGTTGCGACCCAGGAGCGCCGTACCGGGGTTTCCCGGAGCCACCAGCACCTCGGCGACCAGCGGACTTCTCCGACAGGCCCAGGCCAAAGCGTGCTCCCGCCCGCCCCCGCCTACCACCAGGACCCGCAGCCCCTCCTTGGCCGTGCTCACTCCCACTCGATGGTGGACGGCGGCTTGCTGCTGATGTCGTACACCACGCGGTTGACGCCTGGAACCTCATTGACGATTCGCCGGCTGATATCGGAGAGCACGTCGTAGGGAACTCGGGCCCAGTCGGCCGTCATGCCGTCGTCGGAGGTCACGATCCGCACCGCCACCACGTTGGCATAGGTCCTGAAGTCGCCCATCACCCCCACGCTGCTGACCGGGGTGAGGATGGCGAAGCTCTGCCAGACCCTCTGGTAGAGGCCACTCCTCTTGATCTCGTCTATCACAACCCAGTCGGCGCTGCGCACCGTCTCCAACCGCTCTCTTGTCACCTCTCCGATGATGCGAATCGCCAGCCCCGGACCCGGGAATGGCTGGCGCATCACCATGTCGTCGGGCAAGCCCAGCGCCTGTCCGACCCGGCGAACCTCATCCTTGAAGAGGTAGCGCAGGGGCTCGACCAAGCTAAACTTCATGCCCTGTGGCAGCCCGCCGACGTTGTGATGGGTCTTGATCTTGCGGGCTCCGAAGGTGTCTTGGGATGTGCTCTCGATGACATCCGGGTAGAGTGTGCCCTGCGCCAGAAACGGCACATCCCCAAGCCTCTTGGTCTCGTGCTCGAAGGCTGAGATGAACTCCCGACCCACGATCCGCCGCTTCTCCTCCGGATCGGTGACCCCCGCCAGGGCTGCCAGAAACCTCTCCTCAGCCTCGACGCGCACAATCTTCATGCGCATGTTGCGGGTCAGCACGTCGATGACGCGGTCGGCCTCGCCGCGCCTGAGAAGTCCGTTGTCAACGAACACGCAGGTCAGCCTGTCCCCTACCGCCCTATGGACCAGAGTCGCGGCGACTGCGGAGTCGACCCCCCCGGAGAGGGCGCAGATGACCCGCTCCGCTCCGACTCGCTGGCGAATCTCGGCCACACTCTGCTCCACGAAGCCAGCCGCCTCCCAGGTTCCCTCGCAGCCGCAGGTGTGAAAGAGAAAGTTGCGCAACATCTCCACCCCCTGCGGGGTGTGGGCGACCTCCGGGTGAAATTGGATCCCCACGCTGCCGTTCGGTCCGACCATTGCGGCCACAGGGCTGTTGCCGGTATGGGCCATCACCCGGAAGCCGTCGGGCAGGCGGTCGATGACGTCTCCGTGGCTCATCCACACCGGCATCTCGGCGGGAAGCCCGGCAAAGATGCTCTCATCACTGTCCACCACCACCGAGGCGAGACCGTACTCGCGGCGGCTGGCAGGCCGTACCACACCGCCAAGGTCGTGGGCCAGCAGCTGCATCCCGTAGCAGATTCCGAGCACGGGAACGCCCAATTGGTAGATGCCCGGGTCGGGCCGCAACGCGTCGGCGTCATAAACGCTCTGGGGCCCTCCGCTGAGGATCAGCCCGCGGGGCGCATGGCGCATAACGTCGGCTGCGGAGATCGTCCCGGGGACCAGCTCGCAGTACACCTTCAGCTCGCGGATCCGGCGGGCGATGAGCTGACTGTACTGGGAGCCAAAATCCAGCACCAGTACCCGATTGCCGTTAAGCGAAACCCCGCCTCCGTCCGGTCCGTCCGCGACCTGCTCCGGGGCGGTGGTGATCATGGCGTTGGCCCCTGCCTCATCAGCGCGCCATCCCCACCTGTTGGGCCTGCTGGAAGAGCTTCCCCTCGGTGAGGATGGCGGGAGCGATTACCAGCTCCGTCTGCTGGAACTCCTCGATGGTGCGCGCCCCGCACACCCCCATCGCAGACTTGATCGCCCCGACCAGGTTCTGGGTCCCGTCATCCACCCGGGCTGGTCCCAGCAGCAGCTCCTTGACGGTTGCCTTGGTGCCGACCTTGATCCTGGTCCCGCGGGGCAGATTGGGGTCCGGAGTCGCCATCCCCCAATGATGCCCCCGGCCGGGCGCTTCCTCGGCGGACGCGAATACGGATCCGATCATCACCCCGTCCGCGCCCGAGGCGAACGCCTTGGTGACGTCGCCACCTACCCGCATGCCCCCGTCGGTGATCACCGTCACCGGTTTCCCACCGGTGCGGCGATGGTCGTTGCGAGCGGCTGCAACGTCGGCGGTGGCGGTGACCTGGGGAACCCCGATGCCCAGCACGCCCCGGGTGGTGCAGGCGGCTCCAGGGCCGACCCCGACCAGGATTCCATCAACTCCGGTCGCCATCAGCTCCAGAGCGGTGTAGTACTCCACGCAGTTCCCGACCACCACCGGAAGTTTGGACTGCGCCATCAGATGCGAGAAGTCGAGCTGGCGGTAGGACCGCGAAATGTGCCGCGCCGTGAGCACGGTCCCCTGCACAAAGAAGAGGTCCGCCCCCGCCTCCGTGACGATCGGGAGGCGATGCTCGGCGTCGGCCGGAGTCGTGGACACCGCGCATACCACCGCCTCTCGCTTGATCTCCTCGATGCGGCGGGAGATCAGGTTGTCCTTGACCGGTTCGAGGTAGAGGCGCTGCAGTAGGGTGTTGACCTCCTCGCGCGACGCTGCCGCGATCTGCTGGTAGACCGCGGCCGGGTCCTCGTAGCGACAGTTGATCCCGTCCAGGTTCAGCACCGCGACCCCACCCAGCCGTCCCATCGCCACGGCGAACGAAGAATCCACGACCCCATCCATCGCTGCCGCCAGGATCGGGATCGGCAACTCGACGTCCCTGACCCTCATGGTGATATCGATCTCGTCCGGGTTGATCGTCACCTTTCCCGGTACCAGGGCAACCTCGTCGAACCCGTAGGCCCGCCTTGCCCGCTTTCCCCGTCCTAACTCAATGTCCAAGCAAGGCCACCTCCCAGTCCGGCTCCTTAAGGGTGCGCAGCAGCCTTGTCCGAGAATTCAGCCCCTGCGCCCTCAGGATATCAGACCGAGGAGGCGAGGGGGTCTTGAGCCGACCATATCTAGTGGGCATTTACCGCCCGCCCCACCCCATGTGGTGTATGGGGCAGGTTTTCCGACCCGCTCATGAGGACGTGAGGGTCGCTCTCATCACGATCCTCTGGGTGTCTATCCAAAGGGGGGTGCAGGTGATCAGGGTCAGGTAGTGTCCCTGGGTGATCGGCTCCAGCTGGGTGACCTGGCTCGGGTTCTCCACCCAGATCTTGGTGATGGTATAGGTGTACTGCTGGCAGTCACGGGCGGTCACCACTATTTGCGCTCCCGGCTTCAGGGTCCCCAGCGGCTCAAAGTTGGGCTCTCTGTGCAGGGCGATCAACATGTTGCCGATCCCTCCGGGTCCCGGGGACCCGGCGTAGTGGACCACGGAGCGCTGGGTCAACATCTGCCAGCTGCCGTTGCCGGCCACTCCCTCTATCCCAGGCAGGGACGGGAAGTCGACCAAGGCGTATTCGCTGGCCGGGGAGCCGCTGCCGCAGGATGGGGCGCTCACCGGCGCCCCATCCTGGGCCGGACTCTCGACCTTGGCCGGGAGGACCTTGGTGAGCGCACCCTTGGGGCCAAGCCACTTCTGGAGAAGGGCTTGGTCGTTGCCACCGCGGTGCAGAACCCCGAGCACCGGCGGCAGGAGTATTCCCACGCCGGCCAGGACCAGCACCACGCCGCAGGCGGCGAGAATCGTCCCGAGTCGCCTTCCTCTGCCCCACCCCGCGAGTCTGAAGCGCATCGCGGTTCCTCCTTGACCGAAGTCATCTTACCGGCCCCGCGGGAGAATGTCTCCTCGTCACACCAGCCGCCCAGCTTGTTACGCAGCCGTTGTTGATCCACGACGGCCATTTCAGGAGCCCCGTCACACAATCCCTGCGTGACTCAGGCAATCGCGGCCCGTCCCGCCCCACTGCGCGAGTTGGAGCCCGCCCCCCCGACCATCCCTGCATCGTCCGCGAGTCTGCTCATCATCGATGACGACCCGGCGATGCTCCAGCTGGTTCAGCTCATCGCCGCCGAAAATGGCTACGGCGTCGCCACCGCGGGCAGCGGAGCGCTGGGGCTGCGGCTGGCCATAGAGGAGGAGCCGGACCTGATTCTCCTGGATCTGGTGCTCCCCGACATGAATGGCGTCGAGGTCTGCCGCCGGCTCCGCGCCGCGGGAGTGCGTTCGACGGTCATGATGGTGTCCTGCCTGCACGACTCCGAGGACGTGGTGATCGGGCTGGAGGTGGGCGCCGATGACTACCTGCGCAAGCCCTTCGAGGTCCGGGAGTTGGTGGCAAGGATAAACGCCAGGCTGCGGCGGGCCCGCTTCCTGCGCCAGTCGGCATCCGACAACCGCCTCTCGTTTCCAGGCCTCATCATCGATCTGGGCCGCCACGAAGTGCGCCGCGACGAACGCACCTTGGCCCTCACCCCTACCGAGTTCGGAATCCTCACCACGCTGGCGCGCAACGCCGGCAGGGTCGTCTCCCGCCCACAGTTAATCGCGGATGTCTGGCGCCGACGCGATCCGTTCCAGGTGCACTCGCTTGACGCCCACCTCTACCGGCTGCGGCGCAAGATCCAGCCCCGCGCCGACGGACCCCACTACATTCATGTGGTGATTGGGGCCGGCTACCGTTTCGAGTACCAGCCGGGGCGCACCGCCACCATGGCGACGTATCCCCACCGACTCTACTGACAGGACGGCTGCGCCCGACCCGCGCTCAGGGATATATGCCGCGCGCCGCGGAGGCTCTGGCTACTCTGCCGATGGCGATCGCGTAAGCCGCTTCCCGCAGCGAGATGTGGTGGTGGGCTGAGTAGGCCCAGACCTGGTCGGCCGCGCGCAGCATCGCTCGCTCCAACTGTGAGGTGATCTCCTGCTCGTCCCAGAAAAACGACTGCAGGTCCTGGACCCATTCAAAGTAGGACACGGTGACGCCCCCGGCGTTGGCCAAGATGTCGGGCACGACCACGATCCCGTCCTCCGCCAAGGTGGCCTCTGCAAGCGGGGTCACCGGGCCGTTGGCGCCCTCGGCAACTATCCGGGCCTGGACCCGTGCCGCGTTTCTAGAGTTGATGACGCTCTCCACCGATGCCGGCACCAGGACGGTGACCGGTAGTGCCAGCAGCTCGTCACGGGAAATGGCTTCTCCCGCGATTCCCGCGCTTTCCAGATGGCCGCCGTGGGCCTTGAGCTCCGTGAGCGCGCTGAGGTCGAGCCCACGCGGGTTGTGCCAACCCCCCGTGTGATCCGAGACGGCAATCACGCGGCAGCCGGCCGCCGCCAACAGCGTTGCGCACGTGGCCCCGACCGACCCGAAACCTTCGACCGCGACCGTCGCCCCATCGAGGCTCAAGCCGGTGTTGCGCATGGTGTGGAGCAGGACGGTCGCCAGGCCCCGGCCCGCAGCTTCTATGCGGCCCACCGACCCGCCCGCCACCACCGGCTTTCCGGTCACCGAGGCGGTCACCGAGAAGCCCTCATGCATGGAGATGGTGTCCATCATCCAGGCCATGATCTGGGGCCCGGTGCCGATATCGGGTGCGGGGATGTCCTTCTCCGGACCAAGCAGGAGGCGGATTTCAGTCGTGAACCTGCGGGTCAGCCGCTCCAGCTCACGGGAGCTCATCTGCTGCGGGTCGACTCTGACCGCGCCGGCCGCGCCCCCGAAAGGCAACGACATTACCGCGGTCTTCCAACTCATCAGCATCGCCTGGGCCTTGGTCCCCTCGACGGTCGCCTCAGGCTCATATCGGATGCCGCCCTTGGCGGGTCCCCGAGCAATGCTGTGATGGACTCGAAAGCCGGTGTACACCTCCACCGACTCATCGTCACGCACCACGGGAAAATGAACCTGAAAGACCCGCTTGACGTCGCGCAGGACGGCGTGCAGGTCCTCGCTCAACTGGAGGAATCGCGCTGCCTGGTCGACCCGGTGTTGGCCGGTGGTATAGAGATCCTCCGCAGCGTCGATGATTGCGCTCACGACGTGAGTATAGGTCGCGCGCTCGGGTCTGTGTAGCGTTCGCTTCGGCAGCCGCAAGGTCCGGCACATGCGACCGTGACAGATCTACTCGCATCGCTAGTTTTGGGCCTCGCTCAAGGTAATGCGCGCACGCCCGCACGATTGTGTGTAACAATCACGCTATTGAAAGGCGGATGCACGTGGGCGGACCGTGTTGCCTCAGGCAGCGACTTGACGACAGGTTCGCCACCGACCGTCATTGACAGGAGCGCGGCGCAAGTGACCGCCGCTCAAACATGAGGAGGCACATCATGCCCCGCACCACCCGTAGGACTGGAGCCAAGCGCACCACGACGCGCACGCCCAGTCGCACAGCCGGCAGGGCGACCACGCGCCGCACTGCGACTCGGAGCACGACGCCGCGAGGTGTCACCGGCAGGCGCACCACCGCCCGCACCACCACTCGCACGCCGATCGCGCGCATGACTCCCGCGGCTTTGAACAAGAGCCTGGCCACGCAGCTCAAGGCGCTGGAGCGGCGCCTGGCTGACATCGAGCGCAAACTCGACCATGCGATGACCCGCAGCGAGGGAGCGGTGCGCAGCACCACCCGTCGAGCTACCGTGCGCCGGCCCGCGGCTGCGACCCCGGTCCGCCGTAGGACAAGCACCACGCGTGCCACCGCTGGCCGCGCCACCACCCGGCGAGCACCGGCCGCAGCCACCACCCGGCGCACCCCTGCGACGCGGGGCACGACCCGGCGCGTCCCTGCAGCTACCACCACGACCAAGCGACGCGCCGCAGCGGCCGTGTCGGCGAACGCGCCCGCCCGTCGCCGCAGCAGCAGCGCCTCAACAACCACCCGCCAGCGATCGGCCAGCGCCGCGCCGCGGCGGGCATCAACGGCGCGCACGGGACGCGCCGCAGCGGCCACACCGAGAGCTAGGCGTAGCCCGGCGGCGGCGCCTGCGACCAGCCGTCCGGCGCCGCGTCGCCGTGGCAGGATCACCCTGGCGGGACCGACCAGCGAGGGCTGATCCTCGCCGCCTGACCAATGTGCTAGCGGGAGGCGGGCCGGCGGGCCCGTCTCCCTATCTTTTATCTGGCCTCGAGAGCCGCGCCCAGACGGCGCGCCGCCTCCTCCATCTGCGCCATCGACACGTTCAGGTGGGTGACCGCACGCACGGTGTGGTTGCCGAAAGCGACCATGCGCAGGGCCAGGGCATCGGCCCGACGCAGCACCTCCTCGGCGGCGAGCGCCGTCTGCAAAAGCACGATGTTGGTCTGCACAGACTCCGGTTCGACTATGACACCGGGCAGTTCAGCGGCCAGCTGAGCGAAGCGCTTTGCCTTGACGTGGTCCTCTTCCAGGCGAGGAAGCTGATGCTCCAGGGCCCACAGTCCGGCGGCGGCAAGGATGCCCGCTTGGCGCATGCCGCCACCGAGACGCTTGCGCCAAATGTGAGCCCGCTCGCGAACTTCAGCAGGGCCCGCCCAGAGTGACCCAACGGGACAGCCAAGGCCCTTGGAGAGCGAAAAGTTGACGCTGTCCGCGCACGTCGCGAGGGCGCTCGGATGCACCCCCAGCGCGACCGCCGCGTTGCCGAGGCGAGCTCCGTCAAGGTGAACTTTGAGGCCCATGTCGTGGGCGGCCTGGCTCGCCGCCTGCAGATCAACCAGCGGGGCGACACTGCCGCCGCGACGATTGTGGGTCTGCTCCAGACAGAGAAGCGCGGTGGTGGGCTCGTGGGCGGGATCCACCAAGCGCTCCATCGCCAACAACTGCTGAGGCGTGGGGCAGCCCGCCACCGGGGCGTCGAAGTTGCGCAGCTGCACCCCTGCCACCACCGCGCTTCCGGCCAGCTCGTAGTGCAGCACATGGGCTTCACTGTCCACCAGCACCTCCTCACCCCGATTGGTGAGCGAGGCGATCGCGATTAGATTGGACATGGTCCCGCTGGGGCAGAGCAGCGCGCTCTCCAGCCCCAAGAGATCGGCAACGCGTTCCTCCAGCGCCCGGATCGAGGGGTCCTCGCCATAGACGTCGTCGCCAACCTCGGCGGCAGCCATGGCCCGCCGCATCCCATCGGTGGGCAGGGTGACAGTGTCGCTGCGTAGATCTATGACAGCATCCAAGATGCATTCCATCGTAAGCGATGCGGGGCTTCGCGCTCAGGTTGAGGCGCTGGGATCTCCGGGAGCGGCCAGATCCAAGAACTCCACGCGGTCGCGTCCTGCGCGCTTGGCCGCATACAGCGCCCGGTCCGCCAGGTCGAGGAGGTTGCGCGCCCCTCGGGTGCCCTCGGGGAAGCTGACACCCCCGATGCTGACAGTCACCCTGACCGTGGATTGGTCGTCAAGCATGATCGGCAACGCCGCCACCGCGCCGCGAATTTTCTCGGCGACCAGATAGGCGTCCTCGCGGCCGGTATTGGCCATGACCACCACGAATTCCTCGCCGCCGTAGCGGGCGGCCAGGTCCGATTTGCGAATCGTGTCGATCACCAGGCTGGAAACAGAGCGCAGCACCCGGTCGCCCACCAGGTGCCCGTGCGAGTCGTTGATCGCTTTGAAGTGATCCAGGTCGAGCATCAGGACTGACAGGCTGGAGTTGGCCCGTTCCGCCACGTTCACCTGCTGGTCGAGATAGCCGATGAGGAAGCGGTAGTTGTAGAGCCCGGTCATGGCGTCCGTGGTAGCCTCGCGACGCGTTACCACCAGTTGCATGCTCTTGTCGACGGCGGACACAACCTGGGCCGCCACCGTGTTGCAGAGGGCCCGGTCCTCCTCCAGGTATGGGCGCCGCTTGTTGGCGACCACCAGCAGGCCCAGAATGCGGCCCTCGCTCTGCAGGGGCTCGGCCAGACAGTCGCGCAGTCCCAGGCGGCGTTCCAGCTCGCCGCGCTCCTGCGTGGTGAGGAGCGGTCGCGCCAGAAAACGCGGCCTCCGCAACAGGTCGCCGATGATCCCGTCGCCGCTCTCAAGCTCCGACCACTCCAAGGCGGGGTCCCCTATCCCCCATGTGATCAGAAAGCTGAGGCCGCTCGGCTCGGTTGGACGCAGCAGGATCATCGCCATCTCCGCCTCGACCACCCGGCAGAGATTCATGAGTACCTGCGAAAGGGACTGCTCCAAGGGAGCATTGCCGGTGAGGGTCGAGGCGATCACGCTGCGCCCGACAGCCAGGATCACCTGATGCCTCAGCTGGCGGCGCATGATCTCGAAGTTGGCCGCCAGGCGGCTCACCTCCTCGGACCCCTCGACCCTGACCGGCTCGGCGTAGACATCCTGCCCCAGACGCTGCACCGCCTCATTGAGACGGCGCAGGGGCCGGTTCAGGAATCGCTCCGCCAACAGGAACACCACGACCATGCCGAGCAAGAGGACCGATGCCACGGCGAGTGTCACCGGCACCGCCAGCTGCTCTGCCGAAGGCCCCACGCTGGTCGCCGACTGGGACACGACCAAGGTCGCCACCGCCCGGCCGTGGTTGTTCAGGAGCGGCACTCCCGCAAGGGTCAGGGAGCGGCTCCGGATCGTCCCGCTACCGACCTCGCCGGGGCTCGCCAGAGCGGCCCGCACCGCCTCGGGCAGCGGCGCTTCGGACCCGATCGTGGTCGAGGCCAAGGTCGCGGGCAACAAGACCCGCCCACTGCCGACCAGGAGCGCCTGGGAGGTGATGCCCTGGCTGGAAATCAGCTGAGCCGCATAGTTGACGCTCGCTGCGCTGACGGGCGTAAGGACCGCGACGACTCCGAGGTCTTGACCTCCGTTGCGGACCGGAGCCGTCGCCGCCCCCAGGATGCGGTTGCCGAAGCGCTCGAAGAAGCCTCCCCGAGTGCATTGCTGAGCCGGGCTGAGCAAGCCTGTGACCAGCGGCTGGAGTCGGCGAAGCGGTGTGCCTGCGGCGCTGCCCGCCAGGATTCGTCCTTGGCTGTTGAGGAACAGCAGGTAGTGGCCCGGGTTGGCACTGACGGTGGAACTGGCATAAGAGCTCAGGCCGGCGACACCGGAGTGGTAGGCGTCCGCTGTTCGGGGCAGGCCTGCCAGTCTGCAGGCGAGCCCGGCGCTAACCTCGGAGGTCTCCAGACGGACCAGGCCGAGTCCGAGGTGCGCCGAGCCCTGGGCTGACACCAGGAGTTGGGTGGATCGCGCAGTCTGGGTCTCGTACCACGCCACCGCCGCCGCGGCCAAGGCCGTCGCCAGGCCAACTCCGAGGAGGATGAGGGCGAACTGCGTTGTGAAGGATGCCCTGCGCCTACGGCGCCGGGTGTCAGGTGACTGTGCCAAGGTGAACTGCCAGATGCCTCCGGGGGCTGAACTCGGTGCGCGCCTGGAAAGAGCCCTGGCCCGATCCCGAATGGCGATCGCTCGAGACGCCCGTCCACACCCGCCCTATGATGTCCCCACCGTAGCCTGCCAGAGCGCGGACGAGAGGATTGGGAGGTAGCGATGGGGTGACGCCCGCCAAACTTTCCCATGACAGGAGCGCCGGACCATCACCGAGGAGCAAGCCATGAGCCCGAGACGTCCATGCCGGAGGTGATCGTTTCCTTCCTGGATGGGGAGACCCTGTACGGCGAGGTCCCCACCCTGCACCTGGACGATCCGTTCCTTGAGGTCGAGCTTCACAGCCTTGACGGCAACACCAGGCAGGCGCTGGTTCCGGCCAGCGCCGTGCGCCAGGTGGAGGTGCGCCAGGTGGAGCCGATCGAGGTGGGCCGCGACGTGAAGGAGATGCCCCGGGTCGCCCTGCACTTCGCTGACGGTCAGGTGTTCCGCGCCCATGTGGTGAACCCCGCGTCGCTGCAGCGCTTTGGCGCGGTTTGGGATGTCATCGAGGCGGGCCACGATGAGCACCGGGTGATGGCCATACCGTACACGGCGATGAAGGCCGCCTTCTACGTCCGGCACTGGGACACAAGGCGCCCCGTTGACCGCGACAGCTCGGCTGAGGAGACTGAGGGTCGACGCCTGGCTGAGATTCAGGCCCGCCGCTCAAGGGCCGCCCTGGAGAGCCGCGTCTCGCGCTCATCCGGGCTGAGAGCCAGGATGGGGATCACCGACGATGGCGGCAGCCGACGCCGGGCCGGAGGCGCCGCAGAGGAGCAGGACTGACATCCCACCGGCGGGAGATGCGCCGCTGACAGACTTGCGGTGGGGTTTACTTGTAGCGGAAGGTGATGCGACCGCGGGTGAGGTCGTAAGGGCTCAGTTCGACCTTCACCTTGTCCCCGATGAGGGTCCGGATGTAGTGCTTGCGCATCTTCCCCGAGATATAAGCCAGCACGACCTGCCCGGTCTGCAGCTCGACGCGGAATACCGCGTTGGGCAGGGGCTCCACCACGGTCCCCTCCAACTCTATGGTCTCTTCCTTCTGCTCCTCTGGAGGTGCCACTCTGGCGACGCGAGGGCGTGCCGGTCCACGCCTGGGCCTGCGACCCATCGAGCGTCGTGCCAAAGAACCACCTCCATACAGAAATACGAGGCCAAGCCCCGCCCAACTTCCGACTTGATTGTAGCGTTTGCTCAGACCAGGGCCTGACCCGGCTTGGGAACGAACCCACCTCCACCGCCGTGACGGGGACCGATCGTATGGGTCAGGGTCCCGAATCCCACGAGCTCCAGGTCCAAGCGGTCCCCCGGCTCGAGCATCCGGCCGGCCTCCTGGCCGCTGCCACCACCGACGGTGCCGCTGGCGATGATCTCGCCCGCCGTGAGCGGCTCCGCCCCCGATGCGTACGCCACCATTTGGGGAAAGCTCCAGCGCGCCTCCCCCATCGTGCCCCGTGCCACCTCCTGCCCATTCAAGTAGGCCACCGCCGTGAGAAGAGCGGCGTCCGGGACCTCGTCGGAGGTGACCAACCACGGGCCCAGGCCACTGGCGAAGTCCTTGGATTTGGCTGGGCCAAGGCGTGCCTGCATCTCCTCGTGCTGAATGTCGCGGGCGGAAAAGTCACAGAAGACGGTGTAGCCGGCGATCGCTTCCAGGGCGGAGTCCTGATCAAAGTCCCGCCCTCCCCGGAGCAGGACGCAGGCGAACTCGAGCTCATAGTCGAGCTGGTCGCAGTAGTGGGGCCAGGGCACCTCCTCACCCGGGGCCAGCAGAGTTGCCGCGTTGCCCTTGTAGTAGACAGGTCTTCTGTACCATGCCGGAGGAATGGGCTCACCGCGGCGCGCGGCCCCGGCCGCCACATGGGTCTCGAAGGCGTAGAAGTCGCGCAACAAGGGGGACCGCAGCAGTGGGCGGCGCTGCACCCCGCCCTCGGGCCAGCGGAGCGGAGCGCCGGAGGAAGTGGTGGCCGAGGCGGGCAACGTCAGTGCCAGCTCGACCGCCTCGCCGGCCATCTCCAGCCCCCGGCGCCCCCCTCGGAGGAGGCGCACCAGGTCGTCGGGAAAGGTGGCTCGGGCCCAGCGCTGGGGGTCACCGCATCCCTGGCGCTCCCACCACAGCTCCCCGGCGGCGGTCACGTCCACCAGGGCCGGGATGCCGCTCTGCGGATCGGTCCTGGCCGCCACCACCCGATCGATGGAACCAACCGGCCCTGTGATCCCGACGGTTGCCAGCAACACGGCAGTAGCTCAGTCGTCGTCCATCAGAGGCATCCAGGACTCGGCGTACTCGGCTATCTCAGCGGGCAGGATGTCCGGCAGGGGATGCAGCGGGTGGCGGGCGTCAATCATGACCGCAACCTCGTCATGGTGAGTCTTGGTCCCCTGGCGGTCCCGTTCAATGGCCTTTGGCTGGGGCCCGTGGTGGATCCCCTGGGCATGCCAGGTCATCATCCCGGCGTCGATACCCGCTCGGCTCATGAATGTGCCGGCATGGTAGAAGAGCACCTCATCGTAGTCGATGTTGCGGTGATAGAACGGCAGCCGCACCGCTCCCGGGTCATCGATCCCCTCGACTCGGCGAGGGGCGAAGGTGCACAGGACGAAGCCGGAGGTGCGCAGGGTGGTGTGCACCGATGGGGGCAGGTGGAACCGTCCCGAGGTGACGGGCCGGATGTCGCGCACGTTGAGCGCAAAGGCGCTGAGGTCCCCCTTCCAGCCGACCGTGTCCAGGGGGTCAAAGGGGTAGAAGACCCTGGTCCACTCCCCCTCCCGCTCGATCACCATCTCCCACTCTCCTGAGGGGTTTGGGGCGCTCGCCTCCATCGGCAGCTCGGGCAGGCGCAGTACCGCGCGGTCGAAGGGTGAATGCTGTCCCATGCGGTCGGCGGGCGGCAGTTCCGGCATCTCCGAGGACGCGATCACAAGCATGAAGGTCTCCCCTCCCTCGGGAAAGATCCTGTGTGTGGTCCCGCGGGGGAGGACCAGGTAATCGCCCTGCTCGTAGTCGAGCCTGCCGAAGTCGGTCACCATGCGCCCCTTGCCGCGATGGATGAAATAGATCAGGTCGCAGTCCGCGTTGCGATAGCAGTAGGGCATCGCCTCCACCCGACGGGAGACGTGGATGCGCACATCGTCATTGCCGAGGATGGGGGTGAGGCTGGCGGCCGCATCCGACGCGTCCTTGGCCCGCACCTGGCGCAGGTCGTAGGCGCGCGGCCGCAGGGGACCCTCGATGCGCAACCACTCGGTCGGAGCGTGGCTGTGGTAAAGGTGCGACGCTGGTCCGAAGAATCCCTGCCGGGCGAACTCCTCTTCGATCGTCCCCTCCGGTAGATCGCAGTGCGCCTGGCGGCTGAACTGGCCCCGTCCCTGTGGAAACATGACGCTCATCCTCCCGCGAAGGTGATAACGGTCTTGATGTCGTTGGGTTGGCGGGCAAAGGCGTCCTGGAACTGCTCCGCCGGGACGCGACGGCTGACGATCTGCTCCAGCACGGAGGGCCAGCGGCGGACCCCAGCCGCCAGCATCCGGGCGGCCGCCTCGAAATGGGTCCGGTTGGCGTTGACCGTTCCGAAGACCAGCTTGTTACCCAGGACCATGTCCAGGTTGAGCGCATCGGCGTCGACGGTCACGGTTCTGGCGCCGGCGGTCACGGAGCTCAGGCAGCAGACCCCGTCGTGCCCGGTGACGGCAATGGCCGCCATGGCGACCGCGGACACGCCGGTTGCCTCGAAGACCAAGTCGATGTTGCCCAATTCTTTGGCCAGTCCCCCAACCGGGTGCTGGTCGGCGTCAAGCAGGTTGGCACCGAGTTCCTTGGCGACCCGCGCCGCCGCGGAGTCGGGTTCGGCCTTGGCGACCATGAACACCTCAAGGTCCCTCAGCCGCAGCGAGATCGCGGCCAGCAGACCGATGGCGCCGGCGCCGCAGATCAGGGCCCTCTTTGGCTCCCACGGAAAGCGGTGCCGCTGGATCCCGTACGCCTGGATCAGCCCCTTCTCCACGATGGAGCTGGGCTCCATCAGCACCCCTACCCGGTTGAGCCTCGGCGGAAGCGGAATAAGGTAGTCCTCAGACTCCACGTACCGCTCTGCCATGTAGCCGTCACGCCCCTTGATCCCCCGCTCGGTGTAGTTGCCGGTCAGGCAGTCGTCGCTCTGACCGTTGGCGCAAGGGGCGCATCGCTCCGGGCATGGCCGCCGCACCGTGGCTACCACCAGCTGGCCCGGCTCCAGCTTGCTTCCGGAGGGCGCCCGCGCCACCCGACCGAGATTCTCGTGGCCCATGACCAGTACGTCTCTCCCATCGGGAGGGGCTCCATAGCCCTCGTTGGCGATCTCCAGGTCGGTTCCGCACACTCCCACCTCGACCACCTCGACCTCGACACCATCCGCCGGCTTGCCGTCAGCCGACTGGACCTGCCCCGACCCCGACGGCTCTGCAATGTCCCCGAGGTGGACACTCCCCTTCTTCCCCGGCGTCGTGATGATCGCCTTCATGCAAGACCTCCTTCGCGTGCTGCCTGGCGCACCAAGCCTACCGCTAACAGCGAGGAGGCGGTTCGCCTCTTGGGACCGCACCGGTGGTGATCGGAAGGGTGGCGGCCAGGGGCCAGCAGCTCCGGAGACCAGGGCTCCGTCCCGGGTCCGCCCGTGCGGCTTAGACTGTGATGCGTAGGTAAATCACTGTGAGGGTGGCTGCAAGAGCCATGTCCCAAACCGCGAATCCCGCCTCGCTGGATGTTCCGAGATCTGCGCTGGGGGACCGCCCCGGGAGCTGATGGCAGCGCTGTTGCAGATTGAGGACCTGGCGACCCACATCCGCCTCCATCGCGGTGAGGTGGTGGCCGTCGACCGGGTGAGCCTGCAGATCCAGTCTGGAGAGACCGTGGGCTTGGTGGGCGAGTCGGGCTGCGGCAAGACCATGCTGGCGCTTTCGGTGATGAGGCTTCTTCCGCCCGGAGGGCTCTTTGCCGCTGGGCGCATCGAGTACCAGGGAGTCGACCTGATCCGTCTTCCAGAACGTCGCATGCGCGCCATTCGGGGCAGCGAGATTGCCATGGTGTTTCAGGATCCGTCAGCAGCCCTCAACCCGACGATGGCCGTCGGAGACCAGGTGGCGGAGGGTGCCAGCGTGCATTTCCACGTCCCTCGCAAGGAAGCACTGGAGAGGGCGGTGGAAGCGCTTGCCAAGGTCGGAGTGAGCGGGGCGGCCGAGGTGGCCAGCAGATACCCGCATCAGCTCTCCGGCGGACTCAGGCAGCGGGTTCTGATCGCGATGGCGACCGTGTGCCGTCCGAAGCTCCTTCTCGCTGACGAGCCCACCACGGCGGTCGACGCCTCGGTCGCCCAGGAGATCATGGAGAGCATCCAGGCCGTCAAGCAGGAGATGGGGCTGGCGGTCCTGCTGATGAGCCATGATCGGGCCCTGGTCGAGGGCTGGTCGGGTCGCATCCTCGAGATGCGGGCGGGCAGGCTGGTCGACCCCAGCCAGCCCAGGCGCTCCGAGGCATCCGAGGGACCACGGACGCCCCTGCCGCCGAGCGCTTGGGGCCTTGGCTGAGCTTGAGGGGGGCGCCACCGGCGGGCCCGGCCCGGCCCGGTAGTGGCGAAGACGGGATCGGCCCGCTATACTCCGCACAAATTGCCGCTGGACGCCCATCGGTTGCTTAGGAAGTAAGACTTGGCAGCACTGTTAGAGATCAAGGACCTCAGGACCTACATCCGCCAGCGCAAGGGTGAGGTCCGTGCGGTGGACGGAGTCAGCCTCTATATAGAGGAGGGGGAGACCCTGGGTCTCGTGGGAGAGTCCGGCTGTGGCAAGACCATGACCGGCATGTCGATCATGCAGCTCCTCCCTCCGGGGGGCTACATCGCCGGAGGCAGCATTCAGATCGCCGGCAAGGAGCTGGTGGGGCTGCACGACAAGGACCTCCGAAAGGTCAGGGGCAACGACGTCGCCGTGATCTTCCAGGACCCCATGACGTCGCTCAATCCCACCATGACATTAGGCAACCAGATAGCCGAGATGGTGCGCATCCATCGCGATGTCTCCAAGAAGGAGGCGTTCGACCGTGCGGCTGAGGTCCTGGGTCTCGTGGGCATGCCGAATCCCAGGGAGCGACTCCGGGACTATCCCCACCAACTCTCCGGCGGGCTGCGCCAGAGGGTGATGATAGCCATGGCTCTGTCCTGCGATCCCAAGCTCCTGATCGCCGATGAGCCGACTACCGCCCTGGACGTGACCATCCAGCTGCAGATCCTCGAGCTGCTCTACGACCTGAAGCAGCGGCTGCGGATGGCCGTCCTGCTAATCACCCACGACATGGGGGTGATCGCAGGGCGAGCGGACCGAGTCAATGTGATGTACGCGGGCAAGATCGTCGAGGCGGCCCCCACTGGGGATCTGTTCGAGTCGATGCGCCATCCCTACACGGAGGCCCTGCTCGCCTCGATCCCCAGGCTGGATCAGCGCACCGATGTCGCGCTGTACAGCATTCCTGGGCTGCCGCCCGATCTCTCTCACCCGCCCACGTGGTGCCGCTTCCAGCCCCGCTGTCAGTACGCAACGGCACAGTGCCGCGAGTCCGAGCCCGAGCTCACAGGGGACACGCCCGAGCATCAATACGCCTGCTTCAACCCGGTTGGCAGGGTCAGATCTCCAAGTCAGGCGGCACCAGTCCGCTGATCCGGACGACCGCCATTCCAGCCTCCCCCATCAGGACCTTTTGAGATGACAACCACCGCTCCCACCGCGGACGATACAGCTACCTCGCCGCCGCCCTCCGAGTTTCTGGAGGTGCGCCACCTGGTCAAGGAGTTCCCGGTGACCTCGGGGGCGGTGCTGCAGCGACGCATCGGCTCCGTGAAGGCGGTTTCGGACGTGTCGATCAAGGTCGCCAAGGGAGAGACCTTTGGGCTGGTGGGAGAGTCGGGCTGTGGCAAGACCACCATCGGGCGGGTGATCGTCGGGCTGGAACGCCCGACTTCGGGCGAGATCTGGTTCGAGGGCCAGGACATCGCCAAACTGCGCGGTCGGGAGTTCCGCCGCCGCAGGCGTGACCTGCAACTTATGTTTCAGGATCCCTATGCATCGCTGGACCCCAGGATGAGGGTCGGGAGCATCATTCGTGAGCCGCTCACGGTGCAGAAGATAGGCAACGACAAGGAGCGCGACTCCAGAGTCAGCCAGCTGCTCCAGGAGGTCGGCCTCAGCCCCAAGGCGGCCGACCTGTACCCTCACGAATTCTCCGGGGGTCAGCGCCAGCGCATCGGTCTG
>DAHWNZ010000190.1:0-557 GCA_027339635.1 Candidatus Dormiibacterota bacterium
CGGGCCTGCTGGGCATCGTGCCGAACGTCACCCGGCTGACGATCCGCGATGGGGCCAACACGGAGAGCTTCACCGTGGGCGGCGTCAGCGGGACCACGCTGACCTCGGCCACGCCGCTGCAGTACGCCCACACGGTGCCAGAGCAGCCGGACTTCCTGCCCGTCACGGCCATGCCGAACGCCATCAAGACCTCCTGCATCTACACGGCGATGTACCTCATCAAGACCAGGGGCGACAACGCCCTCATGCTGCAGGAGATCTCCGAGCCGCAGAAGATGAGCAAGTACCCCGGCGATGAGTTCTCCGACCTCACCTACGCCAGGGACCTGCTGACGCCCTACCGCATCCGGTCCAAGGGGCACAACTGAGTGCCGAGGGCCACCGTCCGGGCGGCGATCACGACCTACCTGCAGTCAGCGGCGCAGACGGTCCCGGGCCTGTCGGTACTGGGCGCGGTCTTCGCCCACCCGCCGAAGTGGACGGATGAGCAGAACTTCTTTGCCACCTCGTGGTCCGGCCAGAACGCCGGCGCGGCGATCTTCGTCTACCTCGAGGAG
>DAHWNZ010000191.1:0-555 GCA_027339635.1 Candidatus Dormiibacterota bacterium
GCCCCACAGCGGAGCCGCCACCAGAGATCCTCGAGGCACTCGTGGAGCCCGAGGTCGTGGTCGAGGGGGAGACGTCGGATCGCTGACCGCACGCTCGCACGCGGCCACGTCGGGGGCGGCGCGCCAGAACGAGGCCCGGCGGGCCCGGCTGCTACCGGGGCAGGGGCGCTCCTCGCTCTCGCATAACCTTCGAGGAGCCCACGGCAGGGAGGACGAGGTGGCGACGATCGAGCAGGCGACGCTGGACAACGGGCTTCGGGTGCTGGTCGCCCCCGACCCCGCCTCGCCCGTGGCCGCCGTGTCGCTCCTCTACGACGTGGGGTTCCGCTCCGAGCCTGCAGGGTCCACGGGCTTCGCCCACCTCTTCGAGCACCTCATGTTCCAAGGGTCCGAGCACCTGCCCAAGGGGGAGTTCGGCCGCCGGATCCAGGGGAACGGCGGCGTCTTCAACGGGTTCACCCGGCCGGACGCCACGGTGTACTTCGAGCAGGTCCCGGGTGGCGCGCTCGAGCTCGCGTTGTTCTGCGAGGCCGACCGCATGCGTGCGCCCCGCAT
>DAHWNZ010000192.1:0-547 GCA_027339635.1 Candidatus Dormiibacterota bacterium
GAGTCGGCTCACGGCACCCGAGCTGGTGGCGAAGATAGAACAGAAGGCCCTTCAGTTCTCCGCCCTGCTGCGCGAGCTCGACAACCACCCGGTGGCTCTGGATGACCGCCTCCGGATGGAGCTCGACGATGTCCTGGACCAGGTCGAGTGCCGGATCGCCGCCACCAAGGCTCTGGAGCGCGCCCTGCCCGAGACCGCCTGAGGGGCCGAGCTACAATCACGCTCTCAGGGCGCCCATAGCTCAGTCCGGATAGAGCACCAGACTACGGATCTGGGTTTGCGGGGGTTCAAATCCCTCTGGGCGCACCACCTCAGTTCAAATGAATTGGGAAGAACGGCGTCGTACTCGCTGAAGATCGGGCGCCAGCCGGATTTAGGAGCGCAGTGTCAAGCGCCGTTAAACCGCGCCGCCTTCAGCCCAAGCGCGCGACAGGAGAAGGGAGAAGCGCGAACCGACTCCCCCCAGCCTCTGACCTCTCTTCCCCAGTCTTCGTCGCCGACCGCCGCGCCAGGAGCTGTCCCTGCGCACCCTCGACCGGTACTAGGC
>DAHWNZ010000193.1:0-543 GCA_027339635.1 Candidatus Dormiibacterota bacterium
GAAAAAGGGGCTATCCGTCTGAGTACAGTAGGCTCAAGATGTGGTGGTCGCGGGGAGACCGGTGGCTGGGGTGGACTATCCAGGGACGTACGCCCAGCTCTTGGTGTGGTTCCCGGACGATCTGGCGTGTCTGGACTACCTCGACTGGCTGCGTTGGGGAGAGGGCTTCGCCTGCCCGGCGTGCGGGTGTAGCGAGAGCTGGCGACTGTCCGGCGGCCAGCGCTCGTGCGCCGGCTGCGCCCGACGCTGTTCCCCGACGGCAGGCACGATCTTCCACCGCACGCGTACGCCGCTCACGGTGTGGTTCGCGGCCGCGTGGTTCGTGACGAGCCAGAAAGACGGTGCCTCGGCGCTCGGGCTGCAGCGCGTCCTCGGTCTCGGGTCCTACGAGACCGCCTGGGCCATGCTGCACCGCCTGCGCTCCGCCATGGTCAGGCCGGGTCGAGACAAGCTCGCCGGCGACGTCGAGGTCGACGAGACCGCCATTGGTGGGGTGAAGCCCGGCAAGCGCGGCCGTGGAGCTGCAGGCAAGACGCTCGTCGC
>DAHWNZ010000194.1:0-539 GCA_027339635.1 Candidatus Dormiibacterota bacterium
TTGTACGCCTTGGTCATCTTGAGGACGAAGGTGTCCGCGGAGGGCGCCGAGTAGCCGGCGACGTGTGTCATCCAACCCCCGGGGACGTAGCCCGCGTAGTTTGTCTTCTCGGCCATTACGAGGTTCATCCAGAACACGATGTCGCGAGCGGTCACCGGCGCACCTGTCGACCAGACGTAGCGCTTGAGCTTCATCGTGATCGTCTTGCCACTGCTTGAGAAGACTGGTGGGTCGGCCATCGAGAGCTTGTAGTTGACGGTGGCGGCGCTGCTTGTCGGGTGGCCGAACCAGTACAGCGGAAGCCACATGAGGGGCTGAAGGTACGTGATGTCGGCGTTCTGGGAGTTCGCGCCGTTGTACAGAGGGAAGATGTAGGTGGGCGTCGCGCCGGGTTGCTCGGCGAAGGTGACGACACCACCCCCCTTCGACGCGTGGCGGGCCGGTACCGCCTGGGCGGTCTCCGCCGCCGTCACGGCCAACATTCCCGCGACGGCGCAGCAGGCCGTCAGCGATGCAAGGATCCTCCGAGATGGCCGCAT
>DAHWNZ010000195.1:0-251 GCA_027339635.1 Candidatus Dormiibacterota bacterium
GGCTGAGCTGATCCGGCTGGTCCGGTCACCGCTCAGCTTTGGAGCAGCGGGGCCGCACTCTCAGACTCGCGAGCGCAACTCCTCGATCCCCCTTCTCGCCAGGGTCACGATCTGTCCCGCCGCGGTCGCCGCCAGGATCGCACCGAAGACCAGGTCGAAGACCAGGGTGGGGGCTCCCGAGAGCACCAGCAGGGAGGAGCCCGCCAAAGCGACCCCGGAGGCGAAGGTGTTGATCTTGCCGAAGCGGGTCG
>DAHWNZ010000195.1:261-532 GCA_027339635.1 Candidatus Dormiibacterota bacterium
GCCGCGGGAGCCAGGGGTAGAGCGACAAGAAGGCGATGGCGGGGATCCCATAGCGGGCCACCACCAGCAGCCCCATCCAGACCGGCACCAGCCCGAGGAGCAGGCAGCCGAGAGCGGAGAGGGAGAAGAAGGTCGCATCCATGATCGGGTCGAGCGCCCGACCCAGCACGGTCACCAACCCCACCCGCCGGGCGACCCAGCCGTCCAGCACGTCCAGGAGCGCGACCGGTGAGGCGACGCAGAGGAAGAGGGGACGGGCCTCCGTCTGGGG
>DAHWNZ010000196.1:0-525 GCA_027339635.1 Candidatus Dormiibacterota bacterium
TGGTGTCCAGCCTGCGTCGCTGACTTCGAACCGGTCGCACCTTACCAGGAAGTAATCTTCCCTCTGCAGGTAGCGGACTCCTTGAAACTGGTAATCGGCGTCCCTGTGGAATGCCACCGGTCCCACGCTCTGCACATCAAGTCCGGTCTCTTCTCTCAGCTCCCGCCGAGCCGAATCTTCCGCAGACTCGCCAGGCTTGATGGCTCCTCCCGGCGTGAACCACCAACTACCCGCCTCGGGTCGCGCCGGATCGCCGCCACGAAAGAGCAAGGCTCGCCTGGACTCGTCCAGCAAAATGATCCGCGCTGCGCGCCGGTGCGTCACGACTCGCTTGGCCATGATTCCAGTATCCCTCCGACCGTCGTACCGGTCAACCCGCCTGCCCGTGGGTTAGTAGTGCTGAGGATCATCTGAAACTCCCCAGACCTGATCACTGAAATTCCCCACCCCTGAGCTGGCCCGAGGGCCAGCTCAGAAGGCATCCGAAAAGGAGTGGGACCCCCCAAGCTGACGGTGTTATCGCCA
>DAHWNZ010000197.1:0-524 GCA_027339635.1 Candidatus Dormiibacterota bacterium
CCGCCCGAGCCCAGTCGGGCAGGCGATGGTCCGGGGCGAGCGTCTGGATCGAGCGCGGGGCACTCCCCGCCCGATGGACCGCACCGGCTCCGGTGCCGGGCGCAACGCCGGCCACTCCTACAGCGGCCAGGGCAGCCAGGGTCGTCCCGAGCCCGAACGTCACACCTCGCATGACCACTCCCCTCCGGGCGCCCGTGGCGACCCACTCGTCACGACTCTGCTGCTCGCGACAACTCTCCCGATCACGAGGACGGGAGCCTCAGCGCAGTCGGACTAACCCGCCGCCCGAGAACGGATCACCCCTCACCACCCGCCGTCCCGGGAGGCGACCCAGCGCCAGGAGGTGACGATAGCTTCGGATCCGTGCGCGAACAACGCCTGGTCTTCGGCGAGGTCGCCGAGCTCTACGACCAGGTCCGCCCGTCCTATCCGGAGCAGCTCGTCGACGACGTCGTCGAGCTCGTCGGGGTTCCCGCACGCGCACTCGACGTGGGGAGCGGGACCGGCAAGGCCGCAGTGCTGCT
>DAHWNZ010000198.1:0-523 GCA_027339635.1 Candidatus Dormiibacterota bacterium
GGTCTTCGCCAGCCTGTTCGGGCAGCTGGCGCCGGAGCTGTTCGGACGGTCCATGGACTCGGTGCTGATCGCCGCCTCGGGTGGAGGCGGCAGTTCGGGAGGTGGGCCGGGCTGGGTCGACAATCGCCTCCAAATCACGCTCCCCCTGGAGGCGGGGGTCAGGGTGATTGCCCTAGCCCGGAACCAGGTGCACTACGGCAAGGAGCGCGCCGCCGGGTGGATCGTGACCGCCCGCGACAGCACGGAGAAGGCCCTCTGGGAGGAGCGGCTGCGCCATCAGAGCGAGCACGACGACCTGACCGGGCTGCCCAACCGCCATCAGCTGCAGCGCCGACTGGCCGAGGTGACGGCCGACCCCGGGCGGGAGGGGCAGGCGGTGGTGTTCTTCATCGACATGGACGGCACCAAGACCGTGAACGACGCTCTCGGCCACGGAGCCGGGGACGAGCTGCTGCAGACGATCAGCACCAGGTTGCGCGCGAAGATCCGGCCCTCCGACCTGCTGGCCCGCTACGGGGGCGAC
>DAHWNZ010000199.1:0-520 GCA_027339635.1 Candidatus Dormiibacterota bacterium
GGTCTCGCTACTTTCGCCTTGACCGCGGCGCGCTTCTTGGCCTTGACCGCCGTGCGCTTCTTGGCCTTGACCGCTGTCCGCTTGGCTTTGACTTGCGTCGCCTTGGCACGCCGGGCTCGCGGGGCCGGCGGTTTGACCTGCTTCAGCGCGGTGCGCCGCGTCCCGCGGGCCGTGGCCGTGGTGGACTTCTCCGTCGCTCGGACCCGGCGCCCGGCGCGCGCGCGTGCCGGCGCGGCGCGCCTCGCACGCGCGGGCGGTTTACTCCCCGCCGTGGCCACACCCCCGCGCAGTTGCTCGAGTATCGCCGGGTTCTCCAGCGTGGAAACATCCTGCGTGATGTCTTCGCCGCGGGCGATCGCGCGCAGCAAACGGCGCATGATCTTGCCCGAGCGGGTCTTGGGAAGATTATCGGTGAAGCGGATTTCATCCGGTTTGGCGATGGCGCCCAGCTGTTGGCCGACCCACTCGCGCAGGACTTGCGCCAGATGCGTCGTGTCCCCCTTCGGATGCGCGCCCCGAC